>DKYZ01000092.1 GCA_002493515.1 Porphyromonadaceae bacterium UBA7087 | reverse complement strand
CACACTCAATGAAACAGTATCCCCTCTTCGCTATCAAAAACGAAGAATAACGTGTCGTTTGACATCTTCATGTCTATCATATGCCTCACAGCAGGCAACGAGGCGCCAGATAGCTCAAGTTTCTTAACATCTGAGCTGGCATTGGCGCATCCCGACAGAAGCAGCAGAACCGCCGTCATTATTATTGCTTTCATCTTATCTCAAGGGGTTTATAAGGGATTGGGGTGTCTTCTACATCTGTCGCGTCGCGAGTCTTGCCGTCTTTGCCCACTATCATTATCCGGCCTTTCCCTCCGCCTATTGCCGCCAACTGGACAGTCAACGGAGCATCATAATACCGTCTGACTGTCTTGTCGGCCTCCTCGGGAGCGCATTTCTTCTCATTGGAATATTCATAGACGATTATCGGCTCATCAGAACTCTCAAAACCGGTCATGGTCCATACGTACTGGCCCTCGGCATCCTGAATCCGCACTATAAGTCCCGGCAGGCCTCCAAACTTATACGGCCCGTAGGGCAACGGCAGTTCAGTGGTATACCATGCGGAATAGTCCCGTCCTGCGAAACGTGTCGTTGCCAGCTGACATTCATAACCGAGTATTGTCCGGGTGGTATCTGCCACAAACTCCCAGTCAAAAGTCGGTACAGAATCACGATAGCTCAATGTCCCCATACCAGACGGCAACCGGCGTTTCATATCCGCTTGCTTTCCTTTCGCAGAGAGCAGAACCTCTACCGGCCAAGGAGTGCCTTTCGGATTGAAAAAGGCGTCTTTCCCCTTTCTCATATCCTCGGTAGCCAGCGAGTCATAATGGAATATCACATCGCTGAAATCCTTGACTGCATGACGTCCGACCAGAACATCACGCACATCCTGGAATCTGACATCTACCTGCGGGTGACACGCATAGTCAAGCGAATACGTGATTTTATAACGTGCCGTGTCGACAGTTGCCGGCCGGCCAAGCTGCTCGCTGAAGACATCCAACTGCGCGTTGGCCGTCAGAGAGAGCAAAGTCAGTGATAACAAAAGTAATTTTCTCATATCAATTTAATTTTTAGAATATTCTGAATCTTATTTTCAGCAGGATGCTTCGGGGACGTATGCCATAGACAGCCCTCGACTCGGTGAGAGCCGACAGACTGGAATAGACATACGATTTCCGGTTGAGCAGATTGTCGCATGAGAGCGTGAAGCTGAAACGCTTTATGGTATATCTGGCCTCTGCATTGAGAAGAATGAACGATTTGTCGCCTTCGTTGAAATTATTGTAGTAATGATATAGCGATGTGGTGAGCGTCACGCCTCCAGGAATCGTGAAATCAAGAGAAACTTTGTTTGTTACTGTTCGCAGCCACGGAAAACGCTCATATCCTTTCTGCCGCGTTGCCGACTGCGAGTAATTTCCTTGGTATGACACGCCAAGCCACTTGAAGGGAGTCAGACTTATGTCAGCCTCGACTCCGAGACTATTGCCATTGTAACGCAATACTTCATCCTGCACGAGCAGCGGGCTGTCGTAGAATGTGTAAGTCAGCGCGGCTCCGATCTTGAGGCGGCGCCAGTCGAAGCCCTGGCTTGCATGAATCTTTGCGGAAAGCATATCTCCAGATTCGGATGTGCGGCGGCTTATGGTGCGCTCAACGATGCCGTCGTAGCAGGAGCCGTATAGCACTTCTGGGGACTGCCTGTTCCACATTAATTCCACGCCGGCGAAACTCATTGAGAGAATACTCTTGAAATCATATCCCAATGAATAATTCTGGCTCATGCCTTCATACATCCCCGCCACGTCGTAGGCGGAAAGCTGACGATATGATGTCAGTATATAACCGGAATACAGCGTCTCAATCGAAGGCGTCATATAACTGAGCGACGCAGCGGCTTTCAGGTTGTGGCTGCTGTTTATCCTGTAGATGAAATTGAGAGAGGGTTCAATCCGGAAACGGCTTTTGTCGGTAATCTTATCGTCCAACCTGTTTTTCAGCCTGAACAGCCTGTACTTCAGAGGCAGGTAGAGGGAAGCATGAAGTTTTCGGGTGTTGAACATTATTTCTGTCGCAATTCCGGCATCAAGGTAATCAAGTGTAAGGTCATTTCCCATGACGTCAAGGCGGCTTTCAAGCGAATTATGATGATAATTCACTAAGGCTGACGGATGGAGCGTGAAATTGCCGATCTTGAAAGCAGACAGCAATCCTGCCATGTTCTCAGTGGATATGTTATGGAGATCCACATGCTGGCTGAGCATCCCACCATCTATTACCTCCGGGAACAGATTGGGATATACTGAAAGGGAGTGGGGACGCTTCTCCAGGTTGACAATTGATGAAATCTCAAAGCCACGGTCTGAGGAATTGCGGTGTGTCATATGGAATTTATTCAGCAAACGGTATGTGTCAGTCTTGCCTCGCTGATTGATGTCATCGCCTCCGGCAAGAATACGGCTGTCTGCGTCAGACGTGCTCCAGTCGAATTTCAATTGCTCCTTCAGATAGTTCTCATCGCCGTTGTCCATATATGTGAGGTCACCATAGGCTTTCTGCATACGGGCCGTGCACTGCATGATTTCGTCCACGACGTTTCGACTACCGTCAGGCAGAAAATTGGTCGTTGATGAGCTGCTGCGGCGATTGTCGCGGTCGTTGAGATATGCGGCATTTATGCCCAGCTCGCCCGACTTGCCGACATGATATACATTATTGAGGGTGGCGCTGTGGGATCGGTTGAAATAATATAACCGCTTGTCGATTCCCGGTGCAGATGGCATGGAGATTGTAGAGATATAACTTGTGCGCTCCCAATCGTTGTCGAAGGAGTATAGCTCCTGCGACAGGTCTTCACCCGTATTGTTTCCCTTGTATGTGGCGAGGAACTGGCTGTTCCGGCGGAAATAGGTCGCTATCGCCGAGTTGTTCCACAGCCCCTCATCGCCATAACCTCCACCGAGAGTGGCAATCAGATTGAATACACCCCTCACACCCTCCTTAAGCCTGATGTTGATTGATGCCTGTTCCTCCGGGCGCAACCCTTTGAGAGCCTTTATGTCCTGATGGTTCTCCAAGACCTGCACTGCAGCAATGTTGTTGGGGTCAATATTGTTTGTGGCGATTCCGTAGTGCCCCTTCATCAGGTCAAGCCCCTCGATGTAGAAATTCTTTATGGGTTTCCCCTGATATGATACCTGCCCTGACTCAGCCACACTTATTCCCGGCATCTTCCTCAACACATCGGCTATCGACTGGTCGTTCTGAGAGAGAAAAGAACTTACATTGTAGTTGATTGTGTCGCCATGCGAGTATACCTTCTTAGACTTGACAATTACTTCCTTAAGCTCCACCACGCGCTTCTCCGAAATGATTTCATATCGACCGGATCGGTTTGGTATAATAATCTCTTCCGGCTCGATATCCATTCCTGATGCCCTGAGAATAAGACTGTCGCATTCACTGTCCACATTCATTTGAAAACTGCCGGTCTCATCGGTGAAGACAGAAGTCAGTATCCTCTTTGGCGCGTCATGGGGACAGGCAGTGACGCTCACAAAGTCCAGTGCATCGCCATCGGCATTTTTGACGGTTCCTGTTATGACACTCTGGCTAACCACCTGTTGCACTGATAGTAAAGTCAACAATAATATCAGAATCCTCTGTTTCATAAGGGTATGGCATTAGTAGGAATCCGAAACTCCAGATTCCTTAAGGTTGGTATTGTTTTATAGAATTACTCCGTTTTCTTTATCGTCACCGGAATATTGAAACGCATCTCTATCGGCTTGCCGTTATCGGTGACCGGTTCAATCCTTACGCCGTTCAGCGCCTGGGTCACGACAGCCTCAACAAGCTCGCCATCAGCGTTGACAGCCATGACGTCCTTGACACTGCCATCCTTATCGACCACAATACCGATAGTAATTTTCCGCTCCCTGTCCGATTTGACGGAAGACAATGAGCTCCTGATCAGTTCGGCCAATTCAGTCTGATCCCAGAGCGGCGAGGCTATTTCGATAACCGTGGCCATTCCCTCCTCTGCCAGAGTATCAGGCCGGACTTCAACGTCTATATCTGTGTGGGGCATGACGGAATGCCTCTCCGCAGCCTGTAAAGAGGTGTCGAAATCATTGATGGATTCAAGGAGCCCGGCTGCCACAGGCGATGATATGGCTATCCATGCGGCAATCACCGCCGGTATGCCGCCAAAAGCAATCAGCATCGTCTTTGCTGAGGACCGCTTTTTACCCATCAGCAAGACACGCTTGCGGAAATCCCGTCGATTTACCGCAAAACTGTTAGTGACGGGAATGGCTCTCCTTCCCATCGCCTTCATCACGAGAAGGCGCTGGTATTCATATGTATCTACACCTGAGTTTATGACAGCCGAGTCAGCCTCGAACTCATGGTTGAGTTTCATAAGCCGTCTCGTCATCCATACAAAAGGATTATACCATAGCAGGATACATGAAAGGTCAGCAAAGAGGAGATCCATCCAGTGTCGGTTCTGCGCGTGCGCCTTTTCATGCAGAAATATCTTGCCTGCGGGCTCTTCCATATCTGAATCATGCATGAAGATATATCTGCTCCAGCTGAAAGAAGCGGTCTCATTATCAGGGAGACGACATATCGTCATGCCGTCTGATTTTGTTTTCTCAGCGCGGGTTATCATCCTGTAAAGGCGCAGATAGGAGATGGTTTCACGGCAAAGAAGAATAGCTATCCCGGAGAAATATACGGCCAATGCGATTGCAACCCAAGGAATTGACTTTTCCGGCGTTCCAGATATGATGTCTCCCGAAGAGAATGCGTCAGCGGCAGCCATACCGGCTTCTGTTGTTGATTCCAGATAGACCACAGGCGCGGCCGCAGAGGTCTTGACAGAATCTGTAAGGACACATGGAAGCGACAGCGACAGCAACAGCCCGCAGATTATGGCGAACCTGTTGAAACGAAATGATGTACACCGGCCTACTATCTGGTGAAGCAGCGGAAACAGAGCCAGGACAAAGACCGAGGCGACAAGCGAATAAGATAACAGCGTTCCCATACTCAGTCAGATTTTTCTTTTTGTGATTTCTCCACCTCGTCAAGCAGACGCCTCAGGTCCTCTACGGGGATATTGCCCTCTTCCACAAACGACGAGACAACGCGGAGATATGAGTTCTTGAAATAGCGTCCTATGATTGACGACAGTGATTTCCGTCCCATGTCCTCCTCCGCCACTATGGCATGATACCGATATGATTTCCCTTGCTTGCTGTGGCCTACATACCCCTTCTCCTCAAGGGCACGCACTATGGTGGAGATAGTGTTGAAATGAGGCTTGGGATCCTCATACAGCTCCACTATCTCTCTGACATACAGCGGGCCTTTCTCCCAGAACAGCCCCAGCACTTCCTCCTCTTTTGCGGTTAGCTTCTCCATATTCAATGAGTCTACAGATGTTGATGCCGCAAATTTACAACTATTTTTTATAGTTACAACTATAATTCATAGTTAATATTTGTTAAATATCATAATACCAGGAAATTATCAGTCTTAGGAAAAAGCATCCCGGCTCTTGTGCGGAGCCGGGATGCCTGTTATTGATGTTAGCAAGGATTATCTCACCACGACCTTTCGGGTAGTCGTGCCTGCGGTAACAATGTAGATTCCACGCGGCAGATCATATACCGCCGAGTCATCCTTCACCACGGCAGACATGACGCAGAGGCCGTCGGCAACGGATATCCGGAGTGTTTCTCCCGCATACCCGGTAACTTCGACCGTACCCATGCCGCCACGTATCGACCTGACTGACATATCCACGCTCTCAGATGAACCGACAACACCTTCCTCCACCGAAACATTAGTGACAAGAAGTACCTTGAACGCATCGTCATATTCCACTTCCAGATATACCTGCACCCAATACTGGTTGAGAAGCTCGGCCGGAAGCTGCATCTCCACACGACGCATATTCGGACTTCCGTCCATAGGCGAGATTGTTCCAACCACCACTCGCTCCGTGGAATAATGACCGGCTGCTGTCACCTTGGCTTCCACACAATCCTCGCCGACATAAGCGTCAAAGACAATCTTGACATTCTTGCAACCAACAGTAGAGAATCTCGGGAAACCGATCATTCCCTTGCTGCCATCCTTCTGCGCCAGGCAATACAGCCCGTACACCGCATCCGTATCGAATACCCCGAGATCCTCTATCTTGCCGACCTTCCACTGGGCGTCATAGGCATTGGAGGGCTTATATATTACCCAAGGCTCTACCGACTCCTCACCGTTTCCAAAAGAATCAGTCATCGGCAATGCCAACGGTGTGCCTACCAGCTCGCGGGCCGAGGCCACATACCCGTCGTTACCGGCATCGTTGATGGCCACAACCCCGATCTGAAGCACCTGCTGCTCCATACCCTCCTGACAAACGTATGTATACTCGGTGGCTTTACCAGCGGAGTCATAGTATACCCATTCCGAACCAAGCGGACTGCTCTCAACTACATAAATATCATAAGTCACATCTTCCGGAATGATGAATTTCCCTTCAACACCCTCGGTGACCGGATTCCATGTTATAGTGGCCTGCATCATGTCGGGCGAGACCTTTATAGATGTCACCTTGGTATGCACAGGAGCCACAACACCGGTATAGACAGACACGGAAGCCGTAGGGCTGCACAAATCGCCATAGGTGGTGTAGGCCTTGAGTATATTGTCACCCTGGACGGTCTTCACTGTCACGGAAACAGTGTCTCCAGGTTTTCCCTCTGCCTCGGCAGTCGCCACCGACGACGACACGATTGCCTTTAGCACAGCATCAGCAGGGAGGTCTTCTCCTCCGACAGTCTTTACAGGCAATGTGAATGTGGCTGTCGCCTCAAGCACACCCTTCTCCGCGGCTTTTGCCGACAAGTCAGCTACAGCAGCGGGAGAATCCTCAGTGATGTCATTGTCTTCTATCCTGACATTCTTCACCACGACACCCATCTGGTTTGCCCTGGATGTAAGATGGAATCCTATATAATATGTGCCGGGCTCAGCCACATTGAAAAGCACGTTCTTCAGCTCCATCCTGGGATCGACAGCCTCCGGACGGTATTTCGCCACAAGCGTCTGAGTCATGCCGTCAGCGTCAGGACTTTTTCCGAGCCTCACCTCCAGCTCCTCGTCATTGAAAAGCTCACTCCTTATGCACGCCTCATATTCAAACGAGAGTGTGTTATCGGCATCGGTCACCTCAAACGGAGGGAGGAACAGCCAGTCGTCGCAGTCCGAACCCTCTATGGAATAACCCATGAGGAATCCCTCTTGCTGGTCGCCGTAAATCCAATATACGTTATCGCCGTTGAGATCGGCCACGCTACAGAGCTCATATTCCGACAGCGTAGGTTTCAGATACACCGGCAGGCTCAACGGTTTTCCGGCTACTATTCGGTTGGAGAATCCGGGTTCTGACTCCAGCTCTGCGTTGAGAGCCACCACCGACGCCGTATATGCCGCGAGAGGCTCGTCGGCCGGAAGCGTTATGTCGAGGTGCGTCTCCCTTGTGGATCCGTAAGGCTTGCCGTTGATGCTGACGCTGTATTCGATATTTGCCGCATCGACATATCCGCCGTTCTCACCCTCTGTGACGGCATCCCATTGCAATGAAGCTGACGACATCAACACATTGCGTGGTGCCAGAGGATAATCATATCCTATGTATATGTTCGACTGGCATACGGCGCTTGAGTGACCGTCATACGACACATAGAAACCGAAGGTATGGGAACCCCGTGTCAGATCCCGATACTCAACTTCAAGAAGGCCTCCGGGTGTACCGTCTCCGTCGAATGCCTGTTCTCCGTCGATGGTGGCGACGCATTGCATGGCGTTTTCCATCACAGTGCCGTCAAGCAGCTTTTCCGGAAGCCGGTAAATCATCTTTCCGCTCAAAGCACCCTGCGGGAAAGAGGCCTCCACAAGTTCGGGATCCTCGGGCTGCCGCATGTCTTCCTGCCATTCATCGGGAGTGACAAAGAACGAGAACTCATTGGCATGCTCAATCTCGAAAAGCACCTCCACCTCCTGGGAGATGTCGTCGATGGTGGCCATAAAGGATGAATCCTCAGTGCTGTAGTTCCAGTAGAAGAGATTGTCTTTCTGGCTGAAAAGCAACGCTCCGCGATATGACGCCACGAAGTCGCTGTCGATGGTGAAAAGCGGTGTGTAGGTGCCGTCGACATCCACACGCACAAACTCGCTGTTTGCGTTAACGCCGTAGAAGGCATTGTCGCGCCCGCTGTAACATATGGATTGAAGGTTCCTTCCCGTCCCTATCTCCGCTATCACCTCCGAGGTGGTGAAATCATCGGCCTTGCTGCGCATGAACACCGATTTCGTCTCCCCGTACTGATAGTTCCTTCCGATGCCGTAGGCGTAGCCGTCATCAGGATTATAGGCGAGACTCTCGTAATACGGGGCCTCCTTGATGGTAAGCTTCTTGCTTTCGAGCACCTTTCCCGTCTCGAAATCATAGACCACGTAATGGTAGTCAAGCAGATACGTGATCAGCTCCTTCGTGGCAAGACCTATGATCTTTCCGTCCTTAAGAAAGCCGTTGTTGACCTTTGTGCCATATTCGTCGAAAAACGTGTCGGCCCACACCATATTGAAAGCATCCCCCTCCATCCGGTAAAGCCCATATGGAGTCTCGTTTTTCGAGTATATGTCCCAGCCGTAGATGTCAGGTGGCGCGCCGGAACGGCCGGAAGCCGACGCCATACCAACCGAAGCAAGCATGGCAGATGCCATAAACAGAGTAATAGATTGTCTCATAAAATCAGAATAAAATGATTAATAAGGCACAAATATACAAAAATAATATTACTCCGCAATAAACATATATAAAAAAAAGCCCACAAAAGAGCATATTCGGAGAATATTTCTCTTTTGTGGGCCATATATGTCTGCACAATCACTCCATGCTGTCGGGAATGGCGTCATAAGCGCGTATCGCCTCCATGAAGCGCTTCTGGACGTCGGCAAGCTTGTAAAGGCCGTCGGCATTGGCCATAAGCCCTTTGAGCTTCAACGGATAGACCATCGGAGGGTTGTCAAGGTCGAGAAGCTCTATGTCGCGGAGCTGGTCGGGCGACTGGTAGACAAGATTCAAGGCTGCGTATTCCTCACCCTGCGGATCTACCCATTTCTCTATCACCACCTTGCTGCCGATCGGCGTCTTTCGCTCAATTGCGTTCGGAAGCTCGTATGGCTCGACACCGAGGGCTGCGTTGACGCTGGCTATGTTGCTGTCATGCCCCACAAGGAAAGTGAATTTGCGGTCAGGTGAATTCAGCTCGTCGTTGAGATAGACCAGAAGGGGATGAGCCACATTGGCGGCCACGATCGGCGCCGTGAAAAGCACGTCGCCGTAGACATCCTTGATCTCGGCTATCTCGGCCCACTGGTCGCGCGTCAGCTTATGGCCGAATCCGGCCTTTATGGTGTCCGGCTGCTCGTAATACTGGAGGATGAAAGCGTCGCTCGCGGAATTGGCGTCCTTGAGTGAGCCTTTCATCTTCGGCTCCTCATTACGCTGAAGTATGATCTCCGTATTGTAGTTGTCGAATGCCTTCATCCCGTTGTTTTTTGCCGCCGGGGAATCCTCCAGGTCGAGGACATCTGCAATCAGCTCGTAATTTGGAGCCAGAGCCTCGTTGATTCCCACGATTCCCTTCTCCCCTCCCATGGCGCTGATCTGCTCCATGGCAATTTCGCGGAACTCAGGGCTGACTTTCGTGAGCTGCGGACAGAAGACGGGATCCATCTTGCTCGGAGAATAACGGTGGTTGACGCGCAGGTTTGCCATCGGCATGAATCCGGAGGTGAAATACTGTCCGGTAGCGATACACCGCTGCATGGAGTTTGTATAGACATTCACCTCATCCTGGGTAGGCACATAGTTCTCGGGAAAGAGACCAGCGTCTACGAGCCATTTGCGGAAGAACTGACCCATGACGGTCTCAAGAGCGCCTCCCCTGGAGGTCAGCTCGCTCGGGGCGGAGCTCCATTCGTTCCATTCATGCGTGGTGAGATTGCCCAACGTACTGCCGTTGCCCGACAGGGGAGCGCGGATGTTGTGGCGGCTCAGCACGACGGCCTCCTTGAGTTTGTATCTGTCTTTGAAATCCGGGGAACGCTTGAGCTGCGCCGACATGAGGCCAGGCGACAGCACTGCCATGACGAGGGTCACGGCCAGGAGTCTAAAGTTCTTCATAATGTAAATTTTGGTCATTAAATAAAAAAGAAGGCGATAATAACCGTCTTCTTTTTTAACAAAATCTAAGCCCCCATTGTTTTGGAAGATTTATTCAGCTGCCTTGGCCTACTGCCTGTCAGAACAGATTGCCGATCCAATGGACTATTTTCAATATGAATGAGGAGACAAGCCACAGTAGCAGTCCGGCAGCAATGGCGCCTACCGTGCCCCACAGAGCGCGACGGTTGATCTCCTTCATCGTAGCCGGGTCTTTATCCACATAGCCGACAATAAGCCTGCACGCTATCTTGGATGATTTGTAGAATGCGTCGCACAAGTCTCCAATTCCGGGAACCAGTCCGCAAAGCAGGTCAAGAACCATCGTGGCGAGAATCGCCATGGTAAGCTTCAGGGAACGGATCTTGAACAACGCCACATAGACTGCCGGAAACGTCGCTGCCGAAGATATAATATCACCTACCCCGGGAATTATGAATCCCACCAGCGGGTCGAGAAACCAGTCGTCATACTTCTTTGCCATCCAGCAAAGTCTAAACGAAGGGGATTCCGTAAGTCTCTCTGCCTGATGTTCCTCCTCTTCTGCACGCCGGCTTACCTTTTCAACATACTTTTCAAAACCGGACGTATCGATTACCTCTACTATTCTACCCATATCATTTATCTTTAATCATTGTCATTTCCATGCCGTCCCGACCTCAATATGATGGCAAAAGCTTGTATACCAGACTGTTGATGGAATTGTTGGTCATTTCAATCATGTTCATCACGGCCTCCTGACGCTTCAGCGACTCCTCCGAGACATCCTCGCAAAGCATGTCAAGGGCGCGGTCCATGAGACGGTCCATGCGCGACTGCATGCTCTCGAAATTCTTTTCAAGGAGCGGAACCGTGTCGCGATAGATCTGCAGGTTGTTCTGCGCCTTCCTCATGTAGCACTCGAGCGCACAGTCAAGCCGTTTTATCTCGACCTCCGTCTGCGCGGCAAGCATCGAGATGTCGCGGTAAGTGTTGGATACATTGCCGATACAGTTGCTTATGTTGCTGACTATCGCATTGGCGGTGTCGGCAAGCACCTTATAGTCGTTCGTGTCTATTTCTCTGCTGGAATCCTCTATCTTCGACAATCTGTTGTTGTCGACAGGTATCATATCGTTCATACTGTGTGATTTATATAGTTTTATTTCAAAAATCCGGATATCGTGGCTTTAAGCAGATTCCTTTCGTTGTAATCAATGTCAGGACGGTCTACCTTACCGCATTCTTTCTCAATGCTTTCGTCAACACTCTTTGCCAAGGCGAGGCCGACGTTCACATGATTCTCCATCGCTGATTTCCTCGACCTCACATAAAACTTGATTACCAGACCAAGTGTAAGCAGGAGAACAATCCAGAAGATTTCTTCCGACGCATTGAAATATAACAAGCCCCTTAGAACAATACCAAATAATACCATAATACCGAATAAGCTCCATCCGGTGGAAATCCCGTCTTCAACATGTTTGGCGAATTTCTTTGTATGCTCGGTATATTGCTGATGGGCGCCACAGTCTTCTATCAGCTTGCCGACCATCGGATTTGCCTCCTTGACGTTGATTTTGCAAAGCTTGTTGCCCAATGCCATCATCGAGAGCTGGTAGTCTGCCAGAAGCATTACCTGTTTTCCTTTCAGCCTGCGGGTCTCATCAGCCGCAGTAGAATAGGCCTCAAAGAGATCGTCGCCATACAGCTGCTCCGACAGATATAGATTTATCAGATAATAGTCGGGCATGTCGTTGTCGCTCGTCTGCTTTCCCGCGAGCCACACCTTATATTCGGAAGAGAGGTATTTGCAAAGCTCCAGGAGGTAGGTATTGGTGCGGTATATCGAGAGAGCCTTCTGCTGTATGCGTGAGACGGATTCCAGACTCGTTTCAGTGAGTTTATCAAGGTCGTATTCGATCTCGGCGCAGCGGTTGAAAAGCTTGGCCGTGGCACTCTGGCTTCTGGTAATCTTGGGAAGAAGAAGGCTGACCTTCTCTATATTTGCCTGTGCATACGTCATTTTCACCTTCATATATTTCTGAAGCAGACGGTTATGCTCCTTGGGCGCCTTGTATTCCCCGAAAGCCTCTATCGCCTTTGCTCCTATTTCGGCTGCCACCGCCACCTTATACCGGGTGCGGTCGCTGGTGTTGAACAGTGTGAGCGTATTGTCCACAAGGTCGTGCACCATCGAGGCATATCCCGAATATATTTCGGGAATAGTCCTCGCAAGCTCGTCAAGCTGCGGCATCAGCTGACCCTCAAACGCCTTCAGATCGCCCGACAAGGCGTTAAGTTCCTGATTAAGCCATAATTCGGCAACGTA
>DKYZ01000081.1:14754-14879 GCA_002493515.1 Porphyromonadaceae bacterium UBA7087 | reverse complement strand
AACCAGCTGAGCTAATCGCCCCTTTGATGCCTTGGCCTCACGGATTCGGCATTCCAATGTTCCAATGAAGTACTAATATTTCCTATTACAAATATATCCTATTCGGTGGGCGATTACGGATTCGA
>DKYZ01000081.1:0-14408 GCA_002493515.1 Porphyromonadaceae bacterium UBA7087 | reverse complement strand
GATTGCGAGTGCAAAGTTACAACCTTTTTTCTTCTCCTCCAAATTTTTTTCACTAATTTTGTAAAAAATTTTTCCTCCTCCCTCTCCGGCAATGGCTGAAAAGCCCTTTGATTTATTTGCAATATGCTGTATACCAATGGTTAAGGAAATTAAAATAAAAGACTTCGATTATAATCTCCCCGCTGAAAAAATTCCGGCGCATCCTCTGGCCGTGCGCGACGAATGTCGTCTGCTGCTCTCGCGACCCGACGGAATTGTCGCCGACAGAACCTTCCGCGAGCTTCCGGCCCTGCTCCCTCCCTCGGCCCTGCTCGTGGGCAACGACACGCGCGTGATAAACGCCCGCATGGCCTTCCATAAGGCCACCGGCTCCCGGATAGAGATATTTCTGCTCGAGCCCATGTCCCCCTCCGACTATGTGCTTACCTTTCAGGCCGAGCAACGCTGTGTCTGGAAATGCCTCGTCGGAAACCTAAAGCGCTGGAAGGAGGGGCCCCTCTCCATATCCTTCATGGTAGGAGAAACACCCGTGACACTGAATGCGCGACGCATCGGGCCGCTTGACGGAAACGCGCAGGAGATAGAGTTTTCCTGGGATGCTTCCGGCGTCTCGTTCGCCTCTGTGGTGGACGCCGTAGGAAAGATTCCCATTCCTCCATATCTCGGACGCGACACGGAGGATTGTGACTCCGACGATTATCAGACGGTATATTCAATAGTGAAGGGGTCGGTGGCGGCTCCTACCGCCGGCCTGCATTTCACCACCCGCGTGCTTGAGGACCTGCGTGCGCACAATATAGATATGGAGTACGTCACCCTGCATGTCGGAGCCGGTACGTTCCAGCCGGTGAAGTCGGAGACCATCGGTGGCCATCCCATGCATACGGAGACATTTTCCGTGAAGCTGCCGCTCGTGGAACGCCTTATCAGGGCATTGCGTGACGGACGCCCGGTGGCTGCCGTCGGCACAACGACCGTGCGCACCCTCGAGTCGCTTCCATATCTCGGGGCGGCGATCGGGCGTGGTGACCTCTCGCTAAAGGTCGGCCAGTGGTGGCCCTACGAGGAGGCTACATCCTGTTTCGACACGATAGAGGCGCTCGAATCCCTGCGCGACTGGATGCGGAGGGGAAATCTCGATACCCTCACGGCCTCCACAGCCATAATGATAGCCCCGGGATTCAGATGGAGAGTAGTCGGCACGGTGGTGACTAATTTCCACCAGCCGCAGTCTACGCTCCTGCTTCTGGTAAGCTCCTTCCTCAACCCCGAGGGGGGCGATTGCCTGCAGTGGAGGCGTATCTACAGCCATGCCCTTGAGTCAGGCTACCGTTTCCTCTCATATGGCGACGCCTGCCTGTTGTTTCCTGTGAATAAAGAATGTCAGGAATGATCAGGCTTCCATATTCAAAGAGCATAGCAGCACGGGCACTGGCCCTGCGTTGGCTCTCGGGACGGTATTGCAACCTTGCCTATCTTCCGGAGTGTGACGACTGCGATGTGATGCAGGAGGGCCTGGCCGCGCTCGACGGCAGCCGCTCTGAGGGTAAGGTAACTGAGGTCAGCCTCCATGCCAATGGCACGGCCTTGCGTCTGCTGACGGCTTTGGCGGCCTCGGTACAGGGAGTGAACGTGACGTTGGGGGGCACCGAGCGTCTGCACAAACGCCCCTTGGACCCCCTCCTGGACGCCTTGCGAAGCAATGGGGCAAAGATAACGTGTCTCGGTGAGGAGGGTTTCGCTCCGCTGCATATCGAGGGGAGAGGAATGGATGGGGGAGATGTGTATATAGACCCTTCGCAAAGCTCGCAATATGTCACTGCCCTGATGCTGGCGGCGACGGTATGGCGCAAGGGAGCGCATATTCATTTTACCGCCCCCCCGGTGTCACGCCCGTATATTGACATGACGGCCCGGATGCTTGCCGATTTCGGAATCAGTTGCCAGGTGTCGGATAGCGGCGTGGTGGTGGAGCCCGGCAGGTTCAAGGTGCCGTGCCGCTACGACATTGAGCCTGACATGAGCGCGGCCACTTTCTTTTATGAAGGTATGGCCCTGGGGCTTGAGGGAGAGATAGCCGGTGTGCCTCCGCGTTACCGCAGGCTGTATGCTGCCGCCGACGGTAGCCCCCGTATGCTGCAGGGGGACGCCGAGGCGTTGCCGCTGCTCGAGCGGGCTCTTGCCGAGGGGAGGGTGGAGGCCGACATGTCGGGGATGCCCGATACTGTCATGGCCTTGGCTGTCGCGCTGTGTCTGCGCGGGGTGCCGTTCCGGTTCGCGGGCGTGGAGCATCTTCGGCTCAAGGAATGCGACCGGATCGAGGCGCTCTCGTGCGAATTAAGGAAACTTGGCTACATCCTTTCCTATGCCGGCGGTGTTTTATCGTGGGAGGGGGAGAGGTGTGAGCCGTGTGCCGACCCGGAGATAGCCACGTATGGCGACCACCGCATGGCCATGGCCTTCGCGATGGCTGCGCTGAGGCTCGGGCGGATTGTGATAAAGGATCCGGACGTGGTGGGGAAATCGTTTCCGCAGTTCTGGGACGAGTTGCGGCTCTGCGGATTTTCCTGCCGGAGGTCAGGAGACAGGATGGAGGTGGCAAAGGGGATGAATCCCCTTGCACGGGACAATGGCTGACCGCCTGGATGTGGTGGCCAGGGATTTTAAAGGATTATATAGATATATATGGAGATGATATGACAGGAGCATTGGTGATACTTGCGTTCACGGTGGTAGTAGGCCTCGGGCTGTATCTGTGGGATGTGGCATGGCGGAAAAAGCATCCGGCCCAAGGGGGAAGTCCGGATGCCGATGGCCAGACCGACGTGACGGTGGCAGATGGGGCCGCTGCCACAGACTCCGGCGAGGAGGAATGCTGCGGGCAGCATCTGGTGTGCGAGAAGACGCATGCGGCCGCCATGACGGCGGAGGTTGTATATTATGATGATGAGGAGCTCGACCGCTATGCCGGACGCGACGGCGCGTCGTATACGCCGGAGGAGACGGATGAGTTCCGCGACATAATGCTGACGCTGCTGCCTTCAGATGTGGCGGGATGGGCCCACAGTCTTGACCTGAGGAAAATCGCGTTGCCCGCCGAGCTTCGCGACGAGTTGCTGATGCTTATGTCGGATGTGCCCTCAGAGGGTGATATGGCTGTTGCCGGAAAGGGGGAGAGATGAATATTCTGTCGTTTCCCTTCTTCCAGAACGCGCTGGTTGGTGTGGTGATAATCTCTGTGGCGTCGGCGCTCATAGGGTGTTACATAATGAGCCGGAGGATGGTTTTCATCTCCGGTGGTATCACCCATGCATGCTTCGGCGGACTCGGACTCGGCTATTTCCTGGGAGTGAGCCCGGTGGCGATGGCCGCTGTGTTTGCTGTGGCCGGGTCGCTCGGTGTTGACTGGATGTCGCGCGGCAGGGCCCGGCGTGATTCCGCGATAGCGGTGGTGTGGGCGTTCGGCATGGCGTTGGGCATACTGTTCATGTTTCTCACTCCGGGCAGCGTGCCGGAGCTGAACAGTTTCCTGTTCGGAAGTGTCCTGACCATAACCCGCGCTGATTTATGGATTTTCGCGGGTTTCACGGCTGCGCTCATGGTTTTCTACGCCATATTCTACCGGGTGATAGTGGCGGTGAGCTTCGACGAGGATTTCGCGCGTACGATCCATCTGCCGGTCACGTTTGTCAACGTGGCGATGACAGTTTTCGTATCTCTCGCCATAGTCTTGACCATCAAGATGATAGGTGTCATGCTCCTCATGTCGCTCGTGTCGCTGCCGCAGATGACGTCAGAGCTGTATACGCGCCTCTGATGCTTCTGTCGCTGTTCGTGTCTCTGCTGGGGTGTGTCGGCGGCCTCTTTATCGCTTATTTCATATCAGTCCCGGCCTCGGCGGCGATAGTGTTGCTGCTGGTGATGTTTTACGCAGTTTCGTCCGGCATCCTCTGGCTGCGCCAGCGCCGTAGGGTCGCCGCCGGTTGGAATGAATAGTCTCTTATAAATGAAATGGATTTCAGCGATTAATTTTTCAGAAATTTCTTCGATTGTCGTGTCACATATATCTCGTTACGATACGGTCGATTGAGGATGTCAGATAGAAAGGAAGGTTTATGAGGCGGTAGGTTGAGCCTGAGATAACGTTCTTTACCTCATCGACAGAGAATGGTCCAGGCCATATGCGTACGCCGAGGTCGTGTGCCCCGTCAAGGGCAGTGAACGATTGAAGCGATCTCAGATGTGAGTTTTGTCCGCATTTCACTTCGATGGGTATTATCTTTCCTCCTATCTGCATTGCGAAGTCCACTTCTGCGTCAGATCCTTTCTTGTCTCTGACCCAATAGCATTGGCAATCCTGGTAATTTCTGTCAAGGGCTCGCCATAGCTCCTGTCCTACAATCTGTTCGGCGGCATGCCCTCTCCAGATATCAGTAAGCGATGTGTCGGAAAGATATTCCACCTGTATTCCTGCGGAAAAATTCACGAGTCCGCTGTCAAGCCATATCAGTTTGGGTGAGCGGGACAGAGCCTCCTGTAAGGGTGCCTTGACGGAAGTCGTAGGATAATCGAGTTTCACGAGAAAGGCTTTTTCAAGAAGTTCAAATGCCTGGTGTACTGCCGAAGAGGTGAAGGAACTTCCTCCGAACTTATTGAAAGATATCGTTTGCCCGGCATAATTCCACCCACAGCGAAGAAGATGTCTGAGAACGGCAACCTGTTGGGGCGATACCGCATATTTCTCAACATCCTCGTCATAGCTTTGGAGCAGGCTGTTATATAGCGGTGACAATGCCGCGATATCATTTTTTACTGAATATTCATCGACTATCTCCGGCATACCTCCCACCAATGAGTATCTTCTGAAGAAATCCATCAGCTGATCATGCAATCCTGGCTCGGTCTCCCCGTTCTCAACGATGTGGCTCAGCCCTTCGTAACCCATTCCGTTTAGATACTCACTGAAAAAGCATGGACGCATGGACATATATTCCACTCTTCCGACAGGAAACGAGACACCGGTCTTGAAGAGTTCCTGCAGTCGGGATCCGGCGGCTACTACATGCAGTTCGGGCATATCCTCATAAAAATACCGGAGCATTCCGATTGCTTTCGGTTCAGATTGGATTTCGTCTACGAAAAGCAGTATCTTCTTGTCTTTAAGGTCAGCCATTCCAGCGAGCCTGGTAAGACGCAGGATTTCCATTATCTTCGCAGGGGTGTTGGCGGCATCGAAGATCCTGCGGTCGTCAGGTCGCTCCAGGTTGAGCATGACAAACGCGTCGAATTCACGCGCGAACTCTTTGACCAGGGTGGTCTTGCCTACCTGGCGGGCTCCACGTATAACAAGCGGTTTTCTATTTCTCTTTTCTTTCCATTCATGAAGGTCCGAGAGAATCAGTCGTTTTATCATATCCAATCAATTGAAATTCAGATGCAAATATACAAATTATTTCAGAAATATAGGCAAGAAACGCTGTTTGCTCTTTAAAAACATAGGCAAGAAACGCCGTCTGCTCTTCAGAAACATAGGCAAGAAACGCATTTGCTCTTCAAAAACATTCATACTCATGTAATTTTTGTGGACGGCCAACGTCTATATGATAGATATGGATGCAGGAATCAGGATAAGGGACAGCAAGGTCAATGACCTGCCGCGCATGGCGGAGATATATGCCATGGCGCGTAGGTTTATGGCGCGTAATGGAAACGCGACACAATGGGGGAGCGGCTATCCTTCGTCCGAACTTCTCCTGGCTGACATCGAGCGTGGTGTGAGCTATATAATAGAGGTGGAAGGTAAGGCTGTCGCCACTTTCGCATTCATCCAGGGAGACGATCCCACATATGCCAGGATAGAGGGGGAATGGCCGGACAATGCTCCTTACGGCACCATCCATCGTCTTGCCTCCGACGGAAGCGTCAGGGGAACGGCCGACGCCTGTCTGGCATTCTGCCGGAGCATTTGCCCCAACATCCGGATCGACACCCATGCCGATAACCTTCCCATGCTACGCTGGATAGAGAAATCCGGATTCAGATTCTGCGGCATTATCCACGTGTCCGACGGCACGCCACGCCGCGCCTTCCAACTTATAATATGATGAACTGTATGACCGACAGATTGATTAGAAGGGGTGGAGCGTGGGCGCTCGCCCTGTTTGCCTTGTGCGGAAGCGCTTCCAGGGCGGAGGCTTCCGGTTTCAGCGAGAATTTTCGCGACAGCACGTTGCGCGTTGACTATGTTTTCGGTGGCGATGCCGGGAGTCCGCGTGTGATGCTTGACCGCCAGTCGAAGAGCGCCGGATGGGTCGGACGACGTTTCCACCTTGACGAGGTTCCGCAGGTTGGCAACGGCTCGATAATCGTTGCCGATCCCGTTACCGGTGACACACTTTACGTCAATACCTTCTCCTCGCTGTTCCAGGAATGGTTGTCCACACCGGAAGCCAGGACAATCCCGAAAGCATTCGAGAACTCGTTCCTCGTGCCGCTCCCGGCCCGCGAGGCTGACATAATCCTCTCCCTGCGCGACAACCGTCATAAGGATATGGCGGGTCTGAAACACCGCTACCGTCCGGATGACGAGCTTGTGGCGCTGCGTGGCGCCAGACCTTTGCCCCATGAGTATATCCACCGTGGCGCGGATCCTGAACATGCCATCGACATAGCCATGCTTGCCGAGGGATACAGTCACGAGGAAATGGACTCCTTCCTTAACGACGCCAGACGCATCGCCGATGAAATCCTCTCTTACGAACCCTATGCCTCCGCTAAAGACCGTTTCAATTTCGTGGCCGTAATGTCGCCCTCTCGTGAGAGCGGCGTCAGCATCCCTCTTAAGAAGCAGTGGCGCGACACAGCCTTCGGCTCGCATTACAGCACGTTCTACTCTTCCCGTTATCTTACCGCTCCCGACGTCCGCGCCATGCATGACGCCCTCGACGGCATCCCGTATGAGCATATCATAATGCTTGTAAACACCGATGAGTATGGTGGAGGAGGTATCTACAACAACTACCAGATAGCGGCCGCGCGAAACCAGTTCACGCTTCCCGTGGCGGTGCATGAGTTCGGGCATAGTTTCGGTGGCTTGGCTGACGAATACTTCTATGACGGCGACGAGGATGCCACATATCCTCTCGATGTGGAGCCTTGGGAGCCAAATATAACGACACTTGTCGATTTTTCCGGTAAATGGGGTGACCTTGTCGCTGAGGGAACCCCTGTTCCCACCCCCTGGACCGATGAGGGCGGCACGCGCGAGGAGCGGATGAGGCGTGCGGCCGAGAACGCGGGAAAACCGGCAGAGGATACCGTCGGTGTCTACGAGGGGGGCGGCTACAGGGCAAAGGGCGTGTATCGTCCGGCGCAGACCTGCCGTATGCGCGACAACTATCACCCCACGTTCTGCCCCGTATGCACCCGCGCCCTGCGGCGCCTCATCGACTTCTACACCCGTCCGTAAAATGACGTCGCCGCATATTGCGTATATGCGGGATTTCTGTATTGACCGGCGTCGCGCGGTGTAAGTTTTGCAGGCCGTTTGGCGCTTGTTACCGAAATTATTGCTAATTTTGCGGCGTGCCATAAAATATAGTGAAAAATGGTCTATAAATACGATTATCTTGTGATCGGCTCCGGGATAGCCGGCATGAGCTTCGCCCTGAAGGCGGCGAAAAAGGGTAGAGTGGCCATCATCTGCAAGACCACCCTCGAAGAGGCCAATACCGCTCTGGCCCAGGGCGGCGTGGCAAGTGTGACTAATCTCGTGGTCGATGATTTCGACAAACACATACACGACACAATGGTGGCTGGCGACTGGCTCAGCGATCCCGCCGCTGTCGACAAGGTCGTGAGAAACGCTCCCGCGCTTATACGTGACCTCGTGGACTGGGGTGTCAACTTCGACAAGAAGGACGACGGAAGCTATGACCTTCACCGCGAGGGGGGACACTCCGAGTTCCGCATACTCCATCATGCCGACAACACCGGCGCCGAGATCCAGCGCGGACTGATGGTGCAGGTGCGCAATAATCCGAATATCGATATATTTGAGCGTCATTTCGCCGTGGAGATCATAACTCAGCATCATCTCGGCAAGATTGTCACCCGGCGCACCCCCGACATAACCTGCTACGGCGCATATATCCTCAATGAGGATACCGAGAAGGTCGACACCTTCCTCGCCAAGGTCACTGTCATGGCCACTGGCGGTGTGGGCGCAGTCTACACCACAACCACCAATCCGCTCATAGCCACTGGCGACGGCATAGCCATGGTATACCGAGCCAAAGGGGAGGTGAAGGATATGGAGTTCATCCAGTTCCACCCCACCGCCCTTTATCATCCGGGCGACCGTCCCTCCTTCCTCATCACCGAGGCCATGCGCGGCTACGGAGCCGTGCTCCGCAACCTTGACGGCGAGGAGTTCATGCACAAATATGACCCGCGCCTCTCCCTGGCGCCCCGCGACATAGTGGCCCGTGCCATCGACTCCGAGATGAAGCTCCACGGCACCGACCATGTATATCTCGACGTCACTGCCAAAGACCCCGAGGAGACAAAGCGCCATTTCCCAAATATCTATGAGAAATGCCTTTCGCTCGGCATCGACATAACAAAAGACATGATTCCCGTGGCCCCCGCTGCACATTACCTCTGCGGCGGAATAAAGGTGGACCTCAACGGCGAGTCGTCGATAAAGAGACTCTATGCCCTGGGCGAATGCAGTTGCACAGGGCTTCACGGAGGCAACCGCCTGGCATCCAACTCGCTGATCGAGGCCGCGGTATATGCCGATGCTGCCGCACGCCATGCTGCCGAGAACATCGCAGGCTACGACTTCCGCAATGACGTCCCCGAATGGAACGACGAGGGCACGGCGCATCCCGAGGAGATGGTGCTCATCACCCAGGAGGCAAAGGAAGTGAGCCAGATAATGGGATATTACGTCGGCATAGTCCGCAGCGACCTGCGTCTAACCCGCGCCTGGAACCGCCTCGACATCCTCTATGAAGAGACCGAGAAGCTCTTCAAGGTAAGCAAACCCTCCCGCGAACTGTGCGAGCTGAGAAACATCATCAATGTCGGCTATCTGATAATGCGCATGGCCCTGGAGCGTAAAGAGAGCCGGGGACTGCATTTCACAGTAGATTATCCACATCCCCAGGCCGGGGAAAAACATTAGTGGCGCACTTTCCGTTAATACACTGACGCCGGGCACGCCGGCAACCGACAATTCACATAATGACAAGCCAATGACCCGACGCAAGAACATAGCTTTCGCGGCCCTCATGCTGATGGGGGCTGCTTCGTTGTCTTTCGCCGAGCGCAGCCATGACGCCGCGCTCGGCCGCAATCTCAATACGTTCAACTCCCTGGTGAAGGAGCTTGAGCTCAATTATGTAGACACCATACGCCCCGACGAGAGCTTCAAAGCCGCTATCGACGCCATGCTCTCCACCATCGACCCCTATACGGAATATTACGACAGCGATGACCGTGAGGCGCTTCTGAAGATGACTACCGGTGAATGGGGCGGAATCGGCAGCTATATAATGGAGCGCGATGGCTCCACATATATATCCGGACCGATGCAGGGGTCGCCGTCGGCCGAGGCCGGACTGCGGTCGGGCGACAGGATATTGCTTGTCGACACCGTCGATGTCAGGAAAATGGGCTCCGACAAGGTCACCAAGCTGTTGCGAGGCCAGCCGGGCACGCAGGTGAAGGTGCGTGTATGTCGTCCATATGTGACTGACTCCATCATGGATTTCACCATCGAGCGCCGCAAGCTTCAGGAACCCAGCGTGCCGTATTATGGAGTGGTGGACGGCAATACGGGATATATCCGCCTTACGACGTTTATCGACAAATCGCCCTCAGAGGTGAGGAAGGCGCTTGAGGAGTTCAAAAAGAATCCGGCGGTCTCCAATATCGTGCTCGACCTGCGCGGCAACGGCGGCGGTCTGCTCGAGAGCGCGGTGGACATTGTCGGCAACTTTGTTCCGAAAGGCACGGAGGTGCTTCGCACTCGTGGGCGCGACAAGGCGTCGGAGAAAATCTACAAGACCACCTCAACTCCCATATTTCCCGACATTCCCCTGGCCGTGCTGATCGACGGGGCCTCTGCCTCGGCGTCTGAAATCACGGCTGGCGCGCTCCAGGATCTTGACCGCGCGGTGCTCGTGGGCTCCCGGAGTTATGGAAAAGGCCTTGTGCAGTCCACACGTCCCCTCCCTTACGACGGCCTGCTGAAGGTTACGATCGCGAAATACTATATCCCGTCCGGTCGTCTTATCCAGGCGCTCGACTATTCCCACCGCAACCCTGACGGGTCGGTGGCCCGTACTCCCGATTCCCTTACCAATGTATATAAGACGCTTCATGGCCGCGAGGTGAGGGATGGCGGTGGCCTCAAGCCGGATGTGGAGGTCGACTGGGGGACCATGAACCGTATGCTGTATAATATTGTGCGCGATTTCCATGCGTTCGACTTCGCGACTAAATACGTGGCCGAACATCCTACAATCCCCGCTCCGGAGGATTTCGAGATCACCGACGAGATTTACGCCGATTTCAAGGCCAGCATCGATCCGGAGAAATTCCAGTATGACAAGGTCTGCGAGGAGATGGTGAAGCAGCTGCGCGAGACCGCCGAGGCGGAAGGGTATATGAACGACGCCACAAAGGCTCAGATCGACACGCTGGCGAAACTGCTTACCCACGACCTCCAGCATGACCTCGACACCAAGCGCCCCGAGATTTCCGAATATCTCGCAGGTGAGATTGTGGGACGCTATTATTACGACCGGGGACGTATAATCCAGGATCTCAAGACCGACAATGGAATCCGGAAGGCTCGCGAGGTCCTCAATGATCCGGCTGAATACCGCAGGATGCTCTCCGCTCCGAAAAAAGAAGAATGACATATGCAGCTCAAGGAAGCCGACTCTCTTTTTGCCACCGCCCCACGTATGGAGGCGGTGGAATCTGTAATAACCGACCGTAAGGTAAAGCGTGCGCGTGTAACCGGCCTCGTGGGGAGCGCCCATGCGATGTTTCTGGCCGGGCTTAGGAAACGTAAGTCACCCTATCTGGTGATTGCCGACGACCCCGAGGCGGCGGGATACCTCTACAACGACCTGTGTCAGATAGCGGGTCCGGAGAATGTGGCCGTATTCCCGTCCGGCTACCGGCGTGACATAAAGTATGGCCAGCCCGATCCCCCCTCGCAGATTCTGCGTACGGAGGCTCTTGACTCCTGGGGGCGTCCCGACCATCCGCGTTGGGTGGTGGCCTCGCCGGAGGCTCTCGCGGAGAGGGTACCCCGTGCCGATGATCTCGGAAACCGGACGCTTGACCTGGCCAGGGGGCAGGTCATTGCCATGACGGATGTCGCCGCCAGGCTAAGGGAGTTCGGTTTTTCCGAGACCGATTATGTCTACGAGCCGGGTCAGTTCGCCCGGCGCGGCTCAATCATAGATGTATATTCATATTCAAATGAGCTCCCTTACCGTGTGGATTTTTTCGACGACGAGATCGATTCCATCCGCACGTTCAATGTGGAGACACAGCTCTCGGAAAGGAAAATGGAGAAGGTGTCGATCCTTCCTCCCGTTTCCGAGGCAGGGGGAAGCTCCGGAATATCGCTGCTGGAGTTCGCCGCGGATTCCACGGTAGTGTTCTGCCAGTCGGTGGCCCACACGTTGGCGCGTGTGAAAGCCATTTCGGGGGAGACGCTGTCGCTGGCAGCTTCGATATCCGAGGAAGGAGACCCCGAGGCAATGACCCATGTGGTGGATTACGCGGCTTTTGAGAAGAGATTGCGGGAGCTTAAGACAATCGAGTTCGGCATAGCGCCCGAGGGTGCGTCGTCGTTCGACGCTCAGGCCACACTCTCGTTCGACTGCACGCCGCAGGCTCTGTATCACAAGAACTTCGACCTCATAGCCGAGTCGTTCACATCGCTCATCTCGCAAGGCTACAGAATCTTTATCCTCAGCGACACGCCTTATCAGAACGAGCGTCTCCGCGATATATTCCGCGACCGTGGCGATGAAATCGTCTTCACGCCCGTTGACCATACCATCCATGAGGGTTTCGCCGACAACGAGCTGAAACTCTGCTTCTTCACCGACCATCAGATCTTCGACCGATTCCATAAATACAATCTGAAGAGCGACAGGGCGCGTGGCGGCAAGCTCGCGTTGAGCCTGAAAGAGCTCAACCAGATAGAGACCGGCGATTATATCGTGCACATCGACCATGGCATAGCTAGGTTCGGGGGACTGATAAAGACTGACGTCAACGGAACGCCGCAGGAGATGATAAAGCTCCTGTTCCAGGGCGACGATATAGTGCTTGTCAGCATACATGCCCTGCACAAGCTGTCGAAATACCGGGGAAAGGAGGGTGTGCCTCCGAAAATCTCGAAACTCGGGTCGGGCGCCTGGCAGAGGCTCAAGGATAAGACAAAGACCAAGCTCAAAGACATAGCGCGCGATCTTATAAAGCTTTATGCGGCGCGCAGGGAGGAGAAAGGTTTCATGTTCTCTCCCGACACGTATATGCAGCATGAGCTGGAGGCCGGTTTCGCTTATGAGGATACCCCCGACCAGGTAAGGGCCGTGAGCGCGGTGAAGCAGGATATGGAGTCGGCAAAGCCCATGGACCGCCTTATATGTGGCGACGTGGGCTTTGGCAAGACGGAGATCGCGGTGCGTGCGGCCTTCAAGGCTGCGGCAGACAACAAGCAGACCGCGGTGCTCGTCCCTACGACGGTGCTCGCCATGCAGCATTACCATACCTTTGCGGAGCGCCTTAAGGATATGCCTGTGAGGGTGGATTTCATCTCCCGCGCCAGAAAGCCCAAGGATGTCAAGCGCATTCTCGAGGAGCTTGAGAGCGGTAAGATCGATATTCTCATAGGCACACATAAGCTTATCGGGAAAAATGTGAGGTTTCATGACCTCGGACTGCTGGTGGTGGATGAGGAGCAGAAATTCGGAGTCGCCGTGAAGGAGAAGCTGAAGCAGATGAAGGTGAATGTCGATACCCTTACTCTGAGTGCTACCCCCATCCCGCGCACTCTCCAGTTCTCCCTGATGGGAGCCCGCGACTTGAGCTCGCTCAATACCCCCCCGGCCAACAGGCAGCCCATAGTCACCAATGTATCGCTTTTCGATGATGATGTCGTCGCCGAGGCTGTCAACTTTGAGTTGAGCCGCAACGGACAGGTGTTTTTCATCAACAACCATATCGACGGCCTTCTTGAGCTTGAGACAAAGCTGAGGCGTCTCGTGCCGGGCGTGCGTGTGGTCACTGCGCATGGCCAGATGCCTCCCGAGAAGCTCGAGAAGGCGATAATGGATTTTGCCAACCATGATTATGACGTGCTTCTCTCCACCACAATCGTGGAGAACGGCATCGATATGGCCAACGTCAACACTATAATAATAAATAATGCGCATACATTCGGACTCAGCGAGCTTCACCAGCTGCGCGGAAGGGTGGGGCGCAGCAGCCGGAAAGCGTTCTGCTATCTGCTCACTCCTCCCGGGAATCCCCTTACGCCGGTGGCCCGGCGTCGCCTGCAGGCCATAGAGAGCTTCAGCGACCTGGGGGCCGGTATACATATCGCGATGCAGGACCTTGATATCCGTGGCGCGGGAAATCTTCTTGGCGCGGAGCAGAGCGGTTTTATCGCCGATCTGGGTTATGAGGCATATCAGCGTATCCTCAAGGAGGCGGTCATCGAGCTGAAGACGGAGGAGTTTGGCGATACCTTTACCGATGTGGCGGCTGGCAAGGAGGAGGAGTTCGTGGCCGACTGCACCGTGGAGAGTGACCTGGAGCTGCGATTCCCATCCGATTACGTCCCCCAGGAGAGTGAGCGCATCGCCCTTTATCAGGAGCTCGACAATATAGAGACGATTGAGGGCGTGGAAGCGTTCCGCGAGAGAATGACCGACCGCTTCGGGGCTTTGCCGGAGATTTCCGAGGAGCTTATCAGGGTCGTGCCCCTCCGTATGGAGGCGCGCCGCCTGGGCATAGAGCGTCTTGTGATGAAAGGAGGCGCTTTGAGAATATTCTTTGTCAGCGACGACAACAAGGCCTATTATCAGTCGGCGGCCTTCGGGAAAGTCCTTTCGTATCTCCAGGCGAATCCACGCCGCTGTCAGATACGCGATAACAAGGGAAAACGGTCTTTTTTGATATCAAATGTGGCCAGCGTGCGGGATACTTTGGATATTTTGCGCACGATGAGCGCCGGTGCGGGCTGATAATTTCGGAAAAAAACGGAGAGACACCCTCTTATCGCGCCGATTTGTTCCTTTGATTTAACATATCGAAATATATTTTAACATTTGTTGATTCAGTTGACTGATAATAAGTTACAGCGC
>DKYZ01000030.1 GCA_002493515.1 Porphyromonadaceae bacterium UBA7087 | reverse complement strand
ATAGACTTAAAAAGAGATAAAGACACTAAAGGTGACTTATACGAATACTTACTATCAAAAGTAGCAACAGCAGGAACTAATGGACAATTTAGAACACCTAGACACATTATAGATATGATAGTAAACCTTATGAAACCAACACCAGAAGATGTAATAGTTGACCCAGCAGCAGGGAGTGCAGGTTTCTTAGTATCATCACAACAATACCTAAGAGATAACCACCCTGACTTATTCTTAGTACAAGGATTAAAAGAACATTTTAACAACAACATGTTCTATGGATTTGATATGGATAGAACTATGCTTAGAATAGGTGCTATGAACATGATGTTACATGGTGTTGATAACCCTAATATAGAATACAAAGACTCATTATCAGAAGTAAATACTGACAAAGATAAATATACATTAATACTTGCTAACCCACCTTTTAAAGGAAGCTTAGACTATGAAGCAGTAAGTGCAGATTTATTAAAAGTAACTAAAACAAAGAAAACTGAATTATTATTCTTAGCATTATTCTTAAGAACTTTAAAAGTAGGTGGAAGATGTGCTTCAATTGTTCCAGATGGAGTATTATTTGGAAGTACAAAAGGGCATAAGGATATAAGAAAAGAAATAGTAGAAAATCATAAACTAGAAGCTATAATATCTATGCCAAGTGGAGTGTTTAAACCATATGCAGGGGTATCAACTGCTATAATGATATTTACAAAAACTAACACTGGTGGAACTGACAAGGTATGGTTCTATGATATGAAGGCCGACGGTTTTTCACTCGACCAGAAGCGCAACGAGGTTGCCGACAACGACATCCCCGACATCATCGCGAGATTCCATGATCGCAAAACAGGAGAATCGGAGCGCAAGCGCACCGACAAGTCTTTCCTTGTGCCGCAGAGCGAGATAATCGAGCATGGCTACGACCTTGCCTTCAACACCTACAAGGAGACTATCCGCGAAAAGGTGGAGTTTGAACCCACAGAATCAATCATGAACCGTCTTCACACCACAGAGGAAACCTTCCTCCGTGGCATGGTCGAACTTCAAAAGATGCTTGCACAATGAACCACGACTGGGAAAAGAAAAAAATAGAAGAATTATGCGTTCCCCAAAAAGGAATATTGCGAGCATCAGTTAAGTATAAAGCTGAGGATATAATCGAGTATGTGGATATATCCTCTATTGATAGGAATAGTCACCAGATTTCCCATACATCTAATTATATCTTTAAAGATGCTCCATCACGTGCGCAACAAGTTATAGTTAGAAATGATATATTATTGTCTTTGGTTCGACCAAATCTAAAGAACATAGCTTGCGTATCCTTGGACAATAGCAATTTAATAGCCTCATCTGGTTTTTGTGTTTTAAGAAGCTTTGGTACTTTACCTCGCTTTTTATTGTATGTCATTACTAACGACTGCTTTACTGATAAACTGGTGGCAAAATGTGCTGGGGCAGCCTATCCTGCGGTAAGAGAAGAAGATGTAAGATCTATCCTTATACCTGTCCCTCCGATGGAGGTGCAGGCTCAAATAGTCTCTGAACTTGACAAGATTAACGAGTTGATTGAGGCTAAGCATAGTCAACTTAAAGACCTTGACGCTCTTGCTCAATCCCTTTTCTATGAGACTTTCGGCGATCCGATCGAAAATCTCAAAGGATGGAAGACTGATACTTTTAAGAATTTAATCAAATTAAAAAGTGGCGACGCCCTCTCAGCGAAGGATTTTTGCAATGGTCGATATCCTGTATATGGAGGAAATGGTATAACGGGCTTCCATAATATGTTCAACACGTCAGGGCAAAATATTATCATTGGTCGTGTTGGCGCGTTATGTGGGAATGTAAGACTAATCGATGATGATATATTTGTGACTGATAATGCTTTTGTGGTAAATATCCAACAGAAAATTAATTTGCGTTTTCTTGAACGCCTTTTGAATTTGTTGGAATTACGCAAATATGCCAATGCCGCAGCTCAACCAGTAATATCGAATACATCTCTTAAATCCATTATTCTACCTCTACCTCCGCTCAATCTGCAAAATCAATTCGCATCAAGGATTGAGGCGATTGTGGAGCAGAAGAAACGAGTTGAGGCTTCGATAGCCGACTTGGAGACAATTCTCGCAAGTCGTATGGATTACTGGTTTAACGACTAAAAATGTGAAGCAGCGTCTCACAAATTACGAACAGATTATGAATATGCAGAATACATCCACTGAGCTATCCGACAACACATATTCTCAGATAAAGCAGGTGCTTCTTCAGGCAAGGTCAGCAGTGCTGACAACTGTCAATACCGCGATGGTTCAGGCTTACTGGCATATCGGTAAACTGATTGTTGATGCGCAAGGTGGCGAAGAGAGAGCCGCTTACGGCGATGACCTGATAAAGCGCATATCCCAACGTCTCACACAAGAGTTCGGAAAAGGCTTTACCGCGACTAACCTACGGTATATGAGGCAGTTTTATCTCGCGTTCCCAATTCATCACTCACTGAGTGATAAATTGAGTTGGACTCATTACCGTATGCTTATCAAGGTTTCAAATCCCAAAGCACGGGAATATTATGCAGAGGAAGCAGCCACCGGAAAATGGAGCGTCCGCCAACTTGAAAGACAGATAGCGACTCAATATTATGAGCGTCTTCTATCCACGCATCGCGACTCGGAGGAAGTGAAATCCCTGATTAAGAAGAATCTTCCGGCAAAACCCGATAAGTTTGACCCCCTGACTCTGGTGTATGATCCCTTCGTCCTCGAATTTGTCGGTGCCAAAGAGGATGTCATCTGGCAGGAAAGCGAACTTGAAAGTGCGCTGATTTCGCATCTTGAAGAATTCCTGTTGGAACTTGGTCGAGGCTTTGCCTTTATGGGACGTCAGAAACGCATTACCATCGACGGTCAGCATTTCTATCCTGACTTGGTGTTTTACAACGTCCTGACCCGGAGTTACGTCATAATCGACTTGAAAATGAAACGTGTGGATTATAGCGACTTAGGTCAGATGCAGCTCTATGTGAACTACTATAACAGAGAGGTATGTCAGCCGGATGACAATCCGACCATAGGTATTATACTTTGTTCAGAAAAGAATGACACGGTGGTTGAATATACCCTCGGCGACAGAAAGGACATAGGCGTTTTCTCTGCGAAGTATGACCTCATTTTGCCCTCAAAGGAAGAGTTGAGCCGCGAAATAGCACTCACACGCCAGAAATTCAAACAGATAAACGGATAATCGCTCATGAAGAACTTTGACTATCTGAAAGATATCTCGGAACTTTCAACACTCCACCGTTATTGCGATGCCGCTGAAAGGAATCAGTATGCCGACCCGGACGTGTCGGCATTGAATGCCCGCCGTGCGCTCGAATGGATTGCCCGCGCTATCTTCAGGATGAAGAATGTGGAGATTCCCGAGCGCACCTCTCTTTTCGAGATAGTCACTTCGCCGACTTTCACTGAGTTTGTCAATGACGACCGGCTTATGATGGCCGTCCACTATATCCGCAAACTCGGGAATGCCGGTGCGCACATCGGTTCGGTAAAAAGGAGAGAATCGTTCTTCGCCGTACTGAATCTTTACAATCTTATCGGAGGGATTCTTCTCAAACTGCGGGTACTCGATACCCTTGCGCCATTCGATGAATCATTGCTGCCCGTAGGGACGCGCCATGGCGCGTCCGCCGCGACAATCACCGATGGCGCGTCCATACCGTCAACACCAGTCGCGGTAACATGGGACAATATATCCGAGGCCGAGACACGCCGCAGTTTCATCGACCTGCTGCTTCGCGAAGCCGGATGGGACGTGCTCGACACCGAGGGCGACATACAGCCCGGAAAGGCCTGCATCGAGGTCGAAGTGCATGGGATGCCCAACAATGAGGGCATAGGGTACGCCGACTATGTACTGTTCGGACCCGACAGAAAACCGCTTGCCGTGATCGAGGCGAAACGGACAAGCGTGGAACCTACAGCCGGCGAACATCAGGCCGAACTCTATGCCGACTGTCTGGAACGTAAATACGGGGTCCGCCCTGTGATTTATTTCACCAATGGGTTAAAACACTTTGTAGTTGACCGTCTGGGATTCCCCAAGCGGGAGATTGCGGCTTTCCATTCGCTCGAGGATCTGCAGGTGCTTCATCACCGCCAAGGACGAGCCGACATCACAGACCTTTCCGTGCGTCAGGACATATCCGGACGATACTATCAGATAGCGGCTATCCATGCCCTTTGCGACCACTTCAACCGCAAGCATCGCCGCGGACTGTTGGTAATGGCTACCGGCACGGGCAAGACCCGCACAGCCATATCGCTTACGGAACTGTTGATGCGTTCCGAATGGGTGAAAAACGTACTGTTTCTTGCTGACCGCACTTCGCTCGTGAAACAGGCATGTCGTGAGTTTGCCAAACACCTTCCTAATATAGAATGTAGTGATCTGACCGATACTGTTCATAACAAAAACGCCCGTATTCTTTTCTCCACCTATCAGACAATGATAAACTATGTGGATGCCGACGAGAAACCATTTTCGGTAGGAAGATTCGACCTTATTATCGTAGATGAGGCGCATCGCTCGATTTTCGACAAGTTCAAGGCAATATTCAGCTACTTCGACGCCATACTTGTTGGACTTACCGCCACACCGCGCGATCAGGTGAACCGCTCGACCTACGACATTTTTGAACTGGAACAGGGCGAACCCAACTACGCCTACGAATATCAGACTGCGGTTGACGATGGATTCCTATGCCCTTATCGTGGATTAAGATACGAATCCGAAGTTTTGAACAGCGGCATCAAGTATGATGCGCTCTCGGCGGAGGAGCGCGAGCAGATGGAACAGATATGGGAGTGGGAGGCGTTGCAAGACGCGATAGACCCCGAGCGCGACCCACAACCACGCGACATAGACAACTCCGAGATATTCAATTATGTGTACAACACATCGACCATCGACAGAATGCTCGACGAGCTGATGACCAAAGGGCTTAAAGTGGAAAGCGGAGAGAAGATTGGCAAGACCATCATTTTTGCAATGAACCGCCAACACGCCGAAAAGATAGTGACCCGCTTCAATGTGCTGTATCCCCATCTCGGTCCGGAGTTTTGCAAGCAGATCGACTACTCTATCAGGTACGCGCAGAACCTTATCGAACGATTCGAGGTGCGGGGCGGTATGCCGCAGGTTGTGGTGTCGGTCGATATGCTCGACACAGGCATCGACGTTCCCGACATATTGAACCTTGTGTTTTTCAAGCGGGTGCGTTCACGCATCAAGTTCTGGCAGATGATAGGCCGTGGCACACGATTGTCGGAAAACATTTTCGCAGCCGGACACCACAAGAAGGAGTTTTATATCTTCGACTGGTGCGGAAACTTCGATTTCTTCAGCGAAAATCCAAACGGCATAGAGCCTGTGCGCACGCAGTCGCTCACAGAGCGTCTGTTCGGTCTCCGCGCCGACATTGCACTATTGCTTCAGGCAGCACAGTATCACGAGGAAGGTTGTTGGGAACGGCAGTGGCATGATGAGTTGAAAGAGATGCTTCACTCTCAGGTGATGCAGCTCAACGACAACCATGTGTCGGTGCGCAACCATTGTGAAACCGTGGCGCACTACCGCAACCGCGCCAACTGGAGGGTATTGACCGATGTCGGTGTTGCCGACATGAAACGTGAGATTGCTCCGCTCCTGCCGACAATGGGAGGCGATGACACGGCGTTGGGATTTGATATACTTTCGCTGTATGTCCAGCTTTCACTTCTGGACAATTCGTTTGATGCCTCGCGATATGAAGCGAAAATAACACTTGTCGCGCAGGCTCTGACGCGGCTCGGAACGGTGCCCCAGGTAATGGCTAAAATCGACGTTATCAATGAGGTATTGACTGCCGGGTTCTGGGAAAACAAGTCGCCGGCATCCATCGAGAGAATGCGCGTGGAGTTGCGCAACCTGATACAGTTTCTCTCCGGAAAGTCCAATCGGACATTCGACGTCAATATCGAGGATGAAACCTCATTCGCCGGAGAAGCGTGTCCGTTAAACTCAACAATGACCTATCGGCAGAAGGTGCTTGACTACCTTGCCGAGAACCGCAATATGCCGGTGCTTCAGAAAATACATAATATCGAGCAGCTCACATCGCAGGACGTCAGCGAGCTTGAACGCATATTCTGGGAGGAACTCGGCACCAAAGAAGATTACGAACGGTTTGTGAAACGCGAGCAGCTCGACGAGAACATTCCTATCGGAGGGTTTATCCGCAAACTACTGCAGGGGGTCAACCGAAAGAAAGCCGTGGATATATTCGCTAAGTTCATATCAGAAAACCGGCTCACCGCCGAACAGGAGGAATATCTTGAAGGGATACTGAACTACGTGTGTCAGAACGGCGACATACAGATCGATGTATTGCTTACAGAGTCGCCCTTCGACGATGCCGATGAGGAAAGTATCTTCCCCGGCAAGTTCCACAAAGTCGGAGAGTTTGTCTCATTGCTCCACAAAGCGATAACCGCAGCATGACCTCGTCCCGCTCAGAAGGGGATTTCCTCGTCGCTAAGCTCCGTGAGACTGCCGAAATCGAAACGCGCCGCCTCCCATGCCTCCTGGCGCCGCTTGCGCTCCTCCTCCATGATGTGGTTGTCGTTGTCCCATTTAGGCGTCTGGTCGGGATAATAGGGCACATACCGGCCGTTGTCGAGGTTGTATTTCATCGTGGCCACACCCGGTGAGCCCAGATGACGGAATTTCACCTTGTCGACCCGAATCTCCACTGTGCCGTTGAGGCGGTCGCGGTGGACCACGATACCGAAGTCGGCCTTGTTGAAGAAATGCGCCGAGCCGCTAATGTCGTATAGCGTCGGCGGGTCGGTCTTACCCTCCTTGTTGCGCACCGGTTTGGTGGGATGCGCCATCAGGATCACCAGCACGTCATGCTGCTGGGCGAAGTTGGTCAGACGGTCGAGAAGTCGGCTGATGTAGTCGGTCTCCCTCATGCCGCCCCGCTCGTCCTCCAATCGGTTGTAGGGGTCGATCACCAGGGCGCGGATTCCCCTGCGCCTCACCAGATACCTGGCCTTTTCCAGGATTGTGTCAACTCTGTAATCGGGAGGCGAGAGGAAGAAGAAATCACGCTCCAGACGCTCCTTGACCTGCACGTATTCCTCCCCTGGAAGGGTCTTGCGGCTGAACTTCTTTCCGGTGAACTTCTCTATCAGCTTGCCTGCATGGTAGGCCAGCGGGGCATTCTCGGGGCTGAAATAGGCGAAGCGCCAGCCGTAGCGGATGTTGAGCCGCTCGGCCATCTCGTCGATGAACTCCGACTTGCCGCTCCCCGGATAGCCCGTCACCAGGCAGAGCCTCCGCGTCTCGAAACTGATCAGCCGGTCGATGTTCTCGTGGCCTATGGTCACTCCCTTCTGCATGCCGTGCTCGTAGATGGCGTCCAGACTGACCTCGAAGTCGGAGACAGTGAAGACTCCCTCGGCCTTCGTCTCCGGGGCATCCGCCAGACAGCGTAGCAGACTCTCCGCGCCGTGGGCAATGAGATGCTCGTTGGCGTCTTTGCAGTCCTCTCCGAAGTCTACCACCCGGCAACGCTCCGGCCCGAAACGGCGCAGCAGCTCGTCGCGCAGCTCCACACCCTTGGTGTCGGTGTCCACAGCGATGTAGATCGTCTCCTTGTCGTCGAAATATTCCTCGATGAAATCATCGAGGTAGTCGAGGTTGCTCCCCGCCCCGTTGGGCACGCTTACCACGTCATGCCTTCCGGCCTCGTGGAAACTCAGGGCATCGATCTCCCCCTCGGTGATGATGCATTCCGGCGTCCCCTTGATGGCGTCGATATTGTAGGGAATCAGCTCGGCCCCCTTGCAGAGACGGAAGGCCTTGTCGCCGGAGCGGTACTTGATGTTGACGAGCTCGCCGCTGCGGTAGAAGTTGAACTGCACGGTGTTCACCCTCCCCGACGGACGCTTCTCCTTCTGCGGCATCCACTCCACGCCGTCTGTCACCCTCATCGCCTCCAGGGTCTGACGACTTATCCCCCTGCCAGCAAACCAGGCGAGCGGACGCTCCCCCATCGGGGCTTGCGCCCTGGGTTGCGGCCGGCTATACTTCGGTTTCTCCTTGCCCACACGCGGCGGACGATACCACGGCTGCCTCTCCATCCACTCCCGTTTCTCATTGTCGGTGTAGCCCAGAGAGCCTGACCAGCCGCAGTAGTGGCAGTTCCATACCCCCTTGTCGAGGTTCACCGAGAGGCTCTTGTCATGCTTGTCGGTGCGCTTGTCATGACACTGTGGGCAAAGGCATTTGAGGTTGCCGTGCCGCTTTCCCGAAGGGATAAGTATCCCATAATCGCTGTAATCCCTCATATGGCGTTCTCCCAGTATCCTGATATCGGGTTCCAGTAATGTCCATTGCTCGGCCGCGGCGGGGCATTCTCGGGCACCACCGTCTCGTTGGAGACCGAGAAGCGCCTGTGTCCATGCTCGTCACGGAACTCTCCGGGTCCGAGCCGCGTGTCCTGCTGCCGGTCGGGATCCGACTGCTCGCGCCGTCGCTCGTTCAGCCACGACATGAAGAATCTCTTGGCATTGCGCACCTCGGCCTCCTGGCATACCATGTCGGTGGCGAACTCGTCGAGCAGTCTGTCTACCTCGCCTGTGTCATGGAGCGAGTATTTCCTCTGGATGCCTTCCTTCCACATCTGTGAGGCCTTGCATTGGGCAATCTGCCCATCAAGACCCTGACCGGCAGACCGACCCGTATGCGCAGAATTATTCTTATTGTCTGTAGTCTGCGACGGAGGAATATTTATATTGCTCTGTCGCTCATTCACATTCACATTCACATTGTCATTTCCATTGCCATTCTCATTATTGTATTCTTCCGAATTCGATTGCATACGGTCGTATTCATTCATATCCGATTCCTTTCCTCCGTTTGCCTTTGCTTTCTCCCATCGCTTCCGGATTGCCTCTCTACGTTGTTGCACGGATTTCTCATACCGTTTGCGGTCGCGGTCGATAAACATCCGGATCTGGGCGGTAGCGAATCGCAGCATGGTGTCCTCAGGCTCAATGCCACTGAATGCGTACTCCATTACCGCCGCTATCGCCTCCAGGCGTTTCCCTTCGGGGAGACTCTGCATCGCCTCCCACCAGTCCTTGTAGAAAACCAAACTGTCTTTCTCCATATTGTTTTGTTTTTTTAGGTTTCGTTTTTATTCGTATCCGCGAGATTTCTACCGAATACCGCGTGAAATTACAGCAATGCTACACGTCACAAACATTATCGCACAACTTTGTTATAGTCCCAACGAAAATATCGGTCGCATTAGCGGGTCATGAAAACCGTGTCGCCGTGTTGGATGACGGTCACGAAGCCGCGCATGAAGACGGAATGGATTTACTATGCGCCGGATACAAAAGAGGCGGCTTCCGTTTTCACGGGAACCGCCTTGCGTTTGAGATTTCCTCACAGACTCCGCAGCCTTACGTAAACAGTATAACCAGCAGCTGCGCCACCACGACTCTTGCGAACATCGACAGCGGATAGACAGTGGCATATGCCACTGCCGCATCATCTCCCTTTACGTTATCGTTGGCGTAGTTGAGAGCCATCGGATTCGCCATCGCGCCGCATACCATGCCGCAGGCGGAACCATAATCCAGATGGTTGATACGCATTGATGCCACTATCATCACAATGCATGGGAACAGAGTTATCACAAACCCTATTCCTATCCACAGCAACCCGTCGGCTCGCATCACGGTGTCAAGGAACTGAGCTCCAGACTCCAGTCCGAGACAGGCGAGATATAGCGACAGACCTATGCCGCGCAACATTAGGTTGGCGCTGCGGGTGGTATAAGTCACAAGGTGCATTCGCGGTCCGAAACGGCCTATGAGTATGCCGACAACAATCGGGCCTCCCGCAAGTCCAAGCTTGATGGGAGTGGATATTCCCGGAATCATGATAGGTATCGACCCGAGAATCAGACCCAATACCATTCCTATGAATATCACTCCAAGGTTCGGGTCTTTCAGACTTGACACCGAATTGCCTATAAGCGACGACACCTTATCGAGTTCCTTCTCCTCGCCAACTACCGTCAGACGGTCGCCAAGTTGCAACACGAGTCCGGGAGTAGCAAGAAGTCTGACGCCTGCCCTGCTCACACGGCTGATATTCACCTTGTAATTGTTGCGAAGACGCAGCGACCCAAGTTTCTTGCCGTTGATAGTCGGCTTGCTCACCACAATTGTACGTGACACCAACTCCTTGTCTATTACATTCCAGTCGATATTGGGCCTGTTCCAGTCTTTTTCCACTCTCTCGCCGAAGAGTACAGTCAGAATATCGACATCCTCCTCGTTAGCCACCACAAGTATGTGGTCTCCCTTGGCAAGATGCCACTCAGGCCCCGGCACTGAGACCTCCCCACCGCGCCATATTCTTGAGATGACGAAATCCGGCCTTACTGAGTTTCTCGCCGACTTTATCGTGAGACCATCGAGCCCGGGATTCGTAATCTTGAACTCGGCCACGAACGTGTGGTCATTTTCCTCGTGATTCTTCCTTTCATAATCAGACGGACGCACCCACAGCTTTCTGACAAGAGCCATGGCTATTATGACGCCCACTACACCCAATGGATACGTCACGGCACAGCTTAGGGCCGCACCGTTTGCAGACAGTCCGGCCTGCTGAAGAGACTGCTGTGCGGCTCCAAGCGCCGGAGTATTGGTGCATGCACCGGAAAGTATGCCGACCATATCCGACATGGGAACGCTGAGCCAATAGCTCAGTCCTATAGCCAGCGCCGTACCAAGCCCCACAAGCCCAAGTCCGAGGCTATTGAGCTTAATGCCGCCGCTGCGGAAAGAGCTGAAAAATCCGGGACCGACCTTGAGTCCCAATTCGTAGACAAATATCACCAGCCCGAAATTCTCGGCATATTCCAACATCTGAGGGTTGATTGAAAGCCCCAGATGCCCGGCCAGGATGCCGGCGAAAAAGACAAATGTAACTCCAAGCGATATACCCCACACCCTTATCTTGCCAAATGCCAGACCGATGGCAATAATCACCGACAGCACGACTACCGCCTGCACCGCCGAATGGGTCATAAATAAATCCTGTATCCAATTCATTCCGCAAAATTACTATATTCCCGACAAATCAAGCTCTCATGAACGCTTGAATTTATCGGGACATACCCTTTTCATAAAAAAACAACAATTTTTTCACCGAATTATTTGGTGGTCTCAAAAATTAGCCTTAACTTTGCACCGTCAAAGGAAAGGAAAATATTGAAGCCGTAGCCGCAATACAATTCCGATTCAGACTGCATGGGGCATTAGCTCATCTGGCTAGAGCGTTTGACTGGCAGTCAAGAGGTGACCAGTTCGAGTCTGGTATGCTCCACCAACCATAAACGCGAGAATATCATAATATTCTCGCGTTTTGTATTTTACTGAATTTCAGTAAAATACAAAACATACACGTAAATAAATGGCATATTCTACTGACAATTGATCGAACGAACATGGAAGACATCTGGGAAATGATGAAGAGGGGCGAGAGGTATGACGCCGCTCATCCGCTGTTGATCGGGAAGCTGGAAAAGACTCGTGAGCTTCTTTGGGAATACAATAGTCTGCGACCGTCGATGAAGGAGCGCCGCGACGAGATAATCGACTTGCTGCTCGGCGGTCATGGAAAATCATTCCATTTCAATCAGCCTTTCCGCTGCGACTATGGCGAGAATATCTTCATCGGGGAGAATTTTTTCGCCAATTTCAACCTCACGATTCTTGACGAGGCTGAGGTGAGGATTGGCGATAACGCCTTCATCGGTCCTAACGTGAGCATGTACACGGCCTGTCATCCTCTTGACCCTGAGGAAAGAAACAGATTGATAGAATGGGCCGAACCTATCACTATCGGCAACAATGTCTGGATCGGAGGAGGGACAACCATCCTTCCGGGTGTGGCGATTGGTGACAATGTGGTAATCGGCGCTGGCTCTGTGGTGGTCAAGTCTATTCCGTCTGATTGCGTGGCTGTCGGGAACCCAGCACGCGTAGTGAAAAAATTGAGATGAACAGACTGACTTTTAGGACCAACATCTACCTCGCCACCCTTTACCAGGCAGCTATTCCGCTGATTCTTCTGTGGCTCACCCGTTTCGGATTCTACATCCACAACGCCTCGGCCATAGGAGAATTGTCATTTTCCAGGGTGATGCAGCTCGCCTGGGCCGGACTTCCGTTCGACCTCTCTGCCTGGGCTTATTTCAACGTGCTTTTCGTGACGATGCGGTTTCTGCCTTTCAGTTTCATCGTAAAGAGATGGTGGGTCATTCTCACGAACGTCATCTTTGCCATCACAAATTCAGTGATGCTGACCCTCAATATCGGCGACATTCCTTTCTATCAGTTCAGCGGAACGCGTCAGAATCTCCTCACACTGAAAGAGAATCTCGGAGACCCGGAAATACTTCGTATAATGGGTGGATATGCCTCCCAATACTGGTGGGCATACCTCATGGGGGGCGGAGTAATCCTGCTGATGCTCTGGCTTGCATTACGGGTAAGGCCGAACCGTTACCTTCCCCATTGCGAAGAGAAATGGCAGACATGGCTCACCCGCATAATCTTCTTCCTCCTTGCCGCGGCGGCCATGGTCTTCTCCATGCGTGGACGCATTGGAGCCGGACGTCCGCTGTCGGCAGGCGACGCCGCCTTCGCCACCCATAACCCATCGGAAACGCCGATGGTGCTTAACACGCCATTCTGTGTCATCAGGGCATCCAGGGAGGTAGACCGTCTTCAGAAATTGTCATTCTTTTCAGAAACGGAGCTCGCCGGCATACGCTCTTCACTCCACAATCCCAAAGTATTTTCCTCCGATTCAATTTTCCCCGACACCATTCCAGGACATCTCACGGCAATAAATGCCAAAGGAAAGAACGTGATGATAATACTCCTTGAAAGCGGTGCCCAGCATTGGTCTGACCGTCTCAACATCGCAAAGGGAGACAAACCACGCGGCCTTATGCCTTTCCTCGACTCGATAGCCACCCGCTCGCTTTGCGTCACGTCCGCCTATGCCACGGGACGCCGGACGATTGAAGGTGTCACCGCTGTATTCGGCGGTTTCCCGACATTTGGCGAGATGCAATGGATGACCTCCTCATATTCGGGCAATACCCTCGACTCCCCGGCAAGACTGCTTACAGATTTCGGCTACGACACACGCTTCTATTTCGGCGCGAACCATGGGAGCTACTCAATCGACCAGTTTGCCAAAAACACCGGATTCAAGGATGTGGCCGACCGCGTCACATATGGGAACGACCGCGATTATGACGGCACATGGGGTATTTTCGACCATGCCATGGGGCAATTCGCCGCCAAAGATATGTCAAAACTTCGCCAGCCCTTCTTCACCGGATGGCTTACAATCAACCTTCACGGCCCCTGGGCTGTGCCCGACTATTGGAATACGAAGGGATATAAAAACAGAGAGACCGGCCTCGAACGCAGCGTGGAATATACCGACAGAGCATTGCGCAGTTTCTTCGAGACAGCGCGTACGCAGCCATGGTTTGACAACACAATATTCATTATAACCGCCGACCATGGGTGTCGCGACCTGAAAGGCACACGATATGACACACCGTTCCTGATGCCCCACATCATGTTCATGGTATATGCACCTGACGGCAGCATAAAGCCTCGGATAATCCACGATCGCCCGATGACACAGTTCGACATCACACCGACATTGCTGAACATGGTTGGCTATGACAAGCCTTACGTGGCCCTGGGCACCGATTTCTTCGATAACGACCAGCCCCATTATGCCATCAACTTCATCAACGGAGCATTCCAGGTCATGTCAGACAGATGGATGGTAAGAATGGATCCGAAGGGAAAAGTGACCGAAGTGTATGACATTCAGTCAGACCAGGAGACCAGGAATCCGCTAAAGGAATATGACCGCGCAGAGACCGTGCGCATGGCAAGATGGGGACGCGCCTTCCTTCAGGACTACACCACACGCGTAATCGAAAACAGGATGTCGGCATCTCGAAACTGATGATGTCACTCAAGCTTTCCTATCACAAGACGGTCTGCGAAAAGGACGGAGTGAGACTCGGAACGCAAAGTCGAGATCTCTACAGCGCATAGGTGTTGCCCCATAAGCGGGCATCCCTCCTTGAATAATGGTGGAGATACCGATTCTATACGGAAGACGTCTGAGGGCAATGACTGCCCGTCAACATTATCCGGCATATCGGCTAAAAGAAAGGCCATCTCGCATTCGCGGGATGTGCCTTTCTCTTTTATCACAAGATTTCTGCAAAGCACTTTCAGCTTCATGATCTGCTTTCTGTTTCTATTTCCTTTTCTGTTTAGGAGGTCCATACCAGCGGTTCTGGCCGTTGAGACGATAATACTGAAGTGTGTCGAGCGGAGATTTTATCAGCGCCATGCTGTCGGTCATGACGGGAAGATCCCTTGGGCTGGACACCCTGAATGTTCCGAACACCCGCTCCACATGTTTTGCGGTATCAGTCTGAAGCCTCATTTCTATCTTCGACGCTCCCTGAAACGCCCGGTGGGTATAGCTGAAACTGCCGTCGGAATATTCCACTCCGAGCATTCCCTGCGACTGAACGGCCGGAGTGATGTTCATCTTCCATTCAAGCGCATCCCCCTTCTGGAGATTGTCTGACGAGACAGAGAACACATAACCGTCGCTCTGACCAAGCGACGAAATCATGCCGTGTCGGCCGTAAGGCCAGAGGTTGTTGCCCTCCTCAATCTCTATATCGTCGGCTGTACCCTTCATAAGCTCCTTCCTGCGTGCCGCCAGCTTCTTGTCGACCTTCTCATACAGCTCGGTATACGTATCCATATTCCTGCCATACCACGAAAGCGAGGAGTCAAGTTCCTCAACGGTCACTCCATGAGCCGCAAGCACACCCTTGCCGAAACGCTCCCTCTCCTCGGTATTCGCAAATCCCGAATGCTTGCTGTTCCAATAGCTTTCAGCAAGCTCCATGTCGGCAATCACGTCTACCATCTTGTCATCGGAAAGCACACCATCCGGCCTACGATGACAGCCTGACAAGGTCACGGCTGCAAGAAGAAAAGCGATGCGCGAGGCTGTTTTCATTTCAGTCTGTCTTTATTTTTTCCCTCTTTTCCGGATTCTCCTCCAAGCATATTGAATGCCCTGCCGGCATCCGAGGAATAGAAGAAAATCAGCAGCCCTACCCCGATGCATATGGAGGCGTCGGCTATGTTGAATATATATTGGAAGAACTCGAAATACCGTCCTCCGACAAAAGGCATCCAGTCTGGCCAATAGAAATCAAACAGCGGGAAATAGAGCATATCCACCACCCGGCCCTCGAACCATCCGGCATAACCGCCGCCCGGCGCGAGAAACTGCGCTATCTGCGGAGGCATAGGGTCATTGAATATCTTCCCGTAGAATACACAGTCGAAAATGTTTCCGGCAGCTCCGGCCGTGATCAAAGCCACAGCGACCCAGAACCCTCTCCTCAGGCCTTCGCATCCACGGGCCTTGACAATGAACCATATGAACAGACCCACAGCAAGGATACGCCCCAGAGTGAGCACGATCTTGTTGGTCAGCTCAAGGCCGAATGCCATGCCGTTGTTCTCAATAAACTTCAGATGCCACCATGAAGTCAAAGGCAAGTCCTCCCCCATATAAAACGAGGTCTTGACCCAGAACTTCATCACCTGGTCTGCCACAAGCACGGCCAGCATGATAATGGTGACGAGCCATCCCACGCTCAGCGCGGGATGGCTCCTTTCCGTATCCCCGGCCTCAGGCCGGGAGATGAGATTATTATCTTCTTTGCCCATCTAAAAGCTAAGGAATTTCTTATTTTCCGGAAATCTCGACAATTGCCATGACTTCAAGCCCGTCGATATCGAGTTTCTCAGCCCTGCCGGCATCCACTGTATCGGAAAGAAGAATCTCGTCGGCAAGCACCTGAGCGGCGATATAGTCGCCGAACGCATCGACAGCCTCCCTGACCTCGGGCTCGGAGCTGAGCGTAACCTTCACCTTGTCGGTTATCTCGAAATCCTTACCCTTACGGATATTCTGGATGCGGTTGATAAGCTCGCGCGCCATGCCCTCGTTCCTGAGCTCGGGAGTAACGGTAACGTCAAGCGCGACGGTCAGATTGCCATCGTTTGCCACAAGCCATCCGGGAACGTCCTCCGGGATTATCTCCACATCATCAAGTGTGACCTCCGGTTTACCGTCTATGTACTCAAACACGAAACGGCCCTCCTTCTCAAGCAGGAGTATCTGCGGCTGCGTCATATCGGTGACAGCCTTGCCAAGCTGCTTCATCACCTTGCCGTAGCGGGGACCGAGCTTCTTGAAATCAGCCTTCACCCTCTTCACAAGTCCGCTCTCCTCATTGTCGACAATCTTGAGCTCCTTGACGTTGACCTCGCTCTTGACAAGATCCTCCACTGCCTTCACTGCCTCACGCTGCTCCTGGTCCATCACAGGCACGAGCAGTGTGCGAAGCGGCTGACGCACCTTCAGGTTGACCTTGCGGCGCAACGCGAGCACATTCGACGTGATATCCTGAGCAAGACGCATGCTCTTCTCCAGCTTCGGATCCACAAGGGAATTGTCAGCTACAGGGAAATCGGCAAGATGCACTGATGCGTATCCCTCCTCAGAAGCCGGAGCCATCAGGTCGGAATAGAGACGGTCGGAATAGAAAGGAGCGAAAGGAGCCATCAGCATTGCCACTGTCTTGAGGCAGGTATAGAGAGTCTGGTAGGCCGAAAGCTTGTTCTCATCCATCTCCCCGGCCCAGAAACGCTTGCGGTTGAGGCGTACATACCAGTTGCTGAGGTTGTCGTTGACAAACTCCTCGATTGCCCTTGCCGCACGTGTAGGCTCATAATCGTCGAGAGAACTCTCGACCTCTGCGATGAGAGTGTTGAGCAGAGAGAGAATCCAGCGGTCGATTTCAGGACGCCTCGAAGCCTCCACCTCCTTCTCGCTTCCGGTGAAACCATCCACGTTGGCATAGAGCGCAAAAAACTTATATGTGTTGTAGAGGGTGGCAAAGAGCTTGCGGCTCACCTCAGCCACACCCTCCTCATCATATTTCAGATTGTCCCAGGGCTGCGAATTCGATATCATGTACCATCTCACCGGGTCGCTGCCGAACTTCTCGATGTTGTTGAAGGGATCCACGGCATTGCCAAGACGCTTCGACATCTTGTTGCCGTTCTTGTCGAGCACCAGACCGTTGGAGATAACCGCCTTATACGCCACTGAGTCGAAAACCATACCGGCTATCGCATGAAGCGTGAAGAACCATCCGCGGGTCTGGTCGACGCCCTCGGCGATGAAGTCGGCGGGATACACGTCGCCAGAGTCAAGCGCCTCCTTGTTCTCGAAGGGATAATGAATCTGAGCGTAGGGCATCGCGCCCGAATCGAACCAGACATCAATGAGGTCGGTCTCTCGTTTCATCGGTTTGCCGGATTCCGACACGAGCATGATATCATCCACGTAGGGACGGTGGATATCTATTGTATCATAATTCTCGGCGGTATATACTCCCGGCACAAAACCCTTTGACTTCAGGGGGTTCTCCTTCATCACACTGGCAGCCACAGCCTTGTCGATCTCCTTCGAGAGCTCTTCATATGAGCCTATGCAAATCTCCTCGCGGCCATCCTCGGTGCGCCATATCGGCAGCGGCGTGCCCCAATAGCGTGAACGCGAGAGATTCCAGTCCTGGAGATTCTCGAGCCATTTGCCGAAACGCCCTGAACCGGTCGAAGCCGGCTTCCACTTTATGCCGCCGTTGAGCTCGATGAGCTTGTCGCGCGACGCCGTTGTGCGGATAAACCAGCTGTCGAGAGGATAATAAAGCACCGGCTTGTCTGTACGCCAGCAATGAGGATAATTATGCACGTGCTTCTCGATCTTGAAAGCCTCTCCGGCCTGCTTCATCTCCATGCAGAGGACAATGTTGAGATCCTCGGCCTTGGATGCGGCTGTCTCGTCGTATTTGCCGCCGGGATTGAACTTCGGGTCGTATGCGTTCTTCACATAGTCGCCGGAATGGCGGCTATACTTATCAAGATCCACACACTTCTCCACAAACTCGGGAGCCAGCTCGTCAACCGTATAATACTTTCCCTGGAGGTCTACCATAGGTCTGGTCTCCCCTCTGCGGTTGATCATGAAGAGCGGCGGTATTCCGGCAGCCTTGGCCACCTTGGCGTCATCAGCTCCAAATGTCGGCGCGATGTGAACGATTCCGGTACCGTCCTCGGTAGTGACATAATCGCCAGGTATCACACGGAAGGCCTCATCCGCGATCTCCACAAAACGGTCGCTTCCGACAGAGAAAGTCTTCTCCGGATGGGCTGAGGCATATGCCGTCACATATCCGGCGCTATGGTCATCAAGTTTCTCCACAGGTTTTACCCAAGGCATCAGCTGGCAGTAGTGCATCCCGACGAGCTCTTCGCCGGTATACCGGCCTACAATCTCGTAAGGGATCACTTTGTCGCCCTGCTTGTAGTCGGCAAGACTCTTCTTGGCGCCCTCGGCCTTGAAATAAGCCTTTACGAGCACCTCAGCGAGCACGACCGTGACTTTCTCCCCCGTGTAAGGATTATATGTCCTTACGGCCACATAATCAAACCTGGGACCGACACAGAGCGCTGTGTTGGAAGGAAGAGTCCAGGGAGTGGTGGTCCAGGCCATGAAGCAGGGCTTCCCCCAGCCCTCCATCTCCGGTTTGGGGTCTTTGATGGTGAAGAGAGCGGTTGCCGTGGTGTCCTTGACGTCACGGTAGCAGCCGGGCTGGTTAAGCTCATGGGTGCTGAGGCCCGTTCCCGCAGCCGGCGAATAAGGCTGTATCGTATAGCCCTTGTAGAGATAACCCTTGTCGTAGAGCTGGCGGAGAAGCCACCACACAGACTCTATATAGCGGTTGTCGTATGTGATGTAGGGATGGTCGAGGTCGACCCAATAACCCATCTTGTGGGTGAGGTCGGTCCACTCCCTGGTATACTTCATCACCTCCTTACGGCAGGCCGCGTTATACTCATCCACACTTATTTTCTTTCCGATATCCTCCTTTGTTATACCGAGGTTCTTCTCCACTCCGAGCTCGACGGGGAGTCCGTGGGTATCCCAGCCGGCCTTGCGCTTTACGTGGAAACCTTTCATCGTCTTGTAACGGCAGACGATATCCTTGATTGTGCGGGCCATCACGTGATGGATTCCGGGCATGCCGTTGGCCGACGGCGGACCCTCATAGAACACGAACGTGGGGCATCCCTCACGCTCCTTCATCGAAGCCTCGAACAGCGAATTGGCATCCCACTGGCCGAGCACCTCCTTGTTAACCTCCGAGAGGTTAAGCTGCTTGCTGTATTCCTTAAATTTCTTACTCATATATCGGAAAGTAGAATAATAGTTTCCTATCAGTTAGACTTGCGGGGAAGTTTCATCCCTTTCATCCCCTTCATGCCGCCCTTGGCGCCTTTTGCACCGCCCCCGAGGGCAAAGATATTGCGGTCGTAGGTGAATGTCTTGCGGTCGCTCTCACGTTTGCGCTTAAGGGCGAGCTGCACCAGGCGGTCCATCAGCTGATCGAACGATATGCCGCTCTCCTCCCACAGATAATATGAGAGCGAGCCGGGAATCGTATTGATCTCGTTGACATACACGGCATTGTCCTTTTTGTCGACCATTACGTCGACGCGGCTGACCCCATGACACGACAGAACGCGGAACGTCTCTCCCGCCATGTGGCGTATCTTCTCGCTCATATCCTCGGGGAGGTCGGCCGGAATCCTCTTCTCGCTGCTCTGCATGCCGCCGCCCACATACTTGTCGTCGTAGCTGAGGAAATCGCCGCTCTTGACGGGCTCCTCGCAGACTGAGCTCTGATGCTCGTCGGCATCCCCGAGCACGGAACAGTTGATTTCCTTCAGGTCTTCTATCATATGCTCCACGATAAGACGCTGGGAGAAACGCTCAGCCTCGTTGACCTTGGCAATGAGCGACTCGCGGTCTGACGCCTTGCCTATGCCTACGCTCGAACCCAGGTTGGCGGGTTTGACAATGACAGGATATCCGAGCCGCGACTCGATTTTACCGATTATCTCATCTCGCTGGGAGAGCCACTGCTTATCGGTGAACCATACATAGTCCACCACCGGTATGCCGCTCTCACGCAGAATCATCTTCATCGTGATCTTGTCCATTCCGTTGGCGCTGGAGAGTGTGTTGCATCCGGCATAGGGAATCCCGATTGTCTCAAGGACTCCCTCGAAGATTCCGTCCTCTCCATTGGTGCCGTGAAGCACGGGAATCACCACATGAATCTCGGCCGCAACCGGATTCCGCTTGGAAAACATTCCCGTCTGGGCCTTATAGAGATTGTAGTCGCCATATTCAGGGCGCATGAAGACTTCCTCACATTTCTCCTCAAGACCCTTCATGTCTTTGAAGTTGGATATGTCGAGAAGGGCGTCGCCGGTAAACCAACGACCCTGCTTGGTGATATATATGGGAATCACATTGTATTTTTCCGCATTGAAAGCGTTGATGGCCTGGAGCGCGGAGATTACTGAAATCTCATGCTCCACAGAGCGGCCTCCGAAAAAAACTGCTACATTTGTTTTCATAAGTCTTGACAAGCACCCTGATGATTTGAAACGGGTGGCATTCAGACTGCAAAATTAGCAATATGTGGCGTAAAATGCAAATATATCGAAGCTTGATGGTCGATAAATTGGAATCAGACTTCTATTTCTTACCCTTCACAGGACGCCCGGCGTCATCATCCTCCCCTTTCGCACCCGCCTTCGGAGCCTCCGGCTTAGGCCAGGGGAAATCAGACGGATTCATGACAAGATGGATGTTTTTCTTGCCCAGACGGACCTCCGTGTAATTCCTCAGTTTCTCACGCTGGGAGGCGCCGAGCCCTGCCGGAGCGTTCACAAACACCATGTTCACAGTGTCGACGACACTGCTGCCTACCGACGATGCCACCATCTGCGAGAGAGCGATATCCCTGACAGCAGGAAACAGCACCTTTATCTCCGGAGCCAACTTGACGCTCTGCTCCGAGAACTCGTTGTGAAGCGTTATTATCGACTTGAGCGAGTCAAGCTGGTTTTCCTTATAGGCGAGTTGCTGCTGCATCATTTTGTAGAACTGGTCGAAATCCTTGTCGTCTGCCATCTCGGCCGGAGACATCGAGAATCCCTGCGTGATATTCAGGACTGTGCCCCCGAGCCCTACGGAATCAAGCTTGTTCATCATGGCAAGCTGAAGGGAATCTTTCGGAAGGGCCTCCCCGATGAGAGTCACGTTGATATGCTGCTTCCCATTCTCCACATATTCCTTATGATTGAGCACCTGGGTGTTAGGGAAGACCATCTGCTGTTCCACAAACTCCGTCGCCTTGGAGATGAATATGCTCTTGCGGAGCATTCCCACGGTGAGCCACACGCTCACGCCGACTGTCACCGCCACAAGGGAATAAACTATATACTGGATTCTCCTATATCTCGGAGCGTCCTGATACACCACCTTCTTATATCCCATGAGCTTCACGCCGATCCAGGAGGCGAAGAGGATGAAAATCATGTTTATGAAGAAGAGATAGAGCGCTCCGAGGAAAAACTGCATCTGCCAGGTGGCAAGGCCGTAGCCGGCCGTACACAATGGCGGCATCAGCGATGTGGCGATTGCCACACCTGGCATCACCTGCCCCTTGTTCTTGCAGGCTATGCTGAGAATGCCGGCCGCTCCTCCGAAAAGCCCCACGAACACATCATAGATTGAAGGCGACGTTCGCGCAAGAAGCTGACTCGAGCCCTCATACTGAGGGGAGATAAGAAAATAAAGTGCCGAGGCCAGAAGGGAACCCAATACAGCCATGCTGATGTTCTTGAGGCCCGTGCGCAGCAATGTGTAATCCTCGATGGCTATGGCGACACCCATACCTATTATAGGACCCATGAGCGGAGATATAAGCATGGCGCCGATAATCACGGGGATTGAATTTGTGTTGAGGCCCAGGGAAGCGATGAAGATCGCGAAAATCAGCATGAGCAGCTGGCTCCCCTTGAAGGAAACGCCTGAACGCACACTCAGCTCGGCATCATCCTGAGGCTCCAGATCGTTGATGACGTTGAAATAGGTTTTGAGCTCGTTGCCGAATCTACCTAACCATTCCTTGAAGGACGCTGCTTTCATATGGCTATTTCTTAGTTTATATTTGGAATTTTTCAACAATTATAACATTTGAGCGCCGTTTTCGGTTGTCTTCCAGGCGGGGAGCGTTAATAATTTCGACAGAATGTGCGCTAAAAGCGGGTTCTGTATTGTGAAATCAGTTTAAACTTATTAATTTTGCATTGAGCAAACAAGCCCTTATATGGATACATTTCAACTCAAAGGGATGGGCGTAGCCCTCGTCACACCCTTCAAAAGTGACAAGACCATAGATTTCGAAGCGCTTTCCAATATTATAGAATATGTAATCTCCGGGAAAGCCGATTTCATAGTAGTGCTGGGCACCACGGGCGAGACTCCGGTGCTCTTCCCCGAGGAAAAGGAGGAGATAAGGCGTTTCGTCGTCGACCGTGTGGCTGGACGTCTGCCGCTCGTGCTTGGCGTAGGAGGCAACAACACCCGTGCTGTCTGCAATGAGCTGGAGACCCTCAACCTGGAGAACTACCGTGCTATCCTCTCGGTTGTGCCATTCTACAACAAGCCCTCTCAGGAGGGACTTTTCCAGCACTATCGCGAAGTAGCGAAGGCCTCGCCCCTTCCCGTGATTCTATACAACGTGCCCGGTCGCACAGGCGTCAACATGACTGCCTCCACCACTCTGCGCATAGCGTCGGAAATCGACAATGTGATCGGCGTGAAGGAGGCATCAGGCAACTTCATCCAGATAGAGGAGATAATCAAGAACAAACCAGACAGCTTCAACGTCATTTCAGGCGACGACGCCATCACCTATCCCCTCATGACATTGGGAGCCACAGGAGTGATATCCGTGATAGGCAACGCGTTCCCCCTGGAATTCCGCCGCATGGTCAGGCTGTGTCTTGAGGGACGCTATCATGACGCGCTGCCAATACATTTCCGGTTTACCGAGCTCTTCAACCTTCTGTTCGTCGACGGCAATCCGGCTGGTGTGAAGTGCGCTCTCAACGCGCTTGGACTCTGTGAAAACGAGCTTCGTCTGCCGCTCGTGCCCACCAGAATGTCGACCAACGAGAAAATCCATCGTCTCATAGCCTCTCTAAAAGCAGGAGATAATTGATCGACAGGGCCACAGTAGAGAAAATCAAGGAGACCGCCGACATCGTGGAGGTGGTCAGTGATTACGTACACCTGACAAGACGCGGAGCCAACTTCATGGGGCTCTGCCCGTTTCATAATGAACGCACCCCATCATTCTCTGTAAACAAGAGCAAGAATTTCTGCTATTGCTTCTCCTGCCACAAAGGAGGCTCACCCGTCAACTTCATAATGGAGAAGGAGGGCATCTCCTATCACGACGCGCTTCTTCAGCTTGCGAAGAAATATGGAATCAAGGTTGAGGAGAAGGAACTGACTGATGAGGAGCGGCGGGAGCAGACCCGGCGCGAAGGAATGTATCTCGCCAACGAATGGGCGATGCAGGAGATGCAGAAAAACCTCACCGAAAGCCAGGAAGGGCGTGACGTGGGGCTGCAGTATCTTTATTCCCGTGGCGTCACGCAGGAAGCCATAAAAGCATTCCGGCTCGGCTACGCTATCGACTCCTACACATCGCTGTCGGAAGCGGCGAGGAAAAGAGGATTCGATCTTGACGTGCTGCGCGAACTCGGTCTGTTGGGCATGTCGCAGCAAGGGCGTATCTACGACCGTTTCAAAGGGCGGGTGATCTTCCCTATCCTTAACAGCTCCGGCAAGCCCATCGCTTTCGGAGGACGCGACCTGAAGGGAGGGCCTGCCAAATATATCAACTCTCCGGAATCCGAGCTCTACCATAAAAGCAACGAGCTCTACGGCATCTACCAGGCCAGACAAATGATGGTCAGGGAAAACCGCTGCTATCTCGTGGAGGGTTATCTGGATGTCATAGGAATGTGGCAATGCGGCCTTCAGAACGCCGTGGCCTCATCGGGGACAGCGCTTACCGACGGACAGATTGCGCTCATCCACCGCTTCACTCCAAACGTCACGCTCATCTACGACGGAGACGCCGCCGGAATCAAGGCCGCCCTCAGGGGTATCGACATGCTTTTATCGCACGGCCTGAATGTAAAGGTGCTCCTGCTTCCTGACGGTGACGACCCTGACTCATTCGCGCGAAAGCATACGGCGGAGGATTTCAGGGATTACATAGAGAAAAACCAAAGCGATATCATACGCTTCAAGGTGAAGGTGCTGACTGCCGACGCCGGCGATGACCCGCAGAAACGCGTGGCAGTGGTCAACAGCGTTGTGGAATCTCTCGCCCACATTCCTGACAAGGTAAGCCGCGACGTATATATCAAGGAATGCAGCACGATGCTACGTGTCGGGGAGGAGGCAATCGGGGAGGCAGTCAGGCAAAGGAGAGTATCCCTCACAGAAGAGACAAAGCGACGTCAGCAATACGAACAGCGCCAGGCGACCTCTTCCGACCAGATGCCTCAGATGCCCGATGCACCTTCGCCTGAACAGCCCACCGGTGAAAACACTGCCGCACAAACAGGTAAGTCACAGACATTTTTCGGCATAGAGACTTATCCGCTCATGCCTCTCGAAAAGAAAATCATCGAGTATTGCGTGAGATACGGTTACATGGATTTCTGTGAGGTCTGTGACGATGATGACAATAAAGTCACGATAAGCGTTGTGGAATATGTATGTGACGAGCTGGAGTGTGACGGACTGAAATTCACCGTGCCCGGATTTGCAAAGATATTCAACATCCTTCTCGACATGCTTCCTGCCTTCAGGGAAGCGGCCGACGCTAAATTAGGTGCCATAAGGGAGGAGAGCCGAAAAATGAGAGACGACGGCATCGGGGAGATAGCATCAAAGGGACTGACCATAAGGGAAATCGAAAAGGAGGAGAAGGCTCTTGAGGAGAGAATCTCGGAACTCGAAAGAAAGGAATATGAGGAGTTCACCAAGACTTATTCCTCAATCCGCCTCACAAGCCATGAGGATGACGAAGTGAGACGCATTGCCACAAGGGCGGTTCGGGAACGTCACCAACTCAGTCATATCTACTCCCGCGAGCGCCCCGCCGACAGGGAGGAAGACAAGCTCATGGACTATCTTCCAAGGGCAATAACTGAACTTAAAAACGGTGTGCTCGACCAGCAGATGCAAGCAGTAATGAGGGAGTTCCGTGAGATATGCGGCAAAGGGATGACTGAGCGTGAAACTGAATTGCAGCAGAAACTGGCAACTATCATGAGAATACGTTCCCAGATTGCAAAGGATATCGGAGAACGTATAGTGTGCCCTACCAAAAGAAGATGAGACTCGATAGATAAGTATAACCTGAACAAAGAACAAAATGTCGGAGACTGTAAAGACAATCGACCTCACAACCGGATATTTCAGCAAAAAGGGACATACGGCTGTGACCAGCAATATAAACGCCTCGCTTCACAGCGGAGAGCTGACATGCCTTCTCGGACCCAATGGAGCAGGAAAATCCACACTTCTCAAGACCCTGTCGGCGTTCATTCCTCCTCTGAAGGGGGAAATACGCATAATGGGGAAAAATCTGAGAGAATACACTGATGCGGGATTGGCGAAGGTTATTGGAGTAGTGCTTACAGAGCGGTTGGGACTGGCCAATATGTCGGTTGAAGAACTTGTAGGTCTGGGACGCGCTCCTTATACAGGTTTTTTCGGTAATCTCTCCAAAAGTGACCGCGAGATTGTTGACGAGGCCATATCTCTGGTGAAGATAGGAGACCTTAGAGGCAGGATGGTGCAGACTCTCAGCGACGGCGAGCGACAGAAAGCCATGATTGCGAAGGCTCTCGCCCAACAGACTCCTGTCATTTTCCTTGACGAGCCGACCGCATTCCTCGATTATCCCAGCAAGGTGGAGATCATGCAGCTTCTCCTGCGCCTGTCGAGGGTAAAAGACAAGACCATATTTCTGTCAACCCATGACATGGAGCTTGCACTGCAGATAGCTGACACTGTGTGGCTTATCGACAAACCCAACGGCGTCACTGTCGGAAGCCCCGAGGATGTCGCTTTGGACGGAAGCCTGGAGAAGTATTTCCTAAGAGATGGCATCTGTTTCGAACCGGAAACAGGTCTGTTCAAAATAGACCATAAGATTCATTCAAAAGTAAATGTCAGAGGATCCGGCATTCCGGCTGCAATGGCAAGGAAAGCTCTGCTGCGCAACGGGATAGGAACTGATGCCGCAGAAAATACAGACATAACAGTCGAAGCAGACGACTCCGGATTCTCTATCTATGACAATATTACCGGCAAACCAATCGCAGACCGATTGCTTTCCATCACGCAACTTCTCGACAAATTGAGTCAAAGCAATTCCAAAACGGCATCGACAAACTCCTGACGCCCCATATCATAGGGAAGCCAATGGATTTTGAACCCACGGCGCTCCATACCGCGAAACCATGTCATCTGACGTTTGGCGAACTGATGTATAGCCGTCTCGAGACCCTTTACCATATCCTGGTAACTCATCTCCCCTATCGCGTAAAGAGTCAGAAATTTATACTCCAGTCCATAGTAGATGAGATTTTCCGGCTCAATCCCGGCATCAAGCAATCTTCTCACCTCATCCGTCATGCCTGAATCCAGCCGGGCATGGAGACGCTCCGTGATTCTGCGTCGCCGTGATTCGCGATTTATCTCCACCCCTATCACCAAGGCATCAAGCGCGCCGGTCTTACTGCGGTCGGCTGATATGGCCTTGTCAGGATTATCAAGATAATACTGCTCTATCTCGATTGCACGTATAGCCCTCTGCGCAGTGTCGAGATCCGTGATGTTGTGAAGACTCCGGTAACCCTTCAGTATCTCCTCTAACTCTATGAGTGTCTTGCCTTTCAGGCTCTCTCTAAGCCGCGTGTTTTCGGGAACATCCGGCAGACGCAGTCCGCTGAGAGCCGATTCCACATACATGCCGCTTCCGCCACATATCACCGGAACTTTTCCACGCGATGTTATGTCGTCCCAGGCAACGGCGAAATCCTTCAGATAATCATGCAGATTGTATTTCTCGCCGGCATCCCTGATATCAATCAGATGGTAAGGCACTCCGTCATAGTCTTCAAGATCCTTACCTGTGCCAAGATCCATCTGGCGGTAGACCTGCCTGGAATCCGCACTTATGATCTCGCCGCCAAGGACCTTGGCAAGATCCACCGCACGCCCTGTCTTTCCACTCGCAGTGGGACCGACCACCGCTACCGATCTTGCCGTCATTTCCATTCGCGCCTGTTTTGTGAGGACGTCCCACGAAGCCAACGTTTGAAACGATACATTTTCGTATCTGAATTGAAAAGCGATATCCGGATCCATTTGTCATCCTGGAAATCCAGATTCGACTGCCGTACATCATTCAGATTGAACGACGGATTATACTGGCGTATCTTGGATTTCCTCCATCCCTCCTCGTCGAATATCTTCTCTGTGAGGATTATGGTGGCCAGACGGGATATGTCGGCGCAGAAGATAGAGGAAAGGCGCCCGGGATTGGTGGAATATATATATTTCAGCTTCTCGAAATCAATCCATTCCCCGTCTACGTTAAGCTCCGGATATTCAGAGGCCTCCCCATCGAGGAAATAAAAATAACGGAGAATGGAATGCTTCTCCATATCCGGCGACTTCCTGCCGTAGAAAAACCTTAATTCTCCGTCATCTACTCCCGTCATGCGGCATATTATGCGCCTCACTTCGTTGAAGGCGATTCCGTTTACCGTACGTTTGGTGAAAAACGGGGTGTCTATCACCTCCTTGAATGGCGCAGTGGGATCCACGCTTCCGCTGTCGATGAAGAGATGGTTGCCGCATATCACATAATAGCGCAGATATGTTCGGGCCGTCATATCGTTAAGCTCCTCGGGAGTGATTATCTCATTGTTTTCCTTGAGGTCAAGATAAAGATTGTAATAGCGGAACACGAAATAGAGCGTGTCGAGCACAAATGCTATTATCGTGACCCACGTGAACATATACCAGTCGCGGGCACTCGTGCTGATATCCTTGTAGAAGAGGAGATAATATCCCCAGACCACTATCGAAAGGACAGCGAAAAACACCGTGAGATTTCCGAGCTGGAACGAGGACTCATATTTGAGAATGGCTCCTATGCGTCCACGTTCCGCGGTCTCTCCGCGATGCAGACGGCAGTCAACACAGATCTGAAGATTCTTGCGCCTCATATACAGGATGAGCATTGTCACAAAGCAACACGGATTCATTATCAGAGACGGTATATACGGGTCGCTGAAGAAGATGAATTCATTGGGAATGTGGATGATTCCCCATGCGAAGAGCGTGTTGAGACTTATAGACACGAAAGTATAACTGATGAGGCAGTAGAACACTGAATAAATCACCACCATACATGATGATTCTCCGTTCACCTTGTTATTGTAGAGCAGGGTATATAGCACGGCGGCCGTAATGAGCGAGACCACCGGCGACAAATAAAAAGGCAACAGCTTACTGAACGTCATCATCACGATGATGCTCATCAGCCCTATCGTGAGGTTTTTCCATAACAGATAGAGGCGCATGCTGTTGACCTTTCCAAGATCTTTCATAAGCTATTGGATCCGATTATCGGTTTTCACCCCAAAATTAGAAAATAATACTGGCAAATACAACACTGTTTGCATATTTTTTTCAAAAAAAACTCAACAAGTCATCCAAACCCCTTAAAATCAAGACTGTACAAGAAAATAAACGGGAAAACTCAAATGAGCTTTCCCGTTTTCTCCGAAAACATACGATTATACGGTTGTCAATCGCCTATGAGGTTGATATTCAAGAAGTCATTGATTTTTCTGAACAGCATCTCCCTTGCGTTACACATGCGAAGGCTGTGTTCCCAACCCGAGAACACCATCATGTCGCAAAGCTTTCCCTCCGATGTCAGTTTTGACGTGAACTGGAGGGTATTGACGAAATGCACATTGTCGTCGTTGGAGCCGGAGGCTATGAGAAGCTTCCCTTTCAGGCTTCCTGTCCTTCCGAGAGCTGAACCGAGTCGGTAGCCCTCCTCATTCTGCTGCGGGGTGAGCATATACCGCTCTGTGTAGACAGAGTCATAGAATCGCCAGTCGGTGACCGGAGCCATCGCCACGCCGGACTTGAAGGGGGAATCGGATGCCGTCAGCTCCATGAGCGTCATATAGCCGCCGTAACTCCAGCCGAAGCAGGCCACCTTGTCGGAATCCACATAAGGGAGGCTCATGAAATGTCGGGCGCCAGCTATCTGGTCGGCGGTCTCGAGCTGCCCGAGACGTTTATAGACAGCTGTGGCCCATGAGCGCTCACGGTTGCCTGTGCCACGGCCATCTACCGCTGCCACCACATATCCCTGGGATGCAAGATAGAAAATGCCCTCCATTCTCCACTTATTGAGCACTTCCTGCGAGTCGGGGCCGTTGTATTGGTACATCACAAGGGGATATTTCCTTGAGCTGTCGAAATTCAAGGGCTTGATCACATATGCGTTCATCTCCTTTCCCTCTGCATTGGGAACCTTCATGAACTCCATTTTGGGCGCCCCGGAATATTTGGCTGCATATTCCTTGTTGAGCTCCACATCCACAAGCTTCTTTCCTCTTGCGTCATGGATGGTATATTGGGTCGGAACAGACGCCGAGCTGTAGGTAAGCAGGAAATATTCCCTTCCCGAACTGAACGAAGCCAAGGAAGTGCCCTCCTCAGGAGAGAGAACGACACCTTTTTTACCCATGGCGTCGACACTGACTATCGTACGGTTGATGGCGCCCCCAAGCGTGGTCTGCATGAAATGGGTCCCTGCCGCATTACGTCCGTAATATGCCGTGACATTGAAATCTCCGCTTGTGACCTGGCGGATATTCTTTCCGTTGTAGTCATATTCATAGAGATGACGCCATCCGTTACGCTCACTCCCTATCACGAATGTCTTCTTGCCATAGTCCACCATCTGGTATGCGGATGGATTCAGCCACGCATCGGAAGTCTCCGTGAGAATGCTTCTCGCCACGGTGGAACCGGGATTGACCTTATAAAGCTGAAGATTGTTCTGGTCGCGGTTGAGAACCATGACCATGAGCTGGTCGCCGTTACCGTCAAACTCAAGAGAGGGCACGTAATCATTCTCCCCTATCGGAAGATCCATCTTCTTGATGACACGGTTGTCTACGTTATAGGCATAGACCGCTACCTGCGAATTCGGATACCCTGCCAGGGGATACTTGTAGGAATAGACCTCCGGGTAGAAGTCCGGCTTGTCGTTGTCGCAGTAGCTCGTGTAGTTGTCGAAGTGGTAGGTCGGCACGAGTCGCTCGTCGAAGCTCATGAATGCGAGTGTGCAGTCGTCTGCGCTCCACCTTATGGTGTTGTCGATGCCGAACTCCTCTTCATAAGCCCAGTCAGGAACGCCATAGATGAGATTGTTCATCTCCCCGTCTTTCGTCACCTGGTTGTCGGTCTTGTAGTCAAGATTCGAGATGAAGATATTGTTGTCGCGCGTATAGGCCACCATACGTCCGTCGTGGGAAATGACGGCTCCGCGCTGACGTCCCTTTTCCGAGACACGCGCCATCGTGCCGCGCATTATGTCGTAGACAAAAAACTCAGCGGTGAAGCTTCTGCGGTAAATCTGTTTCGAGTCGTTCCAGAGAAGGATTTTCTTTCCGTTGTCGCTGAGCGTGTAGCCATCAAACTCAGATATCTTGACATCGCCCTTTATGTTGTCGACGCTGAAGAGTGTTCCGGTCTTTTTTCCGGTCTTGTAACTGAAGGTCTCTATGCTCCTGCCGTCATCGCTTATGGCCGCATAGGAGATGCCGTCAGGCATCGGGGTCATCTCCTTGACTCCCTTCGGACGCGATGCGTCGGGAGAACAGTAGTCGGCAACCGAAAGAGAGGATGCGGAAGCGGAGAAAATGAATATGGAAGCGGCTGCGGCCGCCATATATCTTATGTCTTTCATGAGTCAGGTTATGATATTATTGGCTCCGCCGCGGGGTATCCGTGACGGAGCCTATAGTTGAAAATCAATAGTTTCTTGCGAAAAGCACCCGGCATGCCGAGGGGCGGCCGGTGAATATGCATGTTCCGGGAGTCATGTCGCCGTCGAGCGGGAAGCAACGGATGGTGGCCTTTGTCTCGGCCTTCACCCTCTCCTCTGTCTCTGTCGTGCCGTCCCAATGGGCAAGCACAAAAGCTCCCTCATCCAGACGCTGCTTGAACTCCTCATAGGAATCCACAACGTAGGTGTTTCTCTCCCTGCGGTCAAGCGCTTTCTGATACAGGCTCTGCTGTATATCCTCAAGCTCTCTGACGATATGTCCGGCGATGCCTTCGAGGGGAAGTGTCTCCTTCTCGAGCGTGTCGCGGCGCATGAGCTCTACTGTGCCTGTCTCAAGATCGCGGGCTCCGATAGCAAGACGCACGGGAACGCCCTTAAGTTCATAGTCGGCAAACTTGAATCCGGGACGACGATTGTCGGCGTCATCATACTTGACGCTGACTCCCAGGCCCTTTAGCTCGGCCATCAGAGGCTCCACAACACATGATATCTGGCGGAGCTGGTCGGCATTCTTATAGATCGGCACGATAACCACCTGTATAGGTGCCAGATGCGGAGGAAGCACCAGACCGTTGTCATCGCTATGGGTCATGATAAGGGCTCCCATCAGGCGCGTGGAGACTCCCCAGGAATTGGCCCATACATACTCCGGCTTGTTGTCCTTGTTTATGAAAGTCACGTCAAACGCCTTGGCGAAATTCTGGCCGAGGTTGTGGGACGTTCCGGCCTGAAGGGCCTTGCCGTCCTGCATCATGGCCTCGATTGTGTAAGTATTGAGAGCTCCCGCGAAACGTTCGTTTTCGCTCTTCACGCCCTTCACAACCGGCATCGCCATATATTTCTCGGCGAATTCCGCATAGAGGTTGATCATCTGCACGGCACGTGCCTCGTTCTCCTCGGCCGTGGCATGGGCGCAGTGGCCCTCCTGCCAGAGAAACTCCGATGTGCGCAGGAACATGCGGGTGCGCATCTCCCAACGCATCACATTCGCCCACTGGTTGATGAGAAGAGGAAGATCGCGATAGCTGTGGATCCAGTTTTTATAGGTTCCCCATATGATGGTTTCGGATGTGGGACGCACGATGAGCTCCTCCTCGAGACGCGCCTCGGGATCCACGATGACTCCGTTCCCCTCCGGATCGTTCTTGAGCCGGTAATGGGTCACTACCGCACACTCCTTGGCAAAGCCTTCCACATGCTCTGCCTCGCGACACAGAAACGACTTTGGAATGAGAAGGGGGAAATAGGCATTCTGCACCCCCGTAGCCTTGAACATCTCGTCGAGCGTGTGCTGCATCTTTTCCCATATGGCATAGCCATATGGCTTTATCACCATACACCCCCTAACGGCGCTTTGCTCCGCCAGGTCGGCTTTAACCACCAGCTCGTTATACCATTTAGAATAATCCTCACTGCGTTTAGTCAGGTCTTTTAACTCTTTTGCCATATCTCTTTGTCAATATTTTTTTATCGTATGCGGTCAGCTGAACGGAGTTTGCGCCAGTCGCTCCTGATGCGGCCGTAGGCGAGAATCACTGCGGCAAGGGCGGCGAAGGGCGAGACAATGTTCGTGGACCATCCGATGCTGCCGTTATCCACTGCCGTATAGCCCAGACATCCGGCAACCGCCATGCATGCTATTATGAACAGCACGCTGACCAGGCAGAGCCGTGTCTGCAGACGCTCGTTGCGGAAGCAGAATATAGCCACCAAAGGCAATATCACCGACATCAGGCTTACGCAGAAGAAATACCAGGTGTGGAGGAGATAGCCTGTCGGCGACCCATCGGTGGCGATACCCTCGTATGTGAAGCCCAGGCTCGTGAAATTGAAGCTGTAGTCAGGTGTCTGCACCTGGCCCAGCGAGAAAAACGTGAAGCACGCCATAAGCGCGGCGGCACAAAACAGCAGCACCGACTGCCAACGCTGAATTACCATTTTCTTTTCCTATTTTTTTACGGTTATAAACAGTTTTGCAAAATTAGATAAAAAAACTGAGTTTTCAACCCTTTTTAGGCACGCAATTTGTTGTGATATCCATATTAGTTTATAATTTCACCAAACGACATATGCCTCCACACATAGACCGACATACCTCAATCGAGACGCTCGCCGCCGGCGGCAACCTGTGTGACGCCATGAAAATGCTGCGTCAGTCCATCCAGACAGTTGCCGACAACGCCATGAGAAGCCGGCTCAATTCCGAGCTCGAACAAAACGCCGACACCTACGAGCGGCTGCTCGATTTCTTCATAAAGGGATTTCCCGATGAGTCACGCAAGAGCATGAGAGACGACATCGCCCAGAAACTGCTGGAAATCAACGACTCATCCCTAAGGGCCATCCAAAAGACCGACTCCTCCGACCCATATTTCTCCGCCCTTCGTTTCAAGACATCCGCCAATTTTTCCCTCAGGCAACTCACCGAAGCGTTCCAGGCCGATATCTCCAGGATAAGGCTTGCCGAGGAAGTGGGACGCGCTCCGCTTCCCTTGCGGAAGGCTGCGGAAAAGAAGGCCACTGACATCTTCAATTACGTCTGGACCTTACACCGCGACCGCGAGGAGGATTATGCCGCCATCCGCACAATGCTCGACGACGAGTCAATACCCTTCTCGCTGAAATCCCAGCTGATATCTGCCCTCATGCTCTCAAGCCTTAAGTTTTTCGACCCTTCGGGACTGGAGATTCTGATAGAATACGCATCCAGGTATGGCGACGAGCGGCTGGCGGCCCGCGCCATGACGGCGACTGTGGCTGTCATGAGGCGACATCCCGACAGGGTCAGGGGCAACAGGCGCATCAGGCTCAGGATTGAGGCCTGGAGCGATGACATAATGGTCTACCGACGCCTCAGGGAAGTGCTCATGAACATGCTCCGGAGCCGTGACACCGCGAGAATAGAGACCTCCCTGCGCGAAGACATAATTCCCGGCCTTCAGAAAATACGTCCCGACATCATGGACAAAATGAAAAAGGCCGCTTCCGAAAACGATATCATGTCGCTTGAGGAGAACCCCGAATGGCAGGAGATGCTGAAGTCGTCAGGCCTTGAGGATAAGCTCAAGGAGCTGACAGAAATCCAGATGGACGGCGGTGACATTCTTATGGGGGCGTTTTCCCGTCTGAAAAGCTTCCCGTTTTTCAATGAGACCGCCAACTGGTTTCTCCCCTACTCCATAACGCATTCCGCCCTTGAAACTTCGGCAGATATCCTTCCGGCTCTGAATCCATTGATTGAGGCCAATTCCGAACTCTGCGAGTCTGACCGTTACTCAATGGCTCTTTCACTGAGCACTATGCCCGAGACCCAGAGAAAGATGATAATGTCGCAATTCGAGGCACAGTTCGCCCAGCTGAAGGAGGCCCTCGACGAGAGCAGGCACAAATCCTCTACTCCGGAATTTGACAACGAGGCCAAGCGGTTCATGCGTGACTTCTACCGCTACTGCCGCCTGAAAGCGGAGAAAGACCTCTCCGGTTTCCTGACTGAAAGCTTCGACATAACGAAAATTCCCCTTCTGGAGACTTTCACAGGAAGCGATGAGTTCATCACCCTGGCGGCAGAGTTCTATTTCAGAAGGAATTTCTATTCCGAGGCCGCCCCGCTTTTCGGAATGCTGTGTGAAAGGAATCCCACGGAGGCCGGATTGTTCGAGAAACTGGGATATTGCCACTATGTGGATAAAAATATCCCCAAGGCAATAGAAGCATACTCAAAAGCCGAGCTTTTCAACCCCGACAGCCACTGGCTGATCCGGCAGCTTGCCATATGCCATAAGCTTAACGGTGATTTTGAGAAAGGAGCGCTGTATTACAGGCGTGCGCTTGCCGATGAACCGGAAAATTACAAGGTCATCATGAACCTCGGACATTGCCTCCTGGAGAACGGCGACGTGGACGAGGCATTGAAACAATACTACCACGCCGACTATATGCGCCCGGAGCTCGATGCTCCCAAACGCGCTCTTGCATGGGGGGAGTTTATCAAGGGGAACCATGAGAAAAGTGCCACTCAGTATTCAAAACTGATGAAGGGAAAGCCTACCGCCAACGACCATCTCAACGAAGGACACCTTAAATTCATCCTCGGGGATTTCCGTGGTGCCCTCGACGATTACCGTGAATATGAGAAAATGTCAGGCAACAGACTTGACATGGACTCTCTCGGCTCAGACCTGGATCTGATCATCGGCAAAGGCGGAAATAAGGATGACCTCTCCCTCCTTCTCGATATGCTCCGCAAATCCAATCCTTGACAAGACTGTCAGGATAAAATATCGAGGCCCGACGTCATGACGCCGGGCCTCAATTCATTTATAACGATTTCTAATATTATCTCATGAGAACTTTCTCTATGGCCTCGACACTGCTCGAAAGGTCTTTTACGAGCGGCAGACGGTCAGCCACAGCCGAGATTCCGTGGAGCACGGTGGCATGCTTGCGGTTCAGCTTCATTCCTATCGCGGTAGACGAGAGGTCGGTATGCTTGTGGCTTAGATACATTATCATCTGGCGGGCATCCGCGATGTCTCTTACACGGCTCTTTGAGAATATGACGTCGGGATTCAGATTGTAATGCTCGGCGGTGGCCTCCACAATCATGTCGAAGTTGATTGTCTTCTTCACGACAGTCTTGATGGAGTTTTTCATCACCTCCTCCGCGAGCGCGGCGTTGATCGGGGCGTTGAGGGTTATGGAGCGTGTGAGCAGACCCATCACTATACCTTCAAGCTCACGCACAGATCCCGTACACTTGTCTGCCACGATATCAATCACCTCTTCGGGAAGATCCAGTCCGTTCTTTGCAGCCTTGAAACTGAGAATCTTCTTCCTCAACTCCCTGTCCGGCCGCGGCAGCTTCTCGGTGATACCCCATTTGAAACGGTCGATGAGACGGTCGGCTATGCCGTCGAGCTCTACAGGCGGACGGTCGCAGGTGAAGACAAGTTTCTTGCCACGCTGGTGAAGATGATTGAATATAGGGAAGAGCACCTTTGAGGTTCCGTCCTTGAAAGTCAGCTCCTGGAGGTCATCTATCAGCAAAGCGTCGATTTGCTGAAACCAGTTGAGGAACCCCGGAATCTCCTTACGTATTGTGGCGCTCGCCATAAGGTTCTGAAACTGGCGCAACGTTATGAACAGTACCTTCGCACGCGGATTGCGCTCCTTGATCCTGATACCGATTGCCTGGATGAGGTGAGTCTTGCCGACGCCGACGTCACCATAAAGGAAAAACGGATTGAAATCGCTCTTCTCCGGATGGTTGGCGATGAACTCAGCGATGGTAAACGGCAGACGGTTGCTCTCTCCGACGCAGTAATTCTCGAAGTTGAGCGATGGATTGAGCTGTGGGTCGATTTCCTCAGATTTCTCCGCGCCATTGCTCTCCATGGGCTTGCTTGACTGCATCGACTGGGCGAACCTGCTGCCTACGGCATGACTTTTCCTCGGACTCGGAATGGTCACCTGCTCATCCTTGCGTCCTCCGGCGATTACACCTACTCTATATATAAGCTTGATGTCCGGCCCGAAGACACGCTTGAGCGCGCCCCTCAGAATATCATAGAAATCATCTTCATATTTCTCATAGAAGAACGACGAAGGGAGCCCGATGGTAAGCTCGTTGTTGGCGTACGATAAGGCTGTGGCACACTTGAACCACGTGTCGAAACGCGATTCTCCGATGTTGTCACGTATGATTTCGAGGCATTTTTGCCATTGTTTCTGATAGTCTGTTTCCATAACCGAGGGGATTTGCGACTACAAAATAACTACAAAAAAAGTTAAAAAAAAAATACTCCAAAATTTGCCTATATCATTTTTTTGCTAACTATACTGAATCTCAAACCATTGGCTCCTTATAACGTTTTAAATTTTTCCAACCCCGTCACGGAAGCTTGCAAACCGCTGATATTATACCAGTTACATTAGCGTCTTTAAAAGAGGCGTGCCCGGAACTCACGATTCCGGGCACGCCCTATTCCTATGATAATGGCATTGTTACGCCATTTGGAAATATTTTGTCATCAAGCCCTTATTTATATCGATTCTAAATAAGAACCCAAGTCGGCAATCCGGGAGAGATCCGGCTCAGAGAAGCTTGATGCTGATATACCTCTTGGGGTTTCTCTTGATGTCCACTATCAAGGAGTCGATGTTTGCCGTGACGCTGTTGATGCGCCTGTAGAGGTCATCGTCATACATCAGCTGCCCGAGCGACGAGTTGCGGTCATTCAGCTGATTCGAAAACCTTGCCAGATTGTCGGTAGCCGTATTGACGTTGTTCATTGTCGACTGGATGGGAAGCGCCTTGAGCTGCTGGGAAAGCAGCCCGAGGTTGCGGGTTATAGTGTCGAGCTGCGCGGCCGATGTCCTGACGCTTCCGGTTATTACTGGCAGGTCCCGCCCCACCGTGGCTTTGAGACCGCCGGTTACAGCCATGATATTGTCGGTGATTCCGTCAAGACGCCTTATGCTCTGCGCGAGGGCCGGGTCTGCGATAAGGTTGTCGAGATGCGACATTATGGAATCGATCTTCGGAAGGATGCTGTTGACCGAAGGCATGAGTTGCTCAGAGACGTTCGCCATAAGGTCAGGCTTCACAGCCGTCTTGATGTCGCCTCCTACGGTCAGCATCTTATGGCTGTCTCCTACCATTATCTCCACGAATGCGCCGCTCAGAAGCGTGCTTCCTATCACTGCCACAGAATTGTCAGGAAGCTGAAGCTTCTTGTCGAGTGCCAGTATGACATCGATTTTTCCCGGTTTCTCATAGTTGAACTTGATTTCCCTTACCTGCCCGACCTTGTATCCGTCGATCACCACCGGCGCCGACAGCTCGAGGCCCTGCACATTGTCATAGGCCGCCACATAGAAATTCGCCGGCTTGAAAAGGTTGACCCCCTTCAGGTAGTCGATGCCGAACACCAATATCAGGATTGCCACTATGACCGTAACTCCTATGGTGAGCTCCTTTGAAAACACTTTCTTCATAACTGTCTGTTGTTTGGATTTTCTTGTTTGTCCGTCATGCCGACGGTTGGAATCGCTTGTCTTTGTTTTTATAGTTATTCGCCCGGATATATTCCCGGACACCTATATCAACGGCTCTTGATGCTTTTTATGATAAAGGCGTCGGGAATATAGGTCCTGACTTTTTTTAGCAACGCTTCAATCTCCGATTTGTTTTCGGACTCCCCGTAGGTATACTTATACAGGTTGTTCTCCTTGAACGATGTTATCGGCGACAGCCCGCAGAATCTCGGGGAATCGGCGCTTATGTCGTCAGGAGATGCCAGCACCTGTATCTTGTAGACCGTTACGAATTTCTCCCGCTTGGCCTTATGCGACGGATTAGCCTTAGCCTCCTTACCGTTTCCTACCTCTTTTCCTTTTTTATCCTTTTTCCCTATCTTGTCTTTCTTCTTTTTCTCCTTTTTCTCTTTTTTCTTCTTATCCTTCTTCTTTTTCTTCTTGTCTTTGGGATTATCAAAGCCGGAGCTGTCATCCCCACCATCGGAGATGGCCGCAGAAGCGTCATCCTCAGCTATGATCCTTGCCATTCGCTCATCTTCGCTCTTCACGGGTATCGATGAAACCTCATAGCTCTTTTTGTCTGAGGCCTCCTTCGCGCTGCGGCTTCTTCTCTTTCGCGCCGAGGCGTAGCTTCCATGGTTGCTGCGCCCTGCCGGCGCGCTTTCCATCTTATGGCTTCTTTCCGCCTTGGCGAGAACGGCTATACCATCCTTGGTGGTGGTCTTTACCTTCTTCTCTCCCCACTTTACTTCCTCCCTTGTCTCTACCGACTTCTCGGCAACCATCTCGACCGAGCTAACGGTTTCGCCGGGCATGTCGGCCACATCGTCGCCCTTACGCCTCTTCTCCTTGACGTCCTCCTTATGGTCGCGGAAGTTTTTCTCGTAATCCTCGATTGCCTTGAAAATCGACTCGGCAAGCTGCTTCTGTCCCTTTTCAGAAGTCATGTATTTTGCAGACTCCGGATTGCAGATGAAATCAAGTTCCACAAGCACCGACGGCATCGACGTGGCCCAGAGCACCCAGAATCCGGCCTGGTGAACCCCGCGGTCAGTGCGCCCTGAAAGAGCGAGATTGCGCTGTATGTCTTTTGCAAAACGGATACTCTTGCTGAGATTCTTCTTCTGCGCCATCTCGAAAATGATATATGACTCATCCTTCGACGGATCGAAACCGGAATATCTCTCCTCAAAATTCTCCTCAAGCTCTATGACAGAGTTCTCACGGCGGGCTACAGCCATGTTGTTGGCATCCTTATGCAGTCCCAGCACATATACCGAGCTACCCTCCACCTTCCTGCGGTTCTTGTTGGATTTGTCTACCGAGTTGGTATGGATCGACACGAAAAGGTTGGCCTTAGCCTTGTTGGCCTTGTCAGCCCTCTGCTGAAGGGTGAGATAGGTATCATTGTCGCGGGTCATTACCACCTCCGTATTCTTCATCTTGCGCTCTATAAGCCTCGCAAGCTCCTTTGCCACCCCCAGGTTGATGTCCTTTTCCTTAGCGCCGTTGTCAGTGGCGCCGATATCCTTGCCTCCGTGACCCGCGTCGATGGCGACCACGAATGTTTCCTTGGCCTTTGCAAACACTGTGGCCGGAAGAACAGCCACAACCAGCAGCGCAGCCAGTGCCGCTGTCAATATTCCTTTCTCTATTCTGATACCCATGACTTTCAAAGGATTTTAACAGCTATGGCCGCACAAGCCTCGGCATCGGCCAACGCATGGTGATGATTCTCAAGGACAAAGCCGCAATGTGCCGCAACTGTATCAAGTTTGTGGTTCGGAAGCAGACGTCCGAAGACACGCCTCGATGCGCGGCATGTGCAATGGAACTCATAATCAGGATATGTCATGTTGTAGCGGTGGAACGCAGCGCGCAGGCAACGCTCGTCAAACTGGCTGTTGTGCGCCACGAGTGGAAGTCCTTCTATATGCTGCACTACCTCGGCCCATACTTCCGGAAAATGGTCTGCCACATCCGTATCCTCACGGGTCAGTCCGTGGACTCTCACATTTCCCGGGCTGTAATAATTCGGAGCCGGTCTCACCAGGCTGTAATATCGGTCGGAGACGACTCCATCCCTTACTACCACAACTCCCACACTGCATATGGAGCTTGAATAGCCGTTTGCCGTCTCGAAATCTATAGCTGCGAAATTCTTCATCTCATCTGGGCGGAACGACTTCCGCTCCGCAAATCTGTTTTTAGTCCAAATTAGTTTCAAAATTAATAAATTTTCCACATTTGGCGAAATCTCGACCTTTGGCTACATTTATTTTAACATTAATTTTATTAATTTTGCATCAAACAAGCGTATCATGAACAATCAGGACCTCGATCTCGCGGCCAGACTCAGGACTGCCGCCGATTTTATCCGAACCCACAGAAATGACGACCCGGCAACACTAAGACTCGCGTGCGCGGGTAAAAAGCTCACGTTCGATCCGGAATTTGCGGTGACGCAGATAGAATGTCGCAGGAAAGCGGCCGGCAAGCTCGGAGATTTCATAAGCGATGATTTCATTTTCCCTACTGTCACATCAGCTGAGCAGGCTTCGTGCCGGCAGGTGGCCGCGTTCCATGCCTCCTTGACACACCGAGGCGAGGCTATACTCGACATGACAGCTGGTCTCGGCATAGACGCGATGACGATGTATCGTGCGGGCGCCAGTGTGTCAGCATGTGAGATTGACTCATTGAAGGCCGCAGCTCTCCTCCACAATGCCGGGGTTTCAGGAGCGGCCGGCCTGAGAGTTATCAATATCGACTCGCGTGTCATCCTGTCGGAGCCGGATTCCCGTTACGACGTAATTTTCATCGATCCGGCAAGACGCGACAGGCTCAACGGCCGTACATATGCTTTTTCCGACTGCAAGCCTGACGTCACCGCCCTCCTGCCGATGATGCGACAGAAAGCCGGCAGAATCTATATAAAGGCATCTCCCTTGCTCGACTGCTCCCTGGCAGCGGCGCAGCTCGGCCATGTCGACAGAATATATGCTGTCAGTGTCGCTGGTGAATGTAAGGAACTGCTTTTCGAGATATCCGGCGGTAATGACAGTCCGGCCTCCTCGCGCGAAGAAATTTCCTGTTCAGCCATAATTCTTGATTCGGAAGGCAGGCAGACCCACCGTCTGGACGCCGCTCTCGGCAATAATGCCATGCAGGGACGCTATGCCGACAAGATGATGTGGGAAACGGGAGCGTACATATACGTTCCGGATGCAGCCGTCATGAAGATCGCGCCCTGGAATTCAATCCTCGACTCTTATCCCGACATCATGAAGACGGCTCCCAACACCCACCTGTTTGTCTCCAGCCGCCATCTGCCTGATTTCCCGGGCCGCATATTCCGGATAACGGAAGTCCCCGACAAAAAGAAGCTGCGCTCCCTTAAGGGAACGCAGCTGAATGTCATATCCAGAAATCATCCTCTCGATCCGCCTGCCGTAAGGAGGAAATTCGGCATACGTGAGGGTGGCGATGATTTTCTAATATGCCTGGGCACCATCGACGGTCCTCTCGCCGTCATGGCCTCCAGGGTCAGAACCTGAAACCAGCCGACATCACCACCTGGCTGTTGTTGAATGTCACGTCGGCCTTCGGGCTCGGTATCTCGGGATTGGCCGGATCGGAGGTGTAGGCGTGATATTCGGCCGACTGACGCTTGTATACGTATGCCAGGTCGATGTAGAATTTCTTGTATTTGTATCCCACTCCGGCGCTGATATAATTGGTGGTGTTGTCAAACACGTAATTTGGCATTGTTCCGGATGTATAGATTATCTCTTTGCCATCCTTGGCCTTCTGCTGCACGGGGGAAGAGACAAAGCTGTAGCCGGCTCTTACGCTGAACTGCGGGGTGACTCTGTACTCGGCGCCGAGACGCAGCGTGTTGGTGGAGCGGTAATATCTCCTGATATCCTCGTTGGTGGCGTAATAGGGATCATTGAGCGAGGATTTCTTTGCCGGAGCGGCCTGTGAGCCTGGCTTGTACCAGGGATCCCATCCCCAGTCGTCATCCCAGGCGCCGTCGTCCCATCCGTCATCCCAGCCGCCGCCATAGCCGTAGCTTGAGGGCTGCGAGAAGCGCATGGCGTGCATTGGCTCCCATTCATAGTCGGCCGATATGATGAACCGCCCTCCTATCACTCCCGCAACGCTGGCCATGAGCTTCCAGGGAGTCCGGAAATTCATGTCGTTATAGGCGAGCTGGCCGTTGTTGGTCTTTGCCCCGAATGTCTCGCCGTCGCCATAACGGAAGCTTGTGCCGGCTCCGAAATTCTCTGTCAGCGAATACCATGTCGGGGTGTGGAACGCGAAACCGAGTCTGAGTTCCTGTATAGGCTTCACGATGATTCCGAGCTGATAATTGAAACCTGTGCCGTTTACGTTATAGTAATTGCTCAGGTTCCAGTCAGCCCTCATTCTCTGCATGCCTACTTTTTCGTCAAGCATAACGTTGGCGTTGTCAAGCTGCTCTCCCCACATCGAGTTCATCGTATAGTTGAAATTCACTATGTCGAAATTCATACCCCAATATACGACATTGGCAATATTGCCGCCCAATGCGATGTTATACTCGTCGAGACTACCTTTCTCCACTACATGGAAACGTCCGCTTCCTTTCGTGCCGTTGCCCCATTGGCCGAACCAGCTCGGATTGTCCTCCTTTCCCTGAGGGGAGATTAGAAAGCTGTCGTAACCCAGGATAGCCAGCCAGGGCGAGGCATAGTAGTCACCGGGATTATATGGATTGAAGTCGTCAGTGGTAGTCAGATCCCCCACTGTCAGGTTCTCTCCGTTTGCGATTCCGGCGATATAGTTGCTCATAGAGTTCTGCAGTCCCATCTCCCCCTCGTATTCCCGGTTGAAGGATGCGCCCTTGTTGTAGGTGAAGCCCACGTTGAAATTCGGGAACGTGCTGCTGCCGAGCCTCATGGTGAAGACTGCTCCGATATTGTTGAGAAGGAACTTTGTGTTGTCTATGGCAAAGCTTCCTGCCTCTGTCTGAGAGTTGGATCTCTGGCAGTCAAGGTCGAGAGTGAATCCGATCTCGTTGTTGCGGTAGACGCCTATTCCGGCCGGGTTCTGCGACAGTGACGACAGGTCTCCGCCCAGGGCCCCGAAAGCACCTCCCATGGCCATGAAACGTGCTGTGCCCTTCATGTCGTTGCGAGTGAATCGGAAAGCATCGACAGCGCTTTGCGCCCAGCAGGCGGACGCAGCGGCTGCCAGTATGACGAGTAATGGTATTTTTTTTTTCATAGTGGTAATATTTTATTTAGCCCGCAGACAAGTCTGCGGGCCTGTTGGGTTTACCTTTAGTGTTTAACGATGTCTTCCACGACCGCCGCCACCGGTGGAGCGTCCGCCGCCGCTGCGGTGGTTTCCTCCGGTGCTACGGTTGGAATTGTAACTCCGGTTGGAATTATACGAGTTCCGGTTGCTGTTTGTATTGCGGTTCGTGTTATACGAATTGCGGTTCGTGTTCGTGCTGCGGTGGCTGTTGTTGTACGACTTGTTGCCGCCGGATGTTGTGCCACGGTTTATGGTCATGCCGTTCCCCTTGTTGGAGCTTCCTGTGCCTTGGAGCGTCGTGCCGGTGTTGTTGGTCCGGTGGCTGTTGTAGATCGACTTGCCCTCGTTGTTCAGCATCGGGTGCCGCCCGGTGGCCACTGTGCCGGAGTTTGAGCTGCCGCTCTGGCCACGGTGGTAATTTGTGCGGTCGCCCTTGTATTCCCATTTCCCGTTGTTGTTGGAGACGCCACCCCCGTTGGGACGTGAAGTTCCGGGTCTTGCAGCTATGCCCTGCGAGCCGCGATGCGGACGCGAGGCTCCACCGTTATGGTTGAATCCAGGGCGCGTGTCGCTTGCCCAGCCTCCGCCGGGTCCTACGGGTCGATGTCCGTTGGGACGCCAGTCAGCAACAGGGCGACTTGGGCCGCCCCAGCCCCAGGATGGACCCCAACCCCATGACGGGCCCCAGCCCCAGGAGGGACCCCAGCCCCACGAAGGTCCCCAGGCCCATGACGGACCCCAGCCCCATGACGGGCCCCATGTCCAGGATGGACCCCAGCCCCAGTTGAAGCTGAACCAGGGATCATACAGCGAGATGCTCCAGCCTCCCCACGATGGCCAGCCCCAGCGGTAGCTGTAGCTCCAGGGATACGAGGGAAGGAACACCGGCACCCCGTTGGCGTTTATCTCGATGTCAACATTGCCGTAGGAGTTCTCCAGTATGTCCTCAAGCACGTCGGCATTGTCGACTACGATTGTCGGGTTGTAATATTTCTGTATCTGCTGTGTGTAGACGAAGTCCTCGCCGTTCTCCGTGGCGGCTCCGATGGTGTCGATAGGCGACATGTAATATTGGCCGCGGCGGTTGTAGGTGTCCACGTCCATATCGGCCATATCGGCTATATAGTTGCTCGCGGTGCGCTTCTTTCCGGTCTGCGCGCTCTTGTCTTTCTTAGGATTGTAGTAGATGTCGTCATCATAATATCCTTGCGCGGTGGCCAGCTGACCGCCTGCCGACATAAGCAGGGCTATAAGTATTATGTTTCTCATAACTCTTTTCTTTTTTTAATGGCTGTTTTCTGGTTCCGGCGTCTTTCTCACGCGCATATGCCAGACTTTTTATCTAAAGACACTTCAGCGGCCCTATTGTTTAAACTTTCATACCCAAAAAATGTTAAAACAGTGGCCGGGGCTACATGCGACGTTCGTCAAGACGTGTTTTCGGCCGTAAAGTTAATAAAAATTTCCGAATATGCCGTTTCTGGCCATCCTTTCGGAGGCCGTTGACAATAAAAAGCGGCTTATATTTGTTGTATAGGTAAACCGTGACGGAACCGGGTTCCCCCTTTCCGTCTGCAAATCAATAAAAATATGCCAAATAAAAGAGAATTTAAGAAATATGTCGACGCCATAGGCGCTTCGGCATGCGATGAGATGATGGCTGCGTATTATAACGTCAAAGGCGTTGACAAAGAGGCCGTTGAGAAAGCCATAGCCGGCGTCCTCGGAGCCGTGGGTCGTGCCAAGAGCAATTCCAATGTCTTCTTCGACAAGGGCGTGCGCGCTTTCGACGACGCGAAGTCTTACTCGCGTGCCAAGGCCGAGTTCTTCAGAAAGCTCTTCCAGAAGATAGCCGCCGACTTCACAGGCGAGCTTGACGCTGCGCTCAAGCTCTTCAACGGTGCCCTTCCGGCCGAGGTGAAGGAGCAGAACAGGAAAGCCGTTGCTGAATAAGCCTTGAAATGATACTGCCGTGAACGTCTGGGGTAAAGCTCTTCATTTATTTCACTGGAGCGTGGAGATCACCGCGCCCCGAAGGGAGAAATGCGTCATTTGCGTCGCTCCCCACACGTCTAACTGGGATTTTATCCTCGGGCTGGCCGCATACAAGTCATTGGGAAGGGAAGCCAATTTCCTCATGAAGGAATTCTGGTTTTTCTTCCCCTTGAAATATCTTCTGAAGGCGCTCGGTGGAATCCCGGTGCCGTCACGGAAACACAGGAAAGGCTCGCTCACGGAAACCATCATCCATAAATTCCAGACTTCATCCTATGTGAATCTCGCCGTCACCCCAGAAGGCACGAGAAGCGCCCGGAGCGAATGGCACACCGGTTTTCTACATATTGCGTATGGTGCCTGCGTGCCAATACAGCTTGGAGTGATCGACTATGCCTCGAAGCGCATAATGATCAAGGAGGAATATGAGCCTACGGGAGACGTCGATACCGACATGGCGTATATCAAGGATTATTATCGGCAGTTTCCGCATGCCGCCCGCTATCCCGACAAGTTCATCATCGACCCCGCTTCCTGACTCTCCTCTCAAGACGCCACCTGGCTGGCCTTGACGCCGATTTTCTTCATCCAACCTTAAATCAAAAACCCATCATGCATTCAAAAGACCTAAACGTCTGCCTCTTCCCGCAAAACATAATATGGGGCGACAAGGACGCCAACATGGAGACTCTTGCCCGCGTCCTCGACAAAGTACACCCTGACACCGACCTCGTGATTCTTCCCGAAACGTTCTCCACCGGTTTTCCTTCCGGCAAGGATAAGGAAACCGTAAGGGCATATGCCGAGCGCAACACCGGCGAGACAATCGACCGTCTGAAGGAGCTTGCCAGCAGACATGCCTTCGCAATCGCCGGCAGCTTCGTGGCCGACAGCGGAGGCTCGCTCTACAACCGCGCGTTCTTCATCGAGCCTTCCGGCGATGAGACTTTCGCCGATAAACGTCATCTCTTCACCATGGCCGGCGAGCATAAGGTCTTCTCTCGTGGCCACGGGCGCCTGAAAGTGAGATACCGCGGCTGGGACATAGCCATGATTGTCTGCTACGATATCCGCTTCCCGGTGTGGTGTCGCAATGTCGCCAATGACTACGACCTGCTGATTGCAGTGGCCAACTGGCCCGACATGCGTGTGGACGCATGGAGAAAGCTCCTTTATGCGCGTGCCATAGAAAACGAGGCCTACGTATGCGGAGTGGATTGCCGGGGCACAGATGACGCGGGGTTCAACTATGACGGCAGCTCAGCCGTAATCGACTTCAAGGGTAAGGATATAGGCGTCAGAATGGAAAACGATCCCTCCGGAGAGCCCTTGGTCTACGGCACGCTCAGCCGCGCGAAGCTCGATGCCTTCAGGGAGAAGTTCCCTGCCTGGCGCGACGCAGATCCCTTCTCAATTCTGCCTGACTGAGCGCGGGGTTCATGACCCGACATAATGGCATCTCACCTGGCCTACCGGCAGCGAGCCGGTCAGCAGCAACGGGATGTGGGGCTTCTCCACCGATATCCAGCAGTCGATATCGTCGCTCGATTTCTTTCCCCCCTGCATGGTGAAGTTGAAACGTATGTGGTAGGCCTTGCGTTTGCTCTTGTCTTTCATCTTGACCTCCTCCACCCCCAGGCTTCTGACTTCGAGCTGCTCGGCCTTTGAGCCGGAGAAGACTGTCGTGCGGAATTTCTGACCCTTCTGAAGCGTGGAGTAGTTGATCAGCCGGAGATAGTAAAATACACTCAGCATGTCGAACGCTTTTCCGGAGGCTGTGAGTTTCTTCTCCGTCACCTCCATCCTGCCATCCCTTACGCGGTATTTCCTCGCGTGGCCGCCGACTGCCGACCCGGCATAGGAATATGTTATCTCATCCTTGGCGTAGCGGCCCTTCTCATGAGTCAGCTTCACATAACGCTTGGGGCGGAAACCGTTCTTCTCAACGACAGCGGTCAGGGTATCCCTCACCTGGTAGAACTTGTCGGCCCAAGGCAACGTATGCCCCACGAGCGTGAGCTCATAGTCGCTGCCATGGTTTCTCACCGTAAGGCGTGCCGTCCCGGCATCCTTGTGGATGATGCCCCATTTGTAGGAAACCACATATTTCAGCGTCTCGTCGGGAAGCACCTCTCCCCTTGTCTGGAAGACTGCCGCGAAAGCCAGCAGCAACAGGCATATTGTTTTGTAGAAAGCTGTCTTCATATCGTATCGTGTTTTTCAGCCACAAGCCGCGGCTGCTTCTGTTTGACCGCCGCGATTGCTGATGGTTTATCCTTAAAGCGGCCTGTCATGCGCATGACAGGCCGCTTGTTCAATCTTCTGCCAAGCCGGACAGGTTGCTTAATAATACTGGGCGAGTGTCTGCTCCAATGCTGCTGCCGACTGCACTCCCGAAGCCCGCCATTTAAGCTCGCCGTTCTTGAACACCATCAGTGTCGGCACCGACCTGACATTGTAGATGGCGGCAAGCTGCTCGTTCTTGTCAATGTCTATCTTGATGATACGGGCCTTGTCGCCTACCTTGTCATGCAGTTCCTCAAGCACCGGGTGCATCATCTTGCACGGACCGCACCATGTCGCGAAGAAGTCTATCAGTATAGGCTTGTCCGACTTGATCAAATCTTCAAACTTTTCCATAAATTCTGTAAATAAAAACTTTCCTATCTAACGTCCATCCCCCTCCTTTGGTTCGCTCTCCGGCAACGGCGAAGCCCCGTCCCGGGCCTCCCGTCCCGAAAAAAAAGCTGTGCCGTAAATCCTCTTTACGACACAGCCTCCATACAAAATGGCCTTACGCCTTTATCTATTGATTATCTTCTGCGAGACTATCACTTGATTACCTTCTTCGAGACGCCGCCCCTCTTTATAATATAGGTGCCTCTCGGAAGCTGGTCGATATCAGCCTTGCTTGCCCCGTGTTTCAGCAGATGTCCGGAGAAGTCATATACATCCGCTGCTTCCGCTTCTGCAGCTATCTCCCCTAAAGATGTGGACACGTCAAGCATACACGTGGCTGTGACCCCGCTGCCGTCGAGCGCTGAAGCTGTAATTACGGCATATCCGGCCGACAGCATACGCACGTAGCCGTTCTCATCTACCGAAGCCACGGCATCGTCACTGCTGCTCCAGGAGATTCTCCTGTCGGCCGCATTCTCCGGCAGCACATTGGCCGTAAGCTGAATCTCGTCTCCTATGTTGACCTCTGCCTCAGTGACGTCAAGGGTTATGCTCTCCACCATCACGACCTTCTCCTCCTTCACCTCGATGCTGTGGCGACCGCTGATGGGATTTCCGAGATAATCCGTCAGATAGAAATCATAGACACCCTCCTCAAGCTTGTTCTCGTAGACGAAAGAGTAGGTGTCGCTCGCACCAGGTGCGATTTCCGCGTTCACCAGAGCCACGCACCTGTCGTCGAGATCCTCTCCGCCTGCTATATACAGACCTACAAAATCGGCATATGTGGATTCTCCCGGATTTATGACATCGATTTTGATAGTGGATTCGCCATTCAGGTTGATGTAACCGCCGTCGGCAGAAATCGAAGTGACGTATATCTCGGGAATGATATACGGACCATCATTATTGAACTCAAACGTTCCATCCTCGTAGACACTGAAATATACAGCCTGTATGCATCCGTTGCAGACTGGAGCGTCATTCCATTCTCCGTCAGGGGTTACATAGGGATATTCAGTAAATGGCGT
>DKYZ01000009.1:20178-24697 GCA_002493515.1 Porphyromonadaceae bacterium UBA7087 | reverse complement strand
CGCCCTGACCCAGCCGTGGACGTCGTAGCCGATTGTACGTCTCGCCCCGGTGCCGAGACGTCCGGCCACAGGTCCGCGCGATGAATACGATCCCTCGCGGAGCAGACGCATGGTGTTGTAGCTGAAACCTTCCCCGCGGACGGTGTCGATGCATGATTCCATACCCGCCATACCGGTCGCGGCAGTCGGCACACTTCCGTATGGCTCAAAGCTGTGGCGCATGCTCTCCTCGCGGATGAAACCGACGGAATCAGCGCGCATAAGGTACCATCGTCTGACACCGTCAATGGTCTCGGAGAAGAGGGTGTCACCATATACGGTATAGTCGGCGTGCCCGGTTTCGGACCGGGCCGCGTCGGATAGGTCCCATACGCTGCCCTCAGTCTCGGGAATCCTGTCAAGCGGACGGGCTTCGAGGCGCAGGACGTGCTGAGCAAGAGCGTATGGCGCCAACAGCAGAAAGAGAGGGAAGATGAGGAGTGACGGTTTCATGTGGAGAGGCAGTTTTTGGGGTTGTTGACTTGATTGTGCAAATTTATTGCCTTTAAATGGAATCTGCAAATTTATTTTTATGTTTGAAAACAATGTTGAATAACATAAATTTATGGTTCGGCATGAAATTATCTGCGTTCTTCAATTCCTCCATCGTTCAGAGATAGAGTTATCTCTGCTTCCGCGACAAGCCCAGCAGGACTGTCTTTAGAGGGCGCCTTAGGCTCACATATATGGTCTTCTTGACAGGGTTGTGGCCGTCGGCCTCAGGAACTCCGAGGGCCATTATCTGTCCAGACCCTCCGGGCCTGGCGCCCACGCTCGGTATTCGACTGATCGAGGCACAGCACACTGGTATCGTCTCCATGCCAGGCGTCAAGGCCCATATTCCCTATAATAAATGCGTATATTCCAAACAAACAGACCTTGGCTAAACAGCATTGGTGACGTCTCCGACCCCGGGACGTCACATGGCGGCGTCGCGGCGCAGCAGCTGGTGGCCGAAGCGGCAGTAAAGACATTTCTTGCGGTCGCAGTATTCCTTGCGGAGCTGGATGAGGGCCTGGCTGCGGAACGCGTCGCCGGCCTTGAGACCGAGGTCTTCCCAATGACGCACAATCGTGTTGCGCTCCGCCGGAAGACGGGACTGTATGTCGAGACCCAGCGAACCGGCCTCGGCGTCTCCCGTCACCACACCATAAGCATAATAGAGCGGCGCGACCGTGTTGATAAGCAGGAGGTCGATGCTCGCTTCCGAAAGCACGTCGGAGGGGAAACGCGAGACCACATCAAACGACGAATGGTCGTGCCAATAACCCTCCAGCGGCATCCTGAAGACCGGACGCAGCCGGTCGCCGTCGCCCCCGGCATCCTTTATCGCGGAGAAAAGGCTGAATCCCCCTTCGAGAAAACGGGCAAGCAGGGCTATGCGCCGATGCGGGAAATTCTGCGGACGTGTACGCGCATACTTCCACAGGTCAGGACGCATAGGCCGCATTCCATATTTCCGGGCAAGAAAGAAATACTCCCTACACATCCCTTGGTAATACTCGTCGAATATGAAGCGCGTGGGATCAAGCATACCCGCCTGACCGAAAAGAAGAGCCTGAAGCTGGAAAGGATTGTCGGAATGACGACCGGCGTATTTCAGATCCACAGAACGGGCAAGCATCTCGAAAGGATCGCTGTTGAGACCGAAACCCAGACCACGGGCCAACGCCACGAAACAGGTCTGACGCCAGTCGCAGCCACAGCCACGATAGACAGAAAGTATCCTCTCCGCCTTGGTCTGCATACGCTCCACGCCGAGCGTCTCAAGCCAGTCGGCCACATTGAGCACCGACAGTTCCCTGAGCCGGGGAGCGCATCTTACCGAAAGCAGTCCATCGTGAAGCTCGCGGTATGTGCGGAAAAAGCCTTCCGGCAACGTCAGCTCCGCCTGCGGCAACCGCGTGCCGTCGGACTTGAACACCTCCCTGTCGGAAACACCAACCACATGAAGAATCACATTCCCGTAGGCCGGATCCCTGTCATGACCGTGGCGGTACCAGTCGGAAGCCTTCACATGTATCTCAATATTGCCGGCCCACTGCTGCGAACCGATCCGGACCTTAGCATTGAAGAAATCAGGACCGGCATCAGTGTTGAGCACACCCGGGTCGATTACCCGCACCTCCTCACCGCCGACCGTCGAAAGCCGGCGTCCCATCAGACGGTGGCGCCAAAGATATTGATACAAAGCCTCCATACGCATAGAATCTTTCTGCAAATATAGTTCATATGCGCATAACCACCAAATACTTTACAAAAAAAAGAAACCGGGCCGCCGCCCGCAGGCGACGACCCGATTCCGGTTGTGTCAATAATTTATCAATAATTTTTCTCAATCGGCATGAAATGCTGATAGGGATGATAGCATGCGGGACACTTCTTCGGGGGCTCAGTCCCCTCGCTGATGTAACCGCATACAAGACACTGCCACTTGATGGGCTTCTCGCGTTTCCAGACAGTGCCCTCCTCGATGCGCTTGCGCATGAGGTTGAAACGCTTCATATGGCGGTCTTCAATCGTGGCGATCGCACGGAAGCGGTCGGCGATCTCCTGGAAGCCCTCCTTCTCGGCGACATCGGCCGCGTTGGTGTAAAGCTCCACACCCTCCTTCTTCTCCTCCTCGGCTGCGACCTTCAGATTGTCGACCGTGGGCGCCAGGATACCGGCATCGACCCCAACATTGTCAACCACCACCGCACCCTCGGCGAGATATTTCAGGAATATCTTGGCATGATGCAGCTCGTTTGCCGCCGTCTCGTTGAAGATGTCGGCATACTGGAAATAACTCTCCTTCGTGGCTGTCTGTGCGAAGAACGTGTAGCGTGAGTAGGCGCAGGATTCCGCCACATAGGCCAGGCCGAGATTTTTCTCGGTCTCGGTGCCCTTGATGCTTTTCTGACTGTTTGCCATAATTCTGTCTTTATAATAAGTGTAATAAGTCGTTAAGAACCATAATGACGCCCCTTGGCCGGGGCTTCGTTGATGCATAGTTACAACAAACGCGCCACGCTTAGGTTCACTCCCCCTGCGTGGAATTACAGGCTGAAAAGGCTCCATATGGCGGATTTTATGTAAATTTGCATAAAAAACAGCATCTATGGAGAGAATCTCAGGCATTGTGCTTGATGTCAAGAAACATAACGACCGCAACAACATAGTGACCCTATACACCCGGAGCCGGGGACGGATGACCTTCGTATCCCCCGTCGGCACCGGGCGCTCGGCCGCCGCGCGCTACGCGCGCCTTCTGCCCCTCTCCGCCATAGAGACCGATGTCAACGTGCGCGCCGGCCAGGAGCTGCAGCGTCTCGGCGCAGTCGCCCCCCTGGCAGTCTGGCACGACATCTATTCCAATCCCGCCAAGCAGGCCATAGCGCTTTTCCTCTCCGAGTTCCTCAACAGGCTCCTGCGGGAATCGGCACCGGATGAACGGATGTGGGACTTCATCTTCAATTCCATCCGGCTGCTTGACAATATGGAGAAGGCAACAGCCAATTTCCATCTCGCCTTCCTTATCTCACTGATGCCCTACTCCGGAATATTCCCCGACACCTCCGGCTACGAGGAGGGCGACAGTTTCGACATGCGCTCCGCCTCCTTCGAGGCATTCCTGCCAGCACACGGCGACTGCCTCACGGGCGACGAGGCCCGCGCAGTGGTGACCCTCAGCCGGATGACGTTCTATAACGCGCGTCTGTTCAGGCTGACCCCACCCCAGCGCACACGCGCCCTGCGCCAGATCCTCAAATACTACTCCATCCATTACCCCGGCACCTCCCAGCTCAAGTCGCTTGACGTCCTGACGGAAATCTTCTCCTTTCAAAGCTCTTTAAAGATAAAAAATCGTTAAAAAGTCGTTTTGACAGAATGCAACTATTCCAATAACTTTTCAGCGATTACACGGATTTCTCTCCCTGTAAACCCCGGCCAAAACAGATTAAGGCTTGCATTTTGCAACCAAATCAACCTGCCTTCGACAGTTTTCAAATTCTTTAACAAGCGTTAAACCTCTGAAAATACGGCTCTTATATTTGGAAATTGCAAAATTCCATATTAATTTTGCAGCGTGTTTTTCATGGTATTAGATTTAAGGTTAGAGGATTAGTTGTCGAGAGACAATTAATCTTTTTTTTCGCCATGCGGCGAATGAGTAAAAACGGCGGCGGAAAGTCCTTTTCCAGGGACCTCCCGCCGCTTTCAGTTTTTTCCTCCCGGCCAGCGACATCCCCGCAGGCCGGACAATTTATCTGAGTCTGTTTCAGTGAGTCTATTTCAGGATAAGCATCGCGTCGCCATATGCTCCGAAGCGGTATTTCTCCTTTACAGCCACATCGTATGCCTTCATCACGAACTCATAGCCTCCGAAGGCAGCCACCATCATCAGCATCGTGCTTAGAGGCATATGGAAATTGGACACCATCGAGTTGCACACCGTGAAATCATACGGGGGGAAGATGAACTTGTTGGTCCAGCCCTC
>DKYZ01000009.1:0-19934 GCA_002493515.1 Porphyromonadaceae bacterium UBA7087 | reverse complement strand
GGAAGATGAACTTGTTGGTCCAGCCCTCGTAGGTCATCAGATGGCCGTTCATGCAGACAGCGCTTGCCACGGCGCGCAGCACAGACGTGCCGACAGCGCATACGCTCGAGCCACGGTCTTTGGCGGCATTCACCATCTCCACAAGCTCGTCGTTGACAATCATCTCCTCGCTGTCCATACGGTGTTTGGTAAGGTCTTCCACATCGATTTCCTTGTAGTTTCCCCTTCCGCTGTGAAGCGTCAGGAAACCGCGCTCCACGCCCTTGATCTCAAGACGCTTCAGCAGCTCGCGGCTGAAATGAAGGCCAGCGGCGGGAGCCATCACGGCGCCTTCGTTTTTGGCAAATATACACTGATAGTTATCGGCATCCTCTGGCACCGCGCGGCGCGTGATATATTCGGGAAGCGGCGTCTCCCCCATCGAATAGAGGGTCTGCTTGAACTCGTCGTGAGGGCCGTCGTAGAGGAAACGCAGCGTGCGGCCCCGGGAAGTGGTGTTGTCGATCACCTCCGCCACCATCGAGTCGTCCTCTCCAAAATAGAGCTTGTTGCCTATGCGTATCTTGCGGGCCGGCTCCACGAGCACGTCCCAGAATTTGTTTTCCTCATTTAGCTCGCGGAGCAGGAACACCTCTATGCGTGCGCCTGTCTTCTCCTTGTTGCCGAAGAGGCGGGCGGGAAATACGCGGGTATCGTTGAAAATCATGACGTCTCCATCCTCGAAATAATTTATTATTTCCTTGAAGATGTGGTGGGAGATTTCACCTGTGCGTGCATTGAGCACCATCAGCCGGCACTCGTCGCGGTTCTCCGTGGGATACTGTGCGATAAGGCTTTCCGGCAGCTTGAATTTGAATTGTGATAGCTTCATATCGGTTTCAAATATTTCCGGGTCTTTGTCCGGGTTGCGTGTGCTCGGCAGAGGCAGCTCCGGAAAAGCTCGTCAGCATTACGCTGAATGGGGAGATTTCTATGGAGGAGAGGGGCTTATTGAATTTGGGTTAATTACTCACATGGATTCCGGATTCTCCGGCAGGCGGTAATCATCAGGGAAGGTGATTTCCGCCTCTCTTATCATATCAAGCACCTCGTCGACCGACCGGCAGACATCAATTCCTATGTCGCCTACGCGGGTGCGGCGCAGGGCGGTGAGGTGTCCTCCCGTCCCCAATGCCACTCCTATGTCGCGGGCGAGGGCCCGGATATAGGTGCCCTTGCTGCAGACCACCCTTATCTCGATTTCGGGAAGGTCGCAGGAGAGCAGTTCTATCTCTGTTATTTCCAACGGCTTGGCCTTAAGCTCCACCTCCTTTCCCTTACGCGCGAGATTGTAGGCGCGTTTGCCGTCGACCTTGACAGCCGAAAAGACCGGTGGCACCTGCATGATACGCCCCATAAAAGTAGGAAGCACCCTGCGCACATCCTCCGGCGTGACGTGCTCCCACGCGTATGTCCTGTCTATCTCGGTCTCAAGATCGAAACTGGGGGTAGTGGCGCCCAGACGTATCCTGGCCACATACTCCTTTACGCCGTTCTGCAGCGCCTCGATGCGGCGCGTGGCGCGCCCGGTGCATACAATCAGCACCCCCGTGGCGAGAGGGTCGAGGGTGCCCGCATGGCCGACCTTGAATTTCCTGACGTGAAGACGCCGCTGTATGGCTCCGCGAAGGCGTTTCACCGCGTCAAACGATGTCCAGCCCAGGGGCTTGTCGACAGCTATTATCTCTCCGCTTATAAAATCCATTTTTATTCAGTTATCGGTCAAAACAGCAATATCTTATTTCATCTCCAGAGGAGACAGATTATACCCATCACGATGCAATAGAGCGAGAACCAGACGAGCTTTCCCCGGTTGACCAGGCTTATCATCCAGCGGCATGCGCAGCAGCCGACAATGAATGATGTGGCGAACCCTATCACCAGCGAGACAGCGCCGACACTGTTCTCAGCCTGGGCGGCCGGCTCCTTCACCAGCTCGACCACACTGAGAAGGGCCTCGCCGAGAATCGGGATGATGACCATTAGGAAGCTGAAGGCTGCCACCTTGTCGCGCTTGTCGCCCAGGATAATACCCGTGGCGATGGTGGTGCCGCTGCGGCTCAGACCGGGAAGGACGGCCACTGCCTGGCCACACCCGATCACGAAGGCATCGAGCCAGCTTATGTCGCGGCCGGCATTGGGCCTGGCCAGACGCCCGTTGCGCCTGTCGCTGAAATGGGCGAAGGCAAGCAGGGCGGCGGTGACACAAAGGCAGATTCCGACCACCGTAAGGTTGTTGAAGGCAGACTCCACACTGTCTTTGAAACAGAACCCGACTATGGCTACAGGAATACATGAAAGGAGTATCTTGCAGACATACCAGAAATCGGAGTCCATCTTAAACGTGAAAAAGCTCTTGCAAAGGCGGGCGAACATGGGCCACAGCACCACTATCGTGCTGCACACCGTCGCCGCGTGAAGGATTATGTCAAACTGCAGGCTGACATCGTTGGGAAGCTCGATTCCGAGTATTTCCCTGAAAATCTGAAGATGGCCGCTGCTGCTGACGGGAAGATATTCCGAAAGGCCCTGCACCAGCCCGAGGATGAAAGCGTCTAACCATTCCATAGTCGAAGACGTATAGGCTTAAGAGATTATGATTTGTTTTTCTTACCCCGCTGCGGCGACCATACTATGGCGAACGCCATCAACAGGAATCCGAGGAAAGCCACGGCCGGACCGACCACGATGCGGCGCGTGCTGAAGATATCGGGATTGAAGCCCCCCTCCACGCTGGAGCTGGAGCCGCACATCAGGAGGAAGCCGACGACAATCATGAGAAGGCATGCCCCCATGAGGATGAAATTAGTCTTGTTGAAGGGCCGCTCACTCGACGTGGTCTTCTTCATATTGTCCGTTTTCTCTGAAACGGGATTCGAGAAATACTTTTTTGTCTCTGTCGTAGTCATTTGTGGGATTCAGTTTTAATCATTTGAACAGCTCGTCGTAGTCCTTGCCGAGATAGCGCGTGGTGGCGATCCAGGCCGCCAGGGCGCAGAGCAGGCCGCCTGTGGCCACAAGCGAGCCCGCCACAATGCCGTATTCCGTCCAGCTGATATAGCTGGCCACGTCGTTGACGCCGGCACGCGGAGCGGCCAGCAGAGCCAGCGCGATGACCGCGGAGGCCACCAGACCGGCCACGATTCCCGACGACATGTTGTTGAGGATGAAGGGACGACGTATGAAACCGTCGGTAGCCCCCACAAGCTGCATCGTGTGGATTGTGAAACGTCTTGAATAGATTGTAAGATGGACGGTATTGTTGATGAGCACGAATGATATCACGATCATCACTATGGCTATGCCGCCGAGCACGTAGGCGAGCCCCTCGATGTTGGCGTTCATAGCCTCCACCAGGGCGGCATCGGGAGCGGCCACCTCCTCCACTCCCGGAAGCTTCCGGAGCGAGGCGCTTATCTGGTCGATGGCCTTGCGGCCTGAATATTCGGGTCTGACCTTGAAGCAGACCTCCGGCGACAACGGGTTCACACCGAAGAGAGCCTCCAGGTTCTCCCCAGTGTCAGCCTGCCAGTTGCGCATGGCCTCCTCCTTGCCCACCACCCGCACATCGGCGGAATAGGGTGCCTTGTCGATACGCAGCGCTATCTGGCGGGCGTCGGCGTCGTTCACGCTGTCAGCCATGACGACACTCAGTTCTATCTGCGACTTGAGACGCCTCGTCTCGTTGCGGGCGCTGATGCATATCAGCGATATGATGCCTATCAATATAAGCACAAGCGTCACACTCACGATGGTGGTGAGATGTGCCGCCATATATGATATCTTTACCTCTTTATTCTGTTTCATTACTGCATATGTGGCAGAATCCGGTGCAAAGTTAATAAATTTGACACCCCTTGTCAATAGAAGATGCGTTTTTTTGACTAATTTTGCACTACAATGAATTGCATAAGCCCATATCACGACATATCACGGCCCCTGAAGGCCTCTTTTTTCACCCTCGGATGCAAGCTGAATTTCGCCGAGACCTCCGCCATTGGCAAAATGCTGCGCGAGCGCGGTTTCGAGAAGGCCGCCGAGGGGGAAACCCCCGACATTTGCGTAATAAACACCTGCTCGGTAACGGAAACCGCAGATAAGAAAGACAGGCGGCTGATACGCTCCCTCGCCTCCCGGTTCCCTGACGCGACGATTGTGGTCACAGGATGCTACGCGCAGCTAAAACCAGACGAGGCGGCGGCCATCCCCGGCGTGGACATCGTGTTGGGAAGCAACGAGAAGCTGAGAATCTCGGAGTTTATCGACCGTTGGCTCGAAAGCCGCTCCCAGATTGTCACCACCACTCCCCCGCTCGAGATACGGGAGTTCAGACATTCGTGCGAACGGGGCGACAGGACCAGGTTCTTCCTGAAGGTGCAGGACGGATGCGACTATTTCTGCACCTACTGCACCATCCCCTACGCCAGGGGACGCTCCCGCTCCGGAAAGACGACAGAGCTTGTGGAGCTCGCCCGCGACGCGGCCCGGCAGGGGGGACGCGAGATTGTCATAACAGGGGTCAACATCGGCGATTTCGGCCGCGACACCGGCGAAAGCTTCTTCGACCTCCTCAGGCATCTCGACGAGGTGGAAGGAATAGAGCGTTACCGAATATCGTCGATTGAGCCCAATCTGCTGACACAGGAGATCATCGAATGGACAGCACGCGAGGCTCGGGCCTTCATGCCCCATTTCCATATCCCGCTCCAGTCTGGCTCCGACAAGGTGCTCCGGCTGATGAACCGCCGGTATGACACGGCGCTCTTCCGCAGCCGCATCGAGCTTATAAAGGAGCTTATACCGGATGCATTCATCGGAGTGGACATCATAGCCGGAGCCAGGGGGGAGACGCCGGAAGAATGGGAAAAGAGCCTCGCCTTCGCCGACTCGCTGCCGGTGAGCCGCTATCACATATTCCCATATTCTGAACGCCCGGGCACGAAAGCCCTCCAGCTCGACACAGTGGTGAGCCAGCAGGAGAAACACAGGCGCGTCGCGCTCCTCCAGGAGGTGTCTGACCACAAGATGAGGGACTTCCAGACTTCATTCATCGGAACCAGACGTCCTGTGCTATGGGAGGCTGGAAACGGCACAGACCTCATGTCGGGACACACCGACAACTACATCCGGGTGGAAGCTCCTTTCCGCGAAGACCTGATAAACAAAGTGGAAGTAGCGACGCTCCTCGGAATCATCCCCCACGACCCGGAGTCGATGGAAGGGAGTCTCCTGGCTGAACCGATAAATGATATCCTCTTATGAAGAAACTTGCAGTCATAATCCTCAACTGGAACGGGCGCAAGCTGCTGGAGCAGTTCATTCCCACAGCCGTAAAACACACGTCGGACGATGAGGTGGACCTCATCGTAGCCGACAACGGCTCAGACGATGACTCGCTCACCTGGCTGGAGAAGAATCATCCCGAGGTAAAGACCATACGACTGGAGAAGAACTATGGCTTCGCCGAGGGCTACAACCGCGCCATCGAGGCAACACGATACCCTTTCACCATTCTCCTCAACTCCGACGTGGAGGTGACTCCGGGATGGTGGCGCCCGCTGCTGTGCTTTCTGGAAAGCAATCCCGATGCAGGAGCCTGCCAGCCCAAGATTCGCTCCTGGCGCGACAGGGAGATGTTCGAATATGCCGGAGGCGCCGGAGGTATGCTCGACAGGCTCGGCTATCCCTATTGCCGCGGAAGGCTATTCGACTCCATCGAAAAAGACGAGGGACAGTATGACGGAGAGCCCTGTCAGGTTGCCTGGGCTTCCGGAGCTGCCCTGGCGGTGCGGACGCAATATTATACTGCCCTCGGAGGCCTCGACCCTCTCTTCTTCGCCCATATGGAGGAGATTGACCTCTGCTGCCGTCTCACGGCGGCGGGCCATCCGGTCTATGCCGTCACCGACAGCGTGGTGTATCACGTCGGCGGCGCGTCGCTTGCCCAGGGGAATCCGCAGAAGACCTATCTCAACTTCCGCAACAACCTCCTTCTCCTCCACAAGAACCTCCCGCTGCGACGGAGCCGCAAGGTGCTTCTGCTGCGCCGCCTCGCTGACACTCTCGCCTTCCTGATGTTCCTCGCAAAGCTTGACATTCCCAACGCCAGGGCCGTAATCCGCGCTCACGGCGATTTCCGGAAAATGCGCAGGAATTATACCAGGCATCCCGACAACGACATCCTGTCGTCGCTACCAGGGGCGAGACGCATGATAATCGCCGACCGTTTCCTGCTGCGTAAGAAGCGCTGAGCCGGAGACCCGACAATTCCGACATAAACACAACACAAACTAAAAATGGACAATACAAACAAACGACCCCTCATTCTCGTAAGCAACGACGACGGCTATCTCGCCAAGGGAGTGAGGATATTGATAAAGGAGATGAGAAAATTCGGCGACGTGGTGGCCGTGTGTCCCGACGGAGGGCGTTCCGGCCAATCGATGGCCATAACGGTCAACGACGCCCTGATGCCCGTACGCCTCCCTGACTACGAGGGAGCCGAGATGTGGAAAGTCAACGGGACTCCCGTGGACTGCGTGAAGGTAGCCATGCACATGATTCTCGGCGACAGGCGCCCCGACCTGGTGGTGGCCGGCATCAACCACGGCTCGAACGCCGCTGTCAACGTATTGTATTCCGGCACAATGGGCGCCGTGCTGGAGGGATGCGGCTTCGGACTTCCCGCAATCGGGTTTTCCCTGACCGACCATTCTCCGGAAGCGGATTTCGAGGGATGCCTTCCTTTCGTAAGGCGCATCACGGAGGATGTGTTGCGCAACGGTCTTCCCCCGGAGATATGCCTCAATGTCAACATTCCCGACAGTGCGGAGCCTCCGACACAGATGCGTGTGGTCCGCGCGTGCCGGGGCCGCTGGAACGACGAATACAAGGAGTATACCGACCCCCACGGCCGCAAATTCTACTGGCTGAGCGGAGAATATGTCAACGAAGAGCCTGACAACAGCGACACCGACCAATGGTGTCTCGAACACGGCATCGTCTCCGTAGTGCCTGTCCTGCTCGAGCGCACAGCCAGAGTAGAGGGAAGCCTTTCCTGGCTCAAATCCCTTGAAGACACTGGAAATCAGGCTGTTTTAAATAATGCAAAATAACTGCAAAAACTATTTTTATAAAATAAATTTAATAAATTTTTGGTTAACCAGCATTTTTTTTGTAATTTTGCACCGCAATTCCGAGGGAAGTCACGGAGATTGCGACAAAACCCCTGCCGCCCTTGTGCGGCCCCAGACTCAGAAAGACAATAGGATAGATAATTCTTCTCATAAAGACCAATTAATCGTTTCATTGACAATTTTATTGTTGCATTAGTAAAGTTATGGATTAATAGTTAAAATTAGGATTAGGACCATCAATTCTCTTCGAATTGTTTCGAGGAGGGTTGGAAAAAAGAGGCACGTAGTGATACGCGCCTCTTTTTTCATGGTTGCCGCGGCAAGGCCGCGCTATACGAGATAGCCGGCCTTGCGCAGAAGGTTAAGGAATGTAGACATGAAATCCCGCTCCACCATCAGATGGTAGCCGTCGGCCTTTATCACATGGCCGGCAAACTGCTTCTCTCCTATAATATACTCCAGCAGGCCCGGAGTGGCGGGATTGAGCCTGTACAGCTGGTAATCCTTGTCTATGTCCAGGAACGGTCTGGCCCGCAGGACAGCCTCCCTGAAGACCTCTTCCCAGCCGCTTCTGTTGCCGTTGCAGATGAATTCCACGAATTTCCTGATTTTCGACTCCACGTCTGAAAGGCTGTCGCACGAAGCCACTATAGTGGCGGCCGTGACACGAAACCTCTTAGGAGTGATCCGTGCGCCGATCTGCGACAGGAAAAGGGCGTATGGCGAGTTCTCGTTGATGACCGTCACTATACCGTTGTTGGCATCCACGTCGAAGACCACATTCCCGACGCCTCCATCCTGCGGCGGAACGTATGTGTCGGTGCATCCCATGGCATAATAGCCGAGGGGGGTGACTCGGACATAGCGCAGCCTCTCCCAGAAATTTCCCGGATATCCCTCATCCGGCTCCGGAATGAGCGCCATATCCACGAGTCCCCACACATTGAGAAGCGTGAGATACTGATAGATGAAGGGCTTTACAAGGAGCTGGAGCTGGTCGTTGAATGTGACGCGGCTTTGGTCAAGCTGGTTGACCAGCAGCATCGAGGAGGCATAGTAGCTGTTGAAAAGTTTCGTTTTCTCGAACGTCTTGGCATTGACCCGGCTCAGATACAGAAGCCAGAAGTTGTCCATATTTATCCAATTGTTCTTCGACACCTTCTTGAGCATATCGACCACCTCGTCAGCGATTGGCGCGGCATTGGTGAATTTTGTCCATCTCTTGTTGACGCCCTTGAACTGCGGCAGCAGCACACGCATATCGGCCGCATCCATTCTGGAGGGATATTTCTCCACAAGAAAACGGGCAAATGATTTCACATCGAACGCATCTGAGTCATCGGCCCCTCCGTCGATGCCTTTGAGTTCCTTTTCCCTTGCCAGCATCTCCACATAACGGGCATAGTCAAGATATGAAAAGACCACAAGATTGGTTCCCCAATGGTTGAACCACTTGTCGGCGGGAGACATGGGCAGACGGGGCACGGAGAGCCCGTCGACTACCTTCTTCATCATCGCGGCGGGAATCTTGGTGTCATACGGGTGAAGAACGCCCGTGGAGCTAAGCATCGACAGATAATTGAGATAATGTGATGCGAGCGACTCGTATGCCCCCATGACCAGAGGCGGCTCCGCGGGAAGCTCCGGCGTCTGCATCAACTTGCTGAACTCCGGAGAATACAACACCGACATCATCTGGCATCTCATGTTGCGGGAGAGCGAGAATATGTAGTTGGAGCCGTCGCGGTTGCGCCCGGCCCCCCAGTAATAGCTGGTATGCGTGCTCCTTTCGCAGGCCTTCATCAAGGGATGGTTAAAATACTGTATCTCCTGTTTACGACCCTTCTTGCGGGTCACCGGAAGCGCGGACAAAGCCATTCTCTGCACCTCGTCGCCCGTCATCGTCAGGTTTAGCACAAGGGCCTCCCATACAGGCAGAAGCTCGGGCACCACCGCCTTGCTGATTGAATAGACGTTTCTGAAATCCGACAGTATGGCCGACACAAGCATGGTCACCTCCTGCTTCCTGAGGTCGACGAAAACGTCTCTTACCTTGTCGACCAACGCTATGAGCGTCGGATCCGAGTCCTCACTGTAGACACACCATCCCGCCTTGTCGATAAATCCCACCAGCTCCTTGGCCAGGGAAGCCGCGTCACCCTTGAGCATCTTCCCTATCTCCCTGCTTTTGCTGACAGCCTCGGGGCTGTTTTTCAACACAAGGCTCACTCCGGTAGCCATCGGCGCGCCGTCGCCGGCAATATTGTTTTTATTCAAAGCCATTTTTCCTCATTCTTTCCAATTCCCTGTCACTTGCCAAGAATAAACTCGATATCCTCCTCCGAGAGCTGCTTCTCGGAAGCAGTGTCGGTGCCTATAAGCCCGTCGAAAAGATCTTTTTTCTGCTGCTGGAGCTGAAGGATCTTCTCCTCTATGGTGCCCATGGTGATCATTGAGTAGCTGTAGACCGTTGCTTTCTGACCGATTCGGTGCAGACGGTTGACGGCCTGCTCCTCGGCGGCCTTGTTCCACCAGGGCTCGAAAATATAGACAATGTCGGCTGCCGTGAGGTTGAGACCTACGCCGCCAACCTTGAGCGTCATGAGAAGCACCTGGCAGGAGGGGTCGTTCTGGAAACGCTCCACAATCTTCCTGCGTGCTGCTGTGGAGGTTGAGCCCGTCATCGACTCGCAGTCTATACCCAGGGCCCCGAGGCGTTCGCCAGCCAGCTCAAGCCCGGCGATGAAGTTGAAGAACACCACCACCTTGTGGCCGTTGCCCACAGCCGCCTCCACACTCTCCACAAGCTGCTCAAGCTTGGGCGACTTCACACGCCCGTCGGTGAGGCTCTCGGGCACGGAGGCTATGCGCCTCAGCTCACTCAGGGCCTGGAACATCACGAACTGCGACTTCTGGATTCCCTCACGCCCGATTGTCTCCCGGATATTCTGAAGATACGACAGGCGCTTGCGCTCATAAAGCGACTGCTGCTCGGAATCCATCTCCACGTAAAGAGTCTGCTCTATACGGTCGGGAAGCTCGGTGAGCACCTCCTTCTTGACCCTTCGGAGCATGAAGGGATATATCTTGCGTCTCAGGCTTTCCATCGTCTGCTGGTCTCCGAGCTTCTGGATAGGCACCGTATACGAGCGGTTGAACTCGTCGGCCGTGCCGAACATGGCCGGATTCAGGAAGCGGAAAAGGGAATAAAGCTCAGTGAGGTTGTTCTCGATGGGTGTGCCGCTGAGGGCGAGACGGTGGCCGCTGTTGAGAAGCGTCACCGCCTGGGCCGTCTGCGACGCCAGGTTCTTTATGTTCTGCGACTCGTCGAGCACCACATACTGGAACTCGATATCCTTAAGCCGCTCTATGTCGTTTCTCGCCACAGCATATGTGGTCAGTATAACGTTGGCCTTAAGACATTCATCAAGGTCGCGGTTCTGGCCGTAATATGTTGCCACCGATATCTGGGGGGCGAACTTGGCGAGCTCGTTGCTCCAGTTGAACAGAAGACTCCTCGGCATGACGATAAGCGAGGGCTTCTCCTCCCCGGGGTAAAGGTAGGCGAGCATCGTGATTGTCTGCACGGTCTTTCCGAGACCCATGTCGTCGGCAAGACATCCCCCGAGCCTGTTGTCATAGAGATATTTTATCCATTTCACTCCCTGCTCCTGGTAGCCGCGCAGCGACGCCTTCACATCGGGAAGCGCAAGTTTCTCATCCTTAAGATGGTTGAAACCCTCGTAGACCGCACGGCTGCGGTTGACGGCCTCCCCCTGGAGCTGGTTCTGGAGCAGCTCCTCCACCTCCGGAAGATCGAAGAAAGATATCTTCACCTTCCCGTCCTTACCCTTGCGGCGGAATATGCGCTCCAGACGCCTCATATATCCCTCCTCGATTATGGCGCGCGTGCCGTCGTTGAGCTGGATGTATTTCTTTTTCGAGAACTGGGCGATTATGTCGGCAAGCGTGAATTTCTCATTGCCTATCTCCACGTCGGCGTCACCCTCAAGGAAGTCTATGCCGCTCCCGAGCCTTATATTGAGTTTGGGCGATGCTGGAGAGACCTTGTATTCCCGAAGCTTCTCGGCTCCAAGCACCCTGAACTCGCGGAGCACTTCCGGAAGGCAGTTGTAGAGGAACGGGGAAGCCGTTTCCTCCGGCACTATGAAGAGGCCCTTGTCTATGAAAATATCTTTCTTGGCTGCCCGGTTAGGCGCACTGTCGGCAAGCATCTTTGCCAGCTTCTTCTCCGCCTCCTCAAGATCTATGTCGTCGATGGGCCTGACCGTGATCTTTCCGTCATCGGAGACAGAGACGCTCTTATTGACCCTCAGGCGCAGGCTGTCGCCCCCCTCCAGACCCGGAGGCATCTGCGACACGCTCATGTAAAGGGCCTTGTCAACTCCCACTTTCTCAAGAATAAGCGCCGGCTGCATCTGTTCCTCTCCCTTCAGCACCTTGGCTCGCTCCCCCTCGTATTCCACGCCTATGTTGCTGAAATAGGAAAGGAAGACCGACAGGCTCGTAGGCAGAAGCTCCCTGGGAATGTTCTCCAGGAATATCGACATCTTGTCGTAGTTCGCCCCCACCGGAGCGACGTCGTAAAGCTTATTGCCGGCGAGGACACACCCCTCTGTGACGAACTTAGGATTCTCATACTCCTCCTCGCCACTCCGCATCACAAGTTTCTGCGACACCTGCGCCCCCTCCATGTCAGAGAGACTCAGCACAAGCTTGGCCGGGTCGTCGGAATAAATGATTTCATCACCATTCTCATCCACCAGACGCCGGCTGCCATGCATCCAGCCCGATAGATAGGAATGCTCCTCCAGGGAAATGCCCTCGCGCGAGATATCCGACTCTCCCCATGAATCACAGAACTTTCCGGTCTCGTTCTGGCGGATTATCCTGAAGATGTTGGCATCGGCCGCCTCCAGACCCGATGAGTCTCCCTCGAAAGGACGCATTTTCCCGTCGACGGCCGACAACCAGGCCTTGGCATCATAAAACTTTAGCATGAATCTGAGTGTCTTCGATTTCCGTGAAGGGTCCTTTCTCACTGCCGCTCCATATTCCGAGGGAAGACGGAGGGTGTTGAGCTTGCTTATAAATTCCTGAAAGTCCTTGTTTTCCATTGATGTGTCTTTATTTGTAGAGCAGGCGCGGAACACGACATTAAGGCATTCCTATAAAAAATTTTACAAAATTACATAAATTTTACAAATAAAAGCTTATCGACGCCCTTAATTCTCCTTAAATTCATTGATTTAACACCCTCCGACTCCCTGTTTTGGATTTTTTGTTTTGTCATATCGCGGGTAAACGCTACTTTTGCACCGTTTTTAGTGACTTATCAAACCCTCATCCGGGGCACAGATCCTTTATTGCAAATGATTTTACCAATTTCCGAAATAGCCTCAATCCTCGGCCGGGAATGCCTCCCGCGGCGGAAGGACGACCCTATCGACACCCTTCTCACAGACTCCCGTTCCCTTACCTCCCCCTCTACATCGCTCTTCTTCGCCATATCCACAGCCGGCGGAAACGACGGCCACCTCTATATGCGCTCCCTTTACGACACGGGGGTAAGACACTTTGTGGCCTCCCGCATCCCCGCTGACATGGAGGGAATACAGGATGCCGACATAATCCTGGTAGACGACCCGGTGGCGGCTCTGCAGAAAATAGCCTCGCGCCATCCCGGATTTCACGGAAGGATTCTCGCGATTACCGGCAGCCGGGGGAAAACCACGCTCAAGGAATGGCTCGTGCAGCTGATGGAGCAGTCGGAGGAGGTGGCACGTTCGCCCCGCAGTTTCAACTCCCGTATCGGCGTGCCTCTGTCTCTGTGGGAGATTGAACCCTCCACGACTCTCGCAATCATCGAGGCCGGCATTTCGGCCAGGGGCGAGATGACTCCCCTGAGAGACTGCATCAGTCCCGACATAGTGGTCTTCACCAATCTTTGCGATGACCATGACGAGGGATTCGGCTCAATGCAAGAGAAAGCGGCCGAGAAAGCCGTGCTCGCCACGTCACAGTCAGTGAGGGATGTGGTGCTCTGTCTCGACAACGGCATCCTCGCCGAGGCCGTGATAAAAGCCTCGGCAGGCAAAAAGCTTACCACCTGGACAACAAAAGGGGCTCCCGAAGCCGACATAGTGATAACATGCCCGGCCTATCGCGCCGATACTCCCGTAGACGTGGAATATACCGTCAAGGGGAAAAGCCACCGGCTGAAGGCTCCGGTTGCCGATGACAACGACCTTCAGAATCTCGGCTCCGCCCTCGCGTTCATGACCGCCTACGGTTTGGAGCATGAAGACATTGCAACGAGATTCAAGACCCTGCGCAAGACCGACACGAGGATGAAGGTCAGCGAGGGGGTCAACGGCTGCGACATAATCTACGACTCATACACAAGCGACAACTCGTCGCTCGGGCCGGCCCTCGACTTCATGCGCCGCCGCGCCGCCGACACCTCGGCCACGGTGGTGATTGTGAGCGACATGATACATGAATCGGCCGGAGGCTCCGATGCCTATGCATCGATGGCCCGCACCATATCGCTGGCCAATATCGGAAGAGTGATAGGAATCGGTCCGGAAATCAGCGCCCATGCCGGTAATTTCGGGAAATGCGCCCGGTTCTTCGCCTCAACCGACGAGTTCATGAAGGAAATGAGCCCTTCGGATTTCTCTAAAGAGACAATTCTGCTCAAGGGAGCCCCCAGGTTCGAGTTCGGAAGAATCCTGGAAATGCTTGAGGCGCGGAAACATGAGACCGTGCTCGAGGTCAACCTCGACGCCATTGTGAGAAACTTCAATTATTTCAGGCGCAATGTGCCGCGCTCCACCGGAATCGTGGCGATGGTCAAGGCATCGGGTTATGGAGCCGGAAGCTACGAGATAGCGAAGACACTCCAGGACTGCGGCGCGGCCTATCTGGCTGTGGCAGTGCTCGATGAGGGAATCGAGCTCCGTAAGAAGGGAATCCATCTGCCAATCATGGTGATGAATCCGAAGGTGGTGAACTACCGGTCGATGTTCTCGGCGCGTCTTGAGCCCGTGGTCTACAACATGGAGATGCTTTCCGACGTGATACGGGAGGGACAGAAGAATGGGGTCAGCGAATACCCGGTGCATATAAAGGTCGACACGGGAATGCACCGCACGGGGTTCATAGAGGATGAGCTTCCGGCCCTCATGGACATTCTGGAGAGCCATGGCGAGGTGAGGATAAAATCCGTCTTCTCCCATCTTGCCACAGCCGACTGTCCTGACATGAACGACTACACGGAACTGCAGCTCTCCCGCTTTGCCAGATATACCGACTACATACAGAGCCGGACCTCCCACCACGTGCTCCGCCATGTGCTCAATTCCGCCGGCATCCTGCGTTATCCTCACCACCACTACGATATGGTCAGGCTCGGCATCGGCCTCTACGGGGTCAACACCCTTCCGCCCGAGATGGAGAAGCAGCTTGACGTGGTGTCCTCGCTGAAGACCATCATCATTGCGCTGAGGGAATGGGAAGCCGGCGAGACCATAGGCTACGGACGCAGGGGCGTCCTGAAAAGACGCTCACGCATAGCCACAATACCCATCGGCTATGCCGACGGGATGAACCGCCATTTCGGATGCGGGGCAATCAAGGTGAAGGTCAACGGTCATGACGCGCCCACAGTAGGCAACATATGCATGGACGCCTGCATGATTGACGTCACCGACATCGACTGCCGGGTGGGCGACAGCGTGGAGATCTTCGGCGCCGAGGCTCCAATAAAACGGCTCTCCGACGTGCTTGACACAATCCCCTATGAAATCCTCACATCGGTCTCACCACGCGTGAAGCGGATTTATTTCAGAGAATAACCCTAAGGCCTCTAAGGCCCCTAAACTCCCTAAGGGCTTTAAGGGCCTTAGAGGTCTTAGGGAGTTCAGGGGCTTTCAGCTCTCCTTGAGCGCCTCAAGACATTTCTTGACCTCCGCGTCGGTCTTGAAAAGCTTCTCCTTGCACAGCTTAAGCAGTTCAAGAGCCCTCGCCGTGTAGGCCGAAAGGGAATCTATGTCGCAGTCATCACGCTGGATGCGGGCCAGAATACCCTCCAGCTCGGCCACTGCCTGGTTGTAACTAATTTCAGTTTGCATATCCTTGATATTGTTTATTGCTTGTTGGAAAAGAGTCCGCGCTCACTCCGCGGATGCCACCACAGACTCCACGCTGCCCTTGTCAAGACGGGTGGTTATGGTCTGTCCATGCTTTAGAAGGGAGGCATCGGTGACGGCATGGCCGTCGACCATGGTGATAGAATATCCTCTTCTGAGGGTTTTGGCAGGACTGAAGGCATCAATCAGGCTTCTATACCCGTCAAGACGCTGAGTCTCGCGCTGCAGCCTCACGACAGCCGCCTGGGCAATCCTGTCGGAGAGGTCGTCAAGACGGCGCCCCTCCATTCCACACCGCGACGCCGCGACGGCGCCAAGCATCCTCGAAGAGGCCGCCAGGCGTTCACGTGCCGTGGCCAGGCGCGTAGCGGCCAGGGCCGGAAGACGTCCGGCCACACTTTCGAGAGCAGCGCGGGCAGACGCCACGCGTGCCCCGGCAAGGGGCGCTATCATCGCCTCAAGGTTTGACAGGCGGCGGCTCTCGCCCGTCAGGCGCTCGGTGCAGTAACGCACAATGTCGGTCACCCTTGAAGATGCATCGGTGTAGGCGGTGCGCAGACAGTCGATGAAAAACGCCGCCACAGCGGTCGGTGTCTTCATCCTGACATTTGCAATCTCGTCAAGCACCGTGCGGTCGCGCTCATGCCCTATCCCGACCACCACCGGCAAAGGATATGTGGCCACACGCCGAGCGAGGTCATAGTCATCGAAACCGTTGAGATCGGTCGTTGAGCCTCCTCCGCGGATTATCACGACACAGTCCCAGAAATCGACCGCCATCTCGATGCGGTCGAGCGCTTCCCTTACGGAGGCCGATGTCCTGTCGCCCTGCATTATCGCCGGGAAGAGGAGGTCATAGAACACAAACCCGTCGGGATTGCCCTCAAGCTGATTGACGAAATCGCCATATCCTGCTGCCGTCGGGGCTGAAATCACAGCTATGCGCTGCGGAGCGCAGGCCATACGCAGACTCCGGTTGTATCCTATCACACCCTCACGGGCCAGGCGCTCGAGAATCTCGCGCCGCAGACGCTCCATGTCGCCGAGTGTATAGGCAGGGTCTATGTCGTTGACCGAGAACGACAGTCCATAGACAGGATGATGCGAGGCGCCTCCGTTGAGGAGCACCTTCATCCCGGCGGCAATGTCCCTGCCGGTCACTGCCCTGAATTTCTGGCTTATTCCATAAAAACGGTTAGCCCATATCGTGGCGCGTAGCTTTGCCACCGTCATTCCGGCAGCATCCTTCTCCACGAGCTCCATGTAGCAATGGCCGCCGCTGACGCGCACATCGCTTAGCTCAGCCGTGACCCATGCCGACTGAAGCGCCGGCACCGAGCGTATCGCTCCCCCTACCATCATGGTGAACTCACTGAGCCTCAGTGTACGCATCTGGCCGTATGCTCCTCCATATTCCGCCATCTTGCAGTCTGCTTATTGAGATAGCTGTCGCCAGCCGTTCATTCATTAAGGTCAGTAGCCTGTCCGAACTCCTCGAGCGCGCCGGTGGCGGCATTGAATCTTGCATACGACGGCTGTTTGCGGTCGTTGAAAAGCCGAGGGTCGAGTCCGAACACAACACCATACTGGGCAATCTCAAGTTCACGCTCCCAGAGCGGATTGCCGAGAAGGGAGAGTGATATACGGGCCGTGCCGGGAATGCAGTACGCCACTCCGTCTTTCGGAAACTTCTTCTCCTCCCCCTTTGAGTCGACAGGCATTGTGGCCTGCCCTGTTACCTTGACATCGACATTGACCGGATCACCCGAATAGTCGTCCGCATCCACGAATCCCGCGAAATCACTCATTCTGAAAAGAACGCTCCTCCCCTCCTCGTCGGGAGTGAATGTAAACGTGCGTCTCACCCTCTCGCTGCTCACTGTGCCGACGAAGGCGGCCGTGAGGGCTCCCTCCTGATGGGCAAGCGAATTGAGCATGAGCTCCAGCTGGCGTCCGTCGGTAGGCATCTGGTCGGCAGTGCCGCGTGTGAGCGACACCTTGGCCTCGCGTATCTCCATAAGGCTCTCCGCGAGCATCTGCGCCTGCTTGGCCTTCGACTGGGAGGCGAGAAAATCGCCCCCTACATATTGCAGATATTCCTTGTCGGCAAAGATCTCCTGCTCCGGCTGCACAAGCTCCGACGCGGTCTGCGCCTGCTCCAGGGGTCTGGCGTTGACGGAAAGAAGTATTCCGTCCTCGGCCACACCGATGTATGTCGGCGAGCCGGACTTCAGCTGCATGAGATAACGGGCCTCCGGATCGGGCACACCCACGGGCGTGACCCTGACATCCTCTATCGTCCATTGCTCGGAATCCTCGGTCACCACCTTCTCGGTGCCGATATATTTTCTGGCGTATTGATAATACGGGCCGGCCTTGCGCACAGTGCGCACAGCCGTCACCTCCACCTCGAGCGCGGTCAGCGGGAGCGTGTAGACGAGTCCGTACTCGTTATGTTTGTCGGCGGTCAGTATCTTGGTCTGCTGCGCCTCGACGCTGACCGGAGCCGCAATCCAGAGGGCGGCCAGCAATGGCGCGGCCAGACGGGCGGCATGGGAAGCTATAGATGCCATATGTCAGAATATTGTTTTCAGATGTGAATTGTCGTGAAGAATCACCTCCTTGATCGCCTGGCCTATGTTGTCGGCGATATCGGAGGCTGTCATGCCGAACTCACCGTGCTTTTCAGCGGCAATGTCTCCAGCCAGTCCGTGCAGGAAGACACCGATTGTGGCGGCATGCTCCGGGCGGTAGCCCTGCGCCATGAATGCGGCTATGACTCCGGTGAGCACATCCCCCGCGCCGGCCGTAGCCATTCCGGGGTTTCCGGTAGGATTGAAATATACGCGTCCGGTAGGACGCACGGTGGCGGTGAAATGGCCTTTGAGCACAATAATTATATTATAGTATTTGGCCATGTCGATTGCCTTGCGCAGACGCTCCTCCGAGCTGCGGTGCTCCCCGAAGAGGCGGTCGAACTCGCCGATATGGGGGGTTATCACCGTCTGCGGAGGCATCATCGTCAGAAGCGCCGGCTTCTTGGCGATGCAGTTGAGGGCGTCTGCATCAAGCAGAAGCGGACGCTTGCAGTTGAGCATAAGTTTCTCCAGGGCATCGACCGTGGCGTCGTTGGTGCCGATTCCGGGACCGACGGCAACCACCTGGTGGTCGTGATGTATCGTCATGTTGGAGATATAATATTCGTTGCGGTCAGGCTCGAACATAGCCTCCGGCACGGCTGTCTGCAGGATGTTTATTCCCCCGTTTCCACTATGCACCGTCACAAGTCCGGCGCCGCTTTTCAAAGCCGCGCGGGCCGCCATGACGGCGGCTCCCATCATTCCGGTGCTCCCGGCCATAAGCATCGCCGAACCGTAGTCGCGCTTGGCGCTGAATACGGGACGCGGACGAAGCAGGGGCCTGACGCTCCTGGCCTCCACGAGCATAATGTCGGCGGGAAGCTCCTTCATCTTCGCCTGGTCCAGGTCGATGTCGAGCACCTTCCATTCCCCGATGACGTCGGCGTTCTCCTCGAAGAAGAACGACAGGCGCGGCATCTGGAAAGTCAGCGTGAGGTTGGCGTGTATCATGTCGCGGCGGCTGGTGCTGTCGTTCCATTCGCCGAAAAGTCCCGAAGGGGTATCGATTGATATCACGTATGCCCCGGAGTCGTTGATGTAGCGCGACAAGGCCACGAAACCGCCCTGGAGAGGCTGCTTGAGCCCGGAGCCGAACAGACCGTCGACCACCACATCGTTCTCCCCGAGATAAGGGGGATTGAACTCGCGCTTGATCTCAGTGAAGTCAAGCTCGTCAATTTTTATCAGTTTCTTTCGTTCTTCGTCGCAGTCGTGGCTCAGCTTTCCCTTGACATTGAAAAGAAAGACCTCCACCTTCTTATATCCCTGCTCGAAAAGGAGCCTGGCTACGGCAAGGGCGTCGCCGCCGTTGTTACCGGGCCCGGCCACCACCACAATCCTCTTGTTAGGGAGAAAACGCGAGATTATCTCACAGCTCACCTCCTGCGCGGCACGCTCCATCAGCTCGATGGAGTTGATGTTCTGCGCTTCACACGTGGCTTTGTCTATTTCCGGAATCACCGACGATGCAAATATCTTCATTTCTTCTCTAAATCAGCCTGTTGAGTAATATCATGCGGCAGCGGCACGCCCTCACAGAGCGCGTCGTGCGTTTTAAACCACAAAATTAACTCTTTTGCGCGTCTTCTCAAAATCCAACGGCCTGATTTGAACGAAAAAAACCAATCACCGCCCTCGGGCCCGACAGCCACGCGCATCCGCATAGACAGCGAAAAGGGGTCCGCAGGGTGCCCGGGGATATTTTTTCAACCATTTTTTTTGCCAATATATCCAAATTTAGTAATTTTGCTGAAACCTTTTGGGGTTCAGAATCATTTTAATTCGAGTGCCCCTGTGGCCAAAAGAGAACATACCTTACTAAAAATATAGTTAATCATGGTAGATTACAAATCATTAGGTCTTGTCAACACAAGAGAGATGTTTGCCAAGGCCGTACATGGCGGATATGCCATCCCGGCTTTCAACTTCAACAACATGGAGCAGCT
>DKYZ01000011.1:45860-60299 GCA_002493515.1 Porphyromonadaceae bacterium UBA7087 | reverse complement strand
CTGAAAATCGGGGAGTATTATATTCTAAAGACAATAGACTATTACATAATATGTCATTTTAGAAACTACTTGTAATGACAGCCAATGCCAATCTACAAAGGGAAGCCAAACAAGTGTAAGTTTCCAATGGTATATCCTGATTCTACGACGGCAAAGGTAAGTAAATTATTTTTGACTTGCAAGCCCAACTGTTATAAAATCTAAAAAAATACAAATTTCATAAAACATATGTGCCGCCATATGATAATAAGCATAACACAACGGCTTTGTGTCCGGTGACTGTATTTCGCTGAGACTCAGGCTATAGTTTGCCGTTATCATATAAAAAAACTCACCGCCGTCACGGGAGCCGTGGCGGCGGTGGGTTTTTATGTGTGGGTTTGGTTGTGTGCGAATCGGTATGTGTTTATATGATTCTTGTCATATCACTATTTTCCGGACAGCAGACCTGCCGCCGCAGACAATCCTCACTACAAGCATTCCTTTCAGTCCTTCGGCAGGTATGACGTTTCGCCCGGCAGCTATGTCCCCGGCGTATACAAGCGACCCGTCGGCTGCATAGACATATGCATATCCGGCAACCGGGGCTTTGGCCACAATCCAAGACCCCTCAGTATCCACAGAGATATTGTCACGATCTTCAAGAACGGTGTCGGTCCCACTGAGGTCCCGGTTGAAATCAGAGGCTGAGACCTCGTCTCCGGAAACCACCTTTCCGTTCTTACCGTCAAGCAGTATGGCAGCAACGGCGATGTTCTCCTCCTTGTCTACCTGTTCCGGAAGATCGAATTTGACAAATATTTTTACGGACTGAGCTCCGCATCTCACGATATATACACCCTTGCGGAGAGAGATGCTCCAGGATGCCGGAGCTTTCTCAGTGCCTCCTACATAGCAACCGTCGAGAGTGTATACTCCGATGAGGGAGCCCTCGAAACCGTCGGCATGAAGCACACCGCCGTCAGAATATACAGTTCCATTTTCGGTCATCACATAATCCACCGAGCTGACTCCATCCTTGAAATGATACCAGTCGTAGAGGAAATACTGGTCGGTTGTCTCGAAATAGCTGTCCAGGTATATGGTCACCCATCTCTGGTTCTGCATATAGTCGGGGAGCCTTACCTCGACACTGCGCCAGCAGTCGTCGCCACGCTTAATGGCACCGATCTCAACCGGCTTATCCATTCCGAACACCTCGGCGAGAATGGTTGTCTCGGCGCAGTTATATCCTGTCCATACGTTGAATATCACTCCGGCATCGGAGCATCCCTCCGTGGTGAATTTCGGCATCATGATAACACCGTGTGAGTCGGGAATGTCACACCTGAAGTAAGCCGCGAGATCAGATTCATTTGCCATATTCGGGTCGATCGCACGCGGACATACGAATCCGTCTTCAAACTGTTCGCCCGGGGTGACGACCCTCAGCGGAGTGTAGTGGACCTGGTAGTCGGCATGGTCCTCGAACATAGGCAGCTGGTACGGCGTGCCAAGCACGTCGCTCATATAGTTTATCGTGCTCGACCTTCCGGAGATAGTGACCGGAGCGATGCCTACACGCTTGGTGGCGAGCGGGCTTCCCTCCGCCACGACAGCAGTATATTCAAACACGTTCTTGCCGAGATTATCGATCACTACCCATCCGTCGTTGTAGTCATATTCCATAAGGTAATACTCCACATCGTGGGGATTGATATAGTGGCCGTTCTCGCCACCCTCGGGTTTGTCCCAGTAAACGGTCATGCTGAGGTTGTCTTCCGACACGAAACCGGTCATGGAAGTGACAGGACCAGGCACGTCAATGCCGGTGAACACCACTACAGTCACAGTCTTGCCCTCCACATCACCCTCATAGGTGGTGAGCGATATCTCATTGTCACCCTGATTGGTGGGGATTTCCAGAGTCAGAGAGTCTCCGGGCTTGCCTGAGAGGGATACCGTGCCGCAGGCGCTTTCAGCCTTTACCGTTATCTCCTTGTCGGAAGGAATCTCCTCTCCAGAGATATACTTTGAGGGCAGGGTGACATTCAGGATAGCCTTGAGCTCTCCGAGGGGAGCGCCCTCGGCGCTGACCAGAGCCACAGGCTCGGGCACATTGTCGCTGCCGGTGATTTTCCTGACGTGAATGTTGCGTACCCGGATTCCCGACTGCCACGTCTTGTTGTCATGGAACAGCACCACATAATATGTGCCGGCCTCAGGCACCATGAATTTCGACGGATAGGTGTTGAACGTGTTGTCGTTGATGAAGCCACGTCTTTCCTGAAGAGTCGCCACCTCCTTCTTGGGATCAAGCTCGGAAGTAAGGAGTATCGAGAAATATACGGGAGAATAGTCGAGGCTGAAATTGCCGGCATCATATTCTATCTCATAGGTAGCGTTGGGGTCATCGAAATTCATCGGGGGAAGGAACATCCAGTCAGCAGCATTCTCGGCCACACCTGTGGAGCTTGAGCCGAAGCATGATATTACCTCGTCGTTATACTTGACTTCGTCCCAGAACGCCCAGCTCTTCTTGTCGCCGTCTCCGCTCATTGCCACGCAGGCAAGCGCATCAGCCTTGGTAGGAAGGATAAACGTGTCAAGCTCCCAGGGAAGACCCTGCTGAATGCTCTCCGAGCTCACACGCTTGGAGAGCACGCCGCAGTTGTCTACCTCGACAGATGCGATATAGGCTCTGAAAGGCTCGTCGGTAGGTATCACATAGTCGATGCTCGTCTCCCTGGTTGTGGCGATCTCCTCATCGTTGATAAAGACACGACAGAAGAAGTCGGGATCGAGATAACCGTCGTTCTCACAACGCGTCACCTTGGCCCAGGTTATCTTCGAGTCTTTCATCTCCACAAACTCAGTGGGCAGCGGGGTATCGGCGCCCACATATGTCACCAACACATCGCAGGGGCTGCGCATTCCCTGAGCCTCTACATAGAACTCGAACTTGTGGTTTCCAAACTCAAGATCGTTGAATTTCACCTCCGCAATCGAGCCGGCCTCTCCGGAGCCCGTGGTGTAGGGCACGCCGTCAACAAGCGTGGTCCAGTCCATCGCGCCGGAAATCTCCTCGCCGCTGAATTTCGCTGACGGAAGGAAATATGTATTTGTCAGGCAATTATCGGCAAAACTGAATCTATAGCTGTCAAGCTCAGGAGCCGATATCGGCATCGGCGACACAGCCGCGTCGAGAAGGAAGAAACCGTCGAGAGTAGTCCTGGCATCATATTCGCACAGCTGATATGCCTGCTTGTTGACCGGGTCAATCTCCCATAATCCGCAGGTATAGTCGGTCATGTATCCGTCCCATAGATATGTCCCGGTCTCCGGAACATACATAAGAGATGTGGATGCGTAAACGGTCTTGTAGTCAAGATGCATCAGAATCTCCTGGCTGCCGTCGAGCGCTATTCTCACGAAATCATTGGTACGGGTGACTCCTTAAAGGGATTTATCCACATCGTTCCAACATACGGAGGCGCACATATTCTCCCAGGGCAGGTCGTCTATGATGGCTTCCGACGCCTCGGGAGCGTCCGAAGGAGCCGATACAAATGCATAGCCGTTACCTCTCTCATTGCTGCCGAAAGCATAGACCCTGTCGTCATCCGGATTATAGGCAGCCGCTACATAGAACGGCAGATAATTCGCCATTCCCGTAACCTCGTTCACCAAGGGAACCTCGTTATTATAAAGCAGATCGCCGGTGAGCGGATCAATCTCCACATACTGATAATCCGCTATGCCGAATAAGCTCAGCTTCATCAGTCCGCATATTACTCCATCCTTATACCATAGGCTTTCCAGATCGTAATCCTCGAAAACAGGCGGATTGCCGAAAAGTTTCTCAATCCTCCCCTCAGTGTCTATCCTCACAAAGCCACCCTTGTCATACTTGTTCAAGAAAGGACGATAGGCATGGAGAATCTGTCCTTCCGGAATCAGACTTGCAAAAGCCGGCGACACCTTTGACTGTATCTCGTGCGACTTTATCCCGCTACCGAATGATTCGGAATCCGACCTTCCATCAACCAGGTCGATGGCCGCCTTAGGAAGCGGCAGCGGCAAGTGCCAGTGAAATATATAGTTTCCTCATTATTTCTTTTTTTAATTAAAAAAAACGCCCGCACCGGATGAATCAATTCAACGGTGCGGGCTGCTTGATTTATCTTACAATGATCTTCTTTATCACGGTGTCCTTTCCGGCGGTAGCCTTTACGATATAGGCTCCGGCAGCAAGTCCGCTTATGTTCAGGATGTCCTCAGCCGAGTGGAGACGACATCCGCCCATATCATACAATTCTATGAGCGCGCCGCTATGTCCCTTGACTGTCACACAATCCTTAGCTGCCACAATGCTGAATGCTCCTGCATCCACTGGATCCACACCGACACCTGGTCCGGCGACAGTGTATGTCAGGGTCACGGCCTCGTTGCCGGTGCCCTCCACCAGATCATTCAGGAACGTCTCGAAGTTGAACTCACCGTCACCTATCATGTTCTCCTTGATTGTGAACGTATAGGTGCCCTGAGCGTCGGACATATAGTATTCGTCGGGCAGCTCGATAGTCACCTCATTGATATCGCCATGACTGTTGTCGAGGGTGGCGTAGCAGAGATGCTCGCCGTCAAGGCATACGTCGACAGCCTCGGGATCGCTGGAGATACAAAAAAAGGGGGGGGGGTAAAATACTGATTATCAATATTTTATGGCAATATATCACAATTTGCCGTTGTCGCGGTAGGAGTAGAAACCGGAGGCTGTGATGACAACGTGGTCGAGGAAGCGGAGCTCCATGGTGTCGCAGGCCCGCTTGAGCGAGCGGGTTATGCTGTCGTCCTGCGGACTGGTGAGGAGATTGCCCGAGGGATGGTTGTGACACATCACCACCCCCTGCGCGTCCTCCAGGAGGGCATGTTTCAGAATCTTCTTTAGGTCGAAAACTGAGCTGGTGGCGGTGCCGCTCGTCACCATCATCTTGGAAGTCACCTGGTTGCGGCGGTTGAGATAGAGCACCCATATCTCCTCATGCGGAAGGTTGCCGATGCGCGGACACATATACTCGAATATCGACTTCGACTCCTTTATTATAGGGAGAGTGTCGGGAGTCTCGAGCATGAAGCGGTTTACGAGCTCCATCACCGCCTCGATCTGTATGGCCTTGGTTATGCCTATCCCCTTGAACGACATGAGCTGCTTTCGCGACCTGCGCTGAAGAGTATGGAGAGTGCCCACGCTCTTCATCATCTCTCGGCATAGCTCGGTTATCGGTTTTCCGGGCTGCCCCGTGCGCAGCACAAGCGCCCAGAGGTCGGATACCGACAGGACGCCGCAGCCGTGGCTTATGGCACGCTCCATGGGACGGTCCTCCGGATCACGCTCCTTTATCGTCGGAGGGCGGGGGTCGTCGTCAGTATTGAAAGGATTGGGATTGGGATTGAGATCGGCAATGTCGATGACATCAAACCCGGAATTGTCCGCATTCATAGGAAGATTGTTTTTGGGTTATGAAAAAGAAGCCGTTGAAGCGGGGTGTCACTTTCCCTTGCGGAGGGAAATCTCCTGGTCGAGGTCCCGGCCGTGGCCGAGAAGTATTTTCCAGACATAGGCGCGGATGAAGCCCGTGCCGTAGCCGGTGAGCTGCACCAGCGACGCGCCGACACCCATCGTGCCGATCTTGAGGCTGCGTGTCGATATGATGCCCCATATCCAGAGGGCGAGCACATATACCAGAAGCGGCACCAGCATCCACTTCCAGAAGAAGGCACCTATTATCATTGCCACCGCACCGAGCGTGAACAGGGCCGGAAGCCAGTGCACCAGCTTCATAGAGCCCGGATAAAGCAGCTGCAGAGTGATCCGCGACATTCCGAAGACGTGCACCTGACGCCAGAACTTCCTGAAATCCACCCTGCGCTTGTGGTATACCCTGACGTCGGGGAAAAGAGCGATCTTGAAGCCGTCGAGCCGGATGCGCGTGCTCATGTCGATATCCTCGCTGAACATCTCGCGGAAACCTCCGGTCTTCTCGAACACCCTCCGCGAGAAGCCCATGTTGAATGTGCGCGGCACAAACTTCTCCATGCTTGTCTTTCCGCCCCGGATGCCGCCGGTGGTAAGAAACGAGGTCATGGCGTAATTTATCGCCTTCTGCGTGTCGGTGAAAGACTCGTGGGCAGCGTCGGGACCGCCGAAGCAGTCGGCGGGACACAATTCGAGGGCCTTGCGTAGCCTCTCGAAATAATCGGGGGGCAGAATGCAGTCAGAGTCGACGAAGACAAAATAGTCTCCGTCGGCTCTGTCTATGCCGTGGTTGCGCGCAATGCTGCGCCCCTCGTTATCCTTGTAGAAATATTTTATGGCAAACTCGCCGGCGTAACGGTCACACTGCGGCTGGCAGCTTACAGTGGAGCCGTCTTCCACGAAAATCGCCTCGAAGCCGCGGTCGGTCTGGGCGGCGAGACTGCGCAGCAGGTCGTCGACCTCGCCCGGACGGTTGTAGACGGGGACAATAAGCGAGAAAAGCATCGGTTTCGACGCGCCGGGATCATCCATGGCCTTCAGAATTACGTCAGGCTTTCACGCGGCCTACGTAGCTGCCGTCGCGGGTATCTACCTCGATGAGCTCACCCTCGTTGATGAAGAGGGGCACACGTACTGTGGCGCCAGTCTCGACAGTGGCGGGCTTGAGGGTGTTGGTGGCTGTGTCGCCCTTGATTCCGGGCTCAGTGTAAGTGATCTTGAGCACGGTCTTCATCGGCATCTCGGCGTAGAGCACGGTGTCGGTGGAAGCGTCGCTGACCACCTCCACAACATCGCCCTCCTTCATATAGGCTGCGCCTGTGACGAGCTCCTTGTTGATGGGCACCTGGTCGAATGTCTCCTGGTTCATGAAGATGTCGTCGTTACCCTCGGTGTAGAGATACTGGTAAGGGCGGCGTTCCACGCGCACGTCCTCGAGCTTCTCGCCGATGTTGAAGCGGCGCTCGAGCACACGGCCGTCGACAACGTTCTTCAGCTTGGTGCGCATGAAGGTGTTGCCTTTGCCGGGCTTCACGTGAAGGAATTCAACTACGAAATAGAGCTGGCCGTCCATGCGGATGCATGTGCCGTTCTTGATGTCTTGAGCGTTAATCATATGCTTGTAAATCTATTTTATGTTAGCGTTGTCCTGACGCGCCCTTCATGGGGGCGCAATCGTTTCTGAGTGCAAAATTAGTAAAAAAATGGCAAAATTGAAATCCCGGAGGGGATAATCGGTTGAAAAATAGGGTTTAGGCGCAAAAATTTCGGGTTAAATTTTGACAAATCAAAATCATTTGATAATTTTGCACTCCGAAACGCGAAAATATAAAAAAAATCAGATAATAAAATGAAAAGAACCTTTCAGCCCTCCAACCGTCGCAGAGTGAACAAGCACGGTTTCCGTGAGAGAATGGCCACCAAAGACGGTCGTAAAGTTCTCGCCCGCCGCCGCGCAAAGGGTCGTGCATCGCTTACAGTATCCGACCACATCGCCGGCAAGTAAAAACCGCTTGAGCGACAACCACACGGCCGCCCCGCAAGGTCCCAGTCCTTGCGGGGGGGCCGTCGCTTATCACTAATAGTTCATCACTGACAGTTTATCACTAATAGTTCATCACTAATAGTTCATCACTAATAGTTAAAAAAGAGGCTCCAAGTGCTTGGAGCCTCCGTTCCCGGTCTTCATAAATCTGATGACGCCCTTTGAAAAGGACCTTGAATGGCCGGGTGTTTCTTCCTTCTGTATATTCAACGCCGCAGGCGGCAGTTTAGTTCAGTCCGTTGGCTGCGCCGGTCAGATCCTCGGCCAGACCGATGCCGAATATCCAGTAGAGCAGGATTGCCACCAGAATCAGGACGCCCAGCCAAAGCCACAGGCGGTTGATTCTTTTTGTGCTTTCCCTCTTTCGGTTGCGGCCGTCGGCACGCAGTCTGTCAGCCTCCAGAGGTGATTCTGTATTTCTTAGCTCACGGGCCTCGCGGGCCTCGTTGCTTTCATTTTCCCTTACATGTCTTTCCTTGGTGTCCATAACCTTAAGTTTTTATTATCTTTTGTTTATAAAACACATCTGAAGGCGCAACGGTTCAGAGAAATGTAAAAAAATGTAAAGCGCTCAGAACGGGAAATCAGGCTCGCCTGCCGATGGCATTATGTCAGGCATCGGGGAGCCTCCGGGCCCCGCCGGCGACGACGGGAACGAGAATCCGGAGGTGTCGGAGCCCGACCTGCCCTCCGAGTTCATGCGGGAGGGGAAGCTCATCCCCTCCTGCGACCCGCTCTGCGAGAGGGTGTCGCGCACCATGTCATAACCCTGGTCCCAGTTCTCGAATTTGGCATATTTCGATATGAAGCGCAGCTTTACGTCGCCCACGGCGCCGCTTCGGTGTTTGGCCACTATGAGCTGGGCCAGACCGCGTATGTCGTTCCCTTCGGCATCCTCCGTGCCGCGTGTGTAATACTCCGGGCGGTGGATGAAGCATACAATGTCGGCATCCTGCTCGATGGCGCCCGACTCACGCAGGTCGGAAAGCACAGGCCGCTTGTCCTCGCGCGTCTCCGTGCTTCGGTTGAGCTGCGACAGGGCGATGATCGGTATGTTGAGCTCCTTGGCCAGGGCCTTTAGCGAGCGCGATATCGTGCTGACCTCCTGCTCGCGGCTGCCGAGCTTCATGCCCGTGGCGTTCATCAGCTGCAGGTAGTCGATCATTATCAGCTTCACGCCCCTCTCCCTGACAAGACGCCTGGCCTTGGTGCGCAGCTCGGTTATCGACAGGCCCGGCGTCTCGTCGAGATACAGCGGGGCGCTGTAGATTCCCCTGAGGCGGGAATTGAGGCGGTCCCATTCCTCGGCGCTGAGCTGTCCGCTCTTTATCTTCTCGCCCTCCAGCTCGGCGACGTTGCTTATGAGACGCTTCACAAGCTGCACGTTGGCCATCTCAAGGGTGAATATCGCAGTGGGGATATTGAAGTCGATTGCCATGTTGCGCGCCATTGACAGCACGAAAGCGGTCTTTCCCATGGCGGGACGCGCCGCGATGATGATGAGGTCGGAGTTCTGCCAGCCAGAGGTCATCTTATCGAGGTCGGTGTAGCCCGTCTGCAGGCCCGACAGACCGGTCTCGGTGTTCGCAGCGGCCTGTATCTGCTCCAGGGCCAGGTTGAGCACAGGGTCGATCTGCGTCACCTCCCTCTTGAGCTGTGTCTGCGAAATCTCGAAAAGTCCGCCCTCGGCCTCCTGGAGAAGGTCGTCTACGTCGTTGCTCTCGTCGAAGGCCTTTGTCTCTATCTGGGCCGCGAACGATATAAGCCTCCGCGCCAGGTATTTCTGGGCCACTATCTTGGCATGATATTCCACATTGGCTGCGGAATATACCCTCGCCGTGAGCTCGGCTATGCGTATGGCGCCTCCCACCTCATCGAGCGTGCCGTCCTGGCGGAGCTGCTCGGTCACGGTCATAAGGTCGATAGGCTTCTGGTTGAGTCCCAGCGTGCTTATGGCCTGGAATATCTTCTGGTTGGAAACATCATAGAAACTGTCGGGCACCAGCACGTCGCAGACGTTCATGTAGGCGTCCTTCTCAAGCATACACGCGCCGAGCACCACCTCCTCTAGGTCTGTGTCGCGTGGAGGCAGCTTTCCGGCGGCGTCGGTGATCTGGCGCGTTATGTCGTCTTTTCTCTTATATTGTTTTGTCTTTTCCATAGATGCCGGTTTATAAGACGGGCGCAGGCCAGATGGCGAGCGATACAAGAAGCCATACCGAGGTTGCGAGAAGCGTCATGGCCGTGTATTTCAAGATGTCGTTAAGCTGATGGCCCTTGCGGTTGCGCAGGGCGGTCCATAGGGAGGCTCCCACCGGAGAGAGCATTACCCACAGGGTGGATATCCATGCCGGGGCGGCCTCGGAAGTGGAGAATATGAGCAGAATCGCTGCCGCAACGTAATTGAGAGCGTATACCGCCCCCATTGTCTTGCGGCCGAAAATCACCACGGTGGTGCGCTTACCTACGGCGGCATCATCGTCGCGGTCGCGGTAATTGTTCACTATCAGGATATTTGATGTGAGCAGCCCGATGGCTATGGCCGAGCATACCGTGGTCCGGTCGAGATAGAGTGTCCCCGTCTGCACATAGTCGGTGAATATCACCGGGACAAGCCCGAAGAAGACCACTACGGCCACGTCGCCCAGGCCGTGATGACTCAATGGATAAGGCCCGGCGCTGTAGCCTATCGCGAAGAGGGCTATGAGGATACCTACCGGCACAAGCCACCATCCTCCCCATATTATGAGTGAGCAGCCGAGCAGCGCCGCACACCCGAGGGTGGCATAAGTGGCCCTTTTCATCGCCCCTGGAGATATGTCACCCTCCGTGACTCCCCTTCTGAACCCCTCGCGCCCCTTGCGGTCAAGACCGTTTTTGTAGTCGTAATATTCGTTGGCGAAATTCGAGGCGATCTGCGCCAGCAGGGCGAAAAGCAGGCATATGAGCATCGGCAGCAGCCGGAAGCCGTGGTGATAGCAGGCGCATCCTGTGCCGGCCGCCACGCCCGCTATGCTCGCAGGAAGTGTGCGCGGCCGCATGGCCTCTATCCAGGATGAGGCGGAGGAGGGTTTACGAATCGGTTCAGCAGAGGTTTCTGTCATATTTATTATATATGTGTCGTTGATGTCAGGATATTGGGCTGAATTTCTCCGTCAGGAGCTTGCAGAGGGAGTCGGCGGCAGCCTCCACCCTCTCTCTGCCCAGAAGATTCTCCACAAGAGCACCCGGCAGCGCGGAATATCCGTATTTGAGACCCAGCAGCGCGGTGCCGAGCGCGGCATTGGTGTCGGCGTCTCCCGCAGCGTCCACGAGCATATACAGCCCCTCCTCCGGAGAGTCGCAGTGAAAGAGCACCCACAGGGCGCTTCCCATCGCCTTCCTTACATACCAGAGCGTGGAGGGGTCGTCGAGATTCATCTCCGACAGCTTCCCGTCATGGGCCATCTCCACAACCTCCAGTGTGGCCGGATCAATGTCATTGGCTATGCTCAGGAGCGTGCCGAGATCGGCGGCCCGGTCGTGCCACATCAGGGAGTTGGTCATTGTGGCCACCAGGAGAGCGGAGCATTCGCAGCGCGGGTGGGGATGGGTGAGCTGGCAGAACCGCAGGGCGTTCTCGCGCAGATTGTCGCTCCAGAGACCAATGATCACCTCCCTGCCGAGACATTCGTTGGAGGCGTCGAGATTTTTCATCTTGTGCCACACGCTCTTGGCTGTCTCTACAGGGTTGTCAAGATAATTCCTGTCGTTGAACAGCCAGCGCATATGGGCCGGCATGTCGTCGGGACGCCTGCGGTAGAACTCGTGGAGGCGGTGGGCGAAATCATTGCAGTCAGGCCCCCCGCAGGCGCATATCGACTCGGTGACGGCAAGCACCTCCTCGGTGTCGTTGGTCCATTCGCCGCGTTTCCACATGCTTCGGTGCACGTCGCGTATTATCTTTGAATAATCGCGCAGTCCGCCGGGATAACGTCTTCCGGCCTCGCCGCGCGTCATGAATTCAGTTCCGAGCCCGAGGGCATCGCCGATGGCGTAGCCAAAGAGGGCTCCATAGATTTTTTCTTTGATCGAGAGGTTCATTTTAGTCTAAGGTTAGGGGCAGCCCGCGGGGCGCCTATATGCAAAATTAATACTAAGCGGCCACTCCGCAAAGTTTTTTTCCGGAAAAATATATCTTTCCGGCATCCTCAGCGGCGCTTGGAGCGGAAAAAATCCCTCATCATAGCTGCCGCCTCCCCGGCGAGCACTCCCGTGGCGACGGTCGCCTTGGGATGAAGCGGGCCGTGCTCCCCGGCGCTGAACCTGCGGAACCCTCTCTTGGAGTCGTCGGCGCCCCACACCACCCTTCCGATCTGCGCCCAGCCTATGGCTCCGGCACACATCGGGCAGGGCTCGACAGTGACGTAGAGCGTGCAGTCGGGAAGATATTTCCCTCCCAGGGCGTCGGCGGCGGCCGTTATCGCGAGCATCTCGGCATGCGCGGTGACGTCGCCCAGCGTCTCGGTGAGATTGTGGGCCTTGGCTATCACGCGGCCGTTGACGGCAATCACGGCCCCGATCGGCACCTCGTCGCGCCTCGCGGCCTCCCTCGCCTCCTCCAGGGCGATGCGCATCATGCGCTCGTCGGTGGCTTCCGGTGTCTCGAAAAGCATGGCGCTATCCTTGTGGCGCACTCTCCGGGGCGACGTCGGCCACCTCGTTCTCCAGGGCGTCTTTCACTCTCTCCATGAGCCACAGCGGAGTGGATGTTGCCCCGCAGATGCCTACCGTCTCCGCGCCGCGTGTCCAGGAGGGGTCGAGCTGCGTCTCGTCATAGATGAGATATGTGCGCGGATTCACCTCGCGGCATTTCTCGTAAAGCACCTTTCCGTTGGAGCTTTTCGCGCCGCTCACGAAAATCACCACCTCATGGGTGCCGGCGAACTCACGCATCTTCTCCATGCGGTTGGCCACCTGGCGGCAGATGGTGTCGAAATACTCGAACTTGCCCGTCTTCTTGCGGCGTCCGATCTCGGCCACCACCTCGCGGAAACCTTCCAGCGACTTGGTGGTCTGCGAATAGAGGATGATGTCGCGGTCAAGGTCGAGCTTGTCGATCTCGCCTATGTCCTGAATCACCACAGCCTCTCCGTTGGTCTGGCCCACCAGGCCGTTGACCTCCGCATGGCCGTTCTTGCCGTAGATCACTATGAGGGGCTTCCGGCCGCCGTTGCGTTCCGCCTCCAGGCCCTCGGAATAGGCCCGCTTTATGCGGCGCTGGAGCTGGAGCACCACCGGACAGGTGGCGTCGATTATGCGCACGTTGTTGCGCCGCGCAATGTCGTATGTGGCCGGAGGCTCCCCGTGGGCGCGCAGCAGCACGTTGACCCCGTGGAGATTCTCCAGCTCGGCATGTGTGATGGTCTGAAGCCCTTTCAGGCGCAGACGCTCCACCTCGCCGGCATTGTGGACTATGTCGCCCAGGCAGTGGAGCGAGCCCGCCTTCGCGAGCTCCTCCTCGGCCTTGGTTATCGCTGTGACCACTCCGAAGCAGAATCCGGAGTTGCTGTCTATCTCTACTGTCATATTCTGATAATGGCTTATCCTGTAGGTTGCTTTCAGTCGCGGCTACGCTCGGCAAAGAGGCGCATGAGCCATTCCATCTGCTGGGCGGGCGTCATCTCGCCGTTGTCGAGCTCCACGGCATCGTCGGCCCGGCGCAGCGGCGACACCTCGCGCGTGGTGTCGATATGGTCACGCTCCCGTATGTTCTGATACACCCGGTCGAAGTCCGCCTTCTCCCCTTTCTCCTCAAGCTCCCGGAAGCGGCGCAGCGCGCGCTCCTCGGCAGAGGCGTTGACGAAGACCTTCATCTCGGCGTCGGGGAAGACCGACGTGCCTATGTCGCGGCCGTCCATCACGATTCCCTTGTGGAGGCCGAACTCCTTCTGTATCGCTGTCAGGCGCCGGCGCACCTCCGGAATCTCCGCCACGGGGCTCACCATGGAACTCACCTTCATGTCGCGGATCTCGCGCTCCACGTCCTCGCCGTTGAGCAGCGTGTGCTGCACTCCGTCGGCTCCGGCCGGCGCGAACGAGATGTGGATGTCGTCAAGGGCGTTCACAAGCTCGTCGCGGTTCACCTTACCGTCTTCTATCAGGCCGTTGCGCAGCGCGAAGAGGGTCACGGCGCGATACATCGCCCCGGAATCAACATAGACATACCCTACACTGCGGGCCAGCGCCCTGGCCATTGTGCTCTTCCCCGATGAGGAGAAGCCGTCGATAGCTACTGTTATCTTTCTCACTTCTTTTCTGTTTTCGTTTTAGTGGTCTTTGCCGCAGCCTTTCCGGCAGCCGGCGCTTTCTTTGCGGCCGGAGCCTTCTTCGCGGCAGTCTTCCCGGGTGCGGCGGTTTTCCTGGGCGTGGGCTTCACCTTGCGGAGCACCTGCGCCGTGCGTGCCGGCAGATACAGCTTCAGCCAGCCCTTGCCGGCGGGGGAATAGAGCGGATCGGGCATCGTGAAGTGGTTGACGTGGTCATTGATGTTGCCGAAGCCGCCAAACTGCAGGTCGTCGCTGTCAAGCACCTCCTCGTATTCTCCGGCCGGAGCCAGGAAGCCGTAGTCGGTGAAACTCTTCGAGGGGTTCCAGTTGAATACGAAGATGAGGTCGCCGCGCATGAAGGCGAGCACCTGGTCGTCGTCCTTCTCCCACAGCTTCTCCACCGGGAGGACCTGGAAGTTATACTGGCGGCTCACCAGCTCAATCATGCCGTTGTCGAAATTGTTGAGGAACTTGTATTTGAGGTCTTCGCGGTCCACCAGATCCCACTGGCGGCGGGCGTACTTGTAGCTCCAGCCGTTACCCTCGCGCGGGAAGTCGATCCATTCGGG
>DKYZ01000011.1:44928-45580 GCA_002493515.1 Porphyromonadaceae bacterium UBA7087 | reverse complement strand
TCGCGCGGGAAGTCGATCCATTCGGGATGCCCGAACTCGTTGCCCATGAAATTGAGGTAGCCCCCGTTGATTGTGGCGAGCGTCACGAGGCGTATCATCTTGTGAAGGGCCATGCCGCGCGCCACGGTCATGTCGTTGTCTCCTACCATCATGTGCCAGTACATCTCCTTGTCGATGAGGCGGAAGATGATTGTCTTGTCGCCCACAAGGGCCTGGTCGTGGCTCTCGCAGTAGGAGATGGTCTTCTCGTCGGCGCGGCGGTTGGTCAGCTCCCAGAATATCGAGGTCGGATGCCAGTCCTCGTCTTTCTTCTCCTTTATCATCTTTATCCAGTAGTCGGGGATACCCATTGCCATGCGGTAGTCGAAGCCTATGCCGCCGTCCTCGAAGCGGGCTGCGAGCCCAGGCATTCCGCTCATCTCCTCGGCGATGGTGATGGCCTTGGGATTCACCTCATGTATGAGGATATTGGCGAGCGTCAGGTAGGTGATGGCGTTGGTGTCCTGGCCTCCGTCGTAATAGTCGCCGTAGGAGCCGAAGGCCTTGCCCAGGCCATGGTCGTAATAGAGCATGGAGGTCACTCCGTCGAAGCGGAAGCCGTCGAACTTATACTCCTCAAGCCAGAACTTGCAGTTGGAGAGGAGGAAATGGA
>DKYZ01000011.1:0-44634 GCA_002493515.1 Porphyromonadaceae bacterium UBA7087 | reverse complement strand
GTTCTTGCCGTAGTCGAAGCAGAGTGAGTCCCATGCGGGATGCTCGCGGCGTCCGTCGCCGTAGAAATAGAGGTCGTGGCTGCCGTCGAGGCGTCCGAGCCCCTCCACCTCGTTCTTCACGGCGTGGGAATGCACGATGTCCATGATGACGGCGATTCCCATCTCATGGGCGGCGTCGATGAGGCGCTTGAGGTCGTCGGGGGTGCCGAAGCGCGACGAGGCGGCGTAGAAACTGCTGACGTGGTAGCCGAACGATCCGTAGTAGGGATGTTCCTGGATGGCCATTATCTGTATGGCGTTGTAGCCGTCTTTTGCGATGCGGGGCAGGATTTTCTCGCGGAACTCGTCGTATGTGCCGACGCCCTCCCTCTCCTCGGCCATGCCTATATGGCACTCGTAGATGAGCAGGGGCTTGGTGTCGGGGGTGAATTTCTTCACCTTGAACTCATAGGGATGCTCCGGGTCATAGACCTCGGCGGAGAATATCTTGGTGTCGGGATCCTGCACCACCCTCGTGGCGTATGCGGGGATGCGCTCCCCCTGTCCTCCGTTCCAGGTGACGAGCATCTTGAAGAGGTCGCCGTTGCGGAGGGCGTCGGCGGGGAGGTTCACCTCCCAGTTGCCGTCCCCTATGGGGGAGAGTCTGTATTTATCCTCGGTCTTCCAGTCGGAGAATGTGCCGATGAGCCATATGCCGGTGGCGTTGGGGGCATATTCACGGAATGTCCACCCGTCGCGGGTCTTGTGGAGCCCGAAATAATTGTATGCGTTTGCAAAAGCGTCGAGTGAGCCGCCAGTGTTGGCGGTAAGCTCCTCCATCTTGCGGACCACGTCCTCATGGCGGCCGTCGATGGCGGCCTCGTAAGGTTCGAGCCAGGGATCGTTGCGCAGGATAGCGAGCTGTTTCTTCTTTTTCATATTTTATATCTGATATTTGGGTTTATTCTTTTTGGGGTTCGGCTGCCGCCTCACCGCGGTATGGGAGAGGGTTGAAGAGGGCGCGGATGGCGTCACGCAGTTTCGACGCCCCCTTGTCGCGCCCTTTGAGCACCGACAGAACCCCCTGGATGTATTCCTCCTTGTTCTTGAAGCCCAGGGCACGCGAGACGTCGCTGTCTACGAGCAGGGGCTTATGGTTGAAGACGCGCAATACGGAGGCGTAGTCGCCGTCATGCACCATGGTGTTGAACTCGCCCCGCATCTGGTTGTATTCCTTGCGCGGGTTGAGGATGTTGATGAGCTGGCGTATGTGGGTCTCCAGGGCTGTGATGCAGTTGAAGCGGCCGTCGATGCGGCATTCCACAAGACGCTTCATCCTGTGGCGCACGTGCATCAGGGCCTGCTCCTCGGCGTGGGAGCGGAATTCCCTCATCACCCTCTGCCTCACCCTGGCGAATGTCTTCTCCGGATTGCGGCCGCGCAGGTCGGCCATCGTCTTGATTACGCCTTCGGCGAGGAAAATGTTCTCTACCTCGGCCACATTCGGCACCATTATATTCTTTTTCCGCAGATATTCCACCTCCTGGTCTGTGCGCCGGTCGCGGTCCACGATTCCGTGGCTGTCGAGATGATGCATGTTTCTGAGGCCGGAGAAGGCACGTGTGGTCTCTATCACCTTGTCGCATGAGCCCAGGGGGCGCACGGTGAAGTCGGGGAAGACGAGCGTGTAGAGACGCGCGTCGATGCTGTGGGAGGCGTCCCCCTCGATGAAGAGCACGGGCTTGCGTGTGCCGATAAGGTCGATGAAGAGGTCGTCGCGTGTCTCGCCGGGCATGAGGGTCTCGTAGTCCCAGGCGGCTTTCGACGCGTCGTATGATTTCACCCAGACGGTTACGTTCTGCGTGCGGGAGTTTACGAAATCGGGGTCTACGGTGTTGTAGACGAAGGTGCAGTCGTGGCGCAGCTCCTCGATGGAGTTCCAGATCGTGTTGAGCGAGGCGGGATGCAGGAAGAGCGACGGGGAGTCGATGAAGACCACGGCGTTCTGCGGGGCGTAGAGCACTGCGGCGATGTAGTAGAGCACCGTCACCTCCCCCTGGCTCAGACGCGAGGCCGGGATGAGGTCGTCGCCGCTCGGGGTCGAGAAGAGTAGCCTCCCCTCGCGCCTCACGATTCGGTTGCCGGGGAATATCCTCTCCCAGAGATCCTTTAGCCGGTCGAGGCGCGTGGGCTTGAAGACGGGGGTCTTGCCCGATTCCCTCACGCTGTCCTTCATGGCGAGCAGATGCTCGAGCTCGTCGGTGAAGAGCATGTAGAAGAGCTTGTCGAGCTCGCTGACGGCGTTGACGCGTATGTAGGGTTTCCGCTCGGAGGCCTCGCGAAACTGGCTGTCGATGCTTCCGGGCAAAAGCGATTCCTCGCGCTCGGGGAAGGTGGCGCTCAGGGCGGAGAGACAGTAGGCTGATTTGCCGCAGCATTTGCGGAGCTCCTCCATAAACCGTGACTTTCCGGCGCCGGCGCCTCCGACGATGCTTATCTGTCGGGCGGTGTCGAGACGGCGGGGGGTCTGGCCGTCGGTGGAGCGTGGGAGAATGATTGATGCCATGGCCTGTACTTATTTTGGGTCTTCAAATATAGCTCTTTTTCCTGACATACGGGCTATCGGGGCCTGTTTTTTGCAGTATTTGGTAAATTTTAATTAAATTTGCACCTCTCCGCGCTAATTAATTACGCATTACGAATTAAGAATTACGAATTAAACTTAACTATGTTTTCAGGAATTGTAGAGGAGGCGGCCGAAGTTGTCGGTCTGCGCCACGAGGAGGGAAATCTTCATCTCACCCTCAGATGCTCGTTTGTCGATGAACTCCGCATCGACCAGAGCGTGAGCCACAACGGTGTCTGCCTGACGGTGGTGTCGCTGCCGGGCGACGGCACGTATACGGTGACGGCAATAAAGGAGACCCTGGAGCGGTCGAATCTCGGAAGTCTGAAGGTTGGCGATCTTGTCAACCTGGAGCGGTCGATGCGTCTCGACGGGCGTCTTGACGGCCATATCGTGCAGGGGCACGTAGACACGACAGCCGAGTGTGTGGGTGTCGAGGAGGCCGACGGCTCGTGGTATTACACATTTAAATATGATGTGCCGGATGAAATGAGGCGCAAGGGCTATGTCACCGTCGACAAGGGGTCGGTATGTGTCAACGGCGTGAGCCTGACGGTCTGCGACCCGACGCGCGACAGTTTCCGCGTGGCCATCATCCCCTATACCCACGACCACACGAATTTCTGCCGTATCGAGCCTGGCATCCGCGTCAACATCGAGTTCGACATCCTCGGCAAATACCTCGCCGCCCTGCGCTGACCAAGCAAAACAGCCGGCCTCGGATTCATACGTCCGGGGCCGACCTTTAGAGCGCGTTTCTTAAAATTTCGTCAGTCACTTAATTCATAATCTTCTTTCCCCGGCTCACATGGATTCCTTTTGAATTTTCCCTTAACCGCAAACCGTTGACTCCATAAGTTTCTTCCTGAGTATCCGCGACATTGACACCTTCCACACCCGTGCCGTTGAATCTCTCATCATTGATGACGTCTTCAGTGAAATAGATTATCTCGCCATCCGCCGAATAAATGGTCTTTGCAGGGGTGGAGCCGCCAAAACTGAAATCCCAGCCAAACATACAGCCTATCGGTTTTCCTATTCCGTAAACCCAATATTCATCATAGACAAACATTCCGGAAGGAATATCATACTTTGCGACCCGGATGGCCGGATATGTTATTCCGGAGGATAAAAACGTAGTTTTCTCCAAACCTACCATTCTATATTTATCTGAGGGCAATGTCTCGTCAAGCGAACGGAATGTCCAGGCCTCTACCTCCTCCCCTTCCTCAAGGTTGAAGTCGAAAATCAGCTTTCCTTCCGTGTCCCCTTCGTTTTCTATAAAATATATTTTCCCGTCATCCTCCCTGACAAGGGTGAACAGGCTCGGACGATTACCATTTTTAAGCAAAATACGGGGACTGTGACGGTATGTCCTCTCATAAATCTTTTTATAGGTCTCACCTCCCACTATTGTATCCCCCTCCGCTTTCAGGATGGTGGTAGACACCAGCTCGTCATACGATATACCATGGGCATCATCCCATATCTTATTGTCATACTGCCAAGTGATTCCATCCAGCATAGACTCGGCACTCGCTTCCATACCTATCAACCCGAGAATGAGAATCACTATTAATTTAAACTTTTTCATCTCTATTTGTTTTTGTTGTCAGTATTTTTACTTGTTCGTATTTATGTATCCCAAAATCGGGTCTGTTATATAAATATGGTATTGTTCTTTGGAAAATTCATATCCTGTCCCGGTCGGGCTATAATAATTTCCTTTCACCCAGCCGTCGCTGCGACCGTTCCAACCCCAAACACAATGGTAAAGGCATCCTTTGACAATGTCCTTCAATCCGTCAATCAACCATACATGTCCATATTGCCCGTCATTCTTATCAATACCTCCCACGAGGTGCGGGGCCCCTATTTTCAGCTCCTTGTAAAGCTTGTTAGCATCCAGATTCTGACTCGGACAATAGTCTGTCGGATATCGCAATCCTATAAGGAATTGATACATTTTATAAAAACCATCCCTAGAAATGCCAGACCCATGTCCTCCATTGCAAGAACATCCAAACGAAACGCCACACGCATTTGTCATCTGATTCATGAATCTCATAATGTTGTCAATCTGTCCGCTCTCCACATCCTCATTAGTCAGTGGCAATTTGTCGAAATCAATATCTGAATATTGACCCAGATTCCTTGTCGTTGCAAAGAACTCTGCAAGAGCGAGAGGCCCGCACCCGACTGGCTGGTGGGATTGGAATTCGTTGTTTCTACAATCCGGTCCTGTACACATCGGGGCCACGAGATTGAACGGATAGCCCTGACCCCACTTATATTTCACTATTGGCCCTACGCTCCTGGCCTCCTGGTAATCTCCATTCACCGTAACGCCGGACAGCTCTGACGCCGCGATTTTCGGCACTGCATTTATATAGTCTCTCAACGGCGCGTTATATGCCGTGTCCGAGACACTTCCTGCCATGGTGAAGAAATATACCTCGTCCAGGCGGGAATCATCCGACAACAAACAGTAACCTGTCTCGTCACCGCTGTTGAACACAACTGTAGACAACGGGAAGACATCGGCAGAATCCATACCTCTTGTGCTGATCCCGGTTTTCACCTCCGACCCGGCATCGTCGTAAAACCGGGTCGAGACGCTTACAATCTCCAGGCTCCACGCATCTGCCTCGCCAGCTCTTGTGGTTGACATAAACCTCGACACCAACGACTTGACGCGACCCAGACCATCTCCTTTTTCCGGAGTCTGCAACCCAGACTCCTCCTGAGTGCATCCGGCCAAGGCGATGAACATTGCCATGATTGGAATCAATTTCCTATTCATAAAACGCTAAACGGGACTCCGTTGTTTTTTGACATCAGGGAGGTGGAATCCCATATAACCTCCGGCATCTGTCCTTTATTAATGCAAAATTAACAACTTACAACGACATTTCCAATATTTTGTAAAACTTTTTACAGTCACAAACTAAATATCTGCCACACGACCCGAAAGGATACACGCGCGGGTACTGAACTCGCTGATGAAGAAGTAGAACGGACGGTCAACCTTTACTACCACCTTTTGTTTATGGCCATTCGATACGGCTGCTCCTGACATGATAGTTCCGGATGTGACAGAGGCAGCCACCGCTCCCGACTCATCCACAGAAAAAGATGCTGACTGTCTATATGATATGACTCCATCTCGTAATGATGTAAACATTATCAGCTTTGCAACATTGAGACCTCCTCTTCCTATTGATTCCAACATCCCGGATATATCACCATTACCACTAATATTGAATCTTGGCATATAGACTTTTACGGAAGTTTCATATGAAGAGCCGAGCAGTTGCTTTATCTTGGCAAGATCCAATCTCGCGGAAGTTTCAGCCGCTGGAGGAAGTATTATGTCCAAACTGAAAGCTCCGTTACCAAATTTGAGGCTAAAAAATTCAAAACCATCATATTCTGAATATAGAGACTCATTAAACCCAGACTCCATCATATAAGCCTTACCATCTCCTTTTAGACCGTGAAATATATCCTCTTTGGTATCTGACTTATTGAACAGATTGTCGACCCATCTACCCTTGAAACATACCGCATTTAAAATAACGGCAAGAACGTTCGGATCAAGATTCTCGAAATGATTCGATATTCGGCTTCCCGTATTTGCAGCACACCACTTGTTGAGAGCATCTACCGACGCATTGACATCACTGAAATCCTGATAAAAGATATCGCAACTGTAATCAGAAGACATCTCTGAGGCATATCTCTCAGACAATTTCAGATTACTGTCCTTGTTTACCCAAATTGAATTCTCCATACGGAATAAGGAAGTGTTGTCTGATTCAGGTAGTCTGTCAAGTAGGATACGACTATAACTGTTAAGACACTCGATATCATTGACACCAAGATATTCCATATAATTATGCTGCGACGTCTCATCCACTCCATTTGCCGCTATGGCGAGAACCATAGCCGCTGACAATGGCGACACAACGACATTCTTATCCTTAATATCTTCCTTATTATCCACGTATTCAACCATATCAATGGTGAAACGACGGTAATAGTCTACAAGATCATAAGCCGTCGCTCTTGTCTTGCTATCCAACTCTATCGCCATTCTTGACACAGTGACTTTCGGCGAATCTTCCGGGCTGTCAGACTGACATCCCATAAACATTGATAGCATCAAGAGAGCTATAAAACCGATTTTTATTGTTCGTTTCATATCCTTCTTATTATATTAAATTTTAATAAATCATATTTACATTAAATGCCTGTCCATTCAATCATTCCTATTATATATATAATGGGTCAAATTATAACTTACACCATCTGCATCCCAACCGCCTACCGGTGAGTAAAAAACATCATCATATAACCCATCCCATCCCCAATTCATTGAGACATTATCATAGGAATAAGACTTTGTAACTTCGTTCGTATAGGCATAATTTATAATATTTCCATTCATATCCACCTCATCCTCAAGCCATTTATCTTTTTCTCCAGGCGGAAGCGGATCCCTTTGCAACGCATATAGATATCTGAACGTATTAGTGGTCTCCTTATATTGGTCGATTATCAATGTGTGGCCAGTATTTTCACTAAGCGTACCGTCTGATTTCCTATTTGAAAAAATATCCGCCAGCAAGGGATAGCCCTTTACATCAATTGATTCCTTCAGCGTCTCGATAGAGAATATTTCACAAGAGAACTGTAAACCATATGTCTTATTCAGATAAGGCAAAACGCTTTGTAACACTTCTGTTTGCGTTCTTTTAAGACCATATCTGCTGTTTAATTCTCTTCCGGTATTTCCTATCAACAAAGCTGCCTCGTTAGCACTCCTACCATAATAATACCGCTGTAACATTTTATCCCAAACTTCTGATTCAAAGTTTATAAAACTATAATCATATATATTTCCATGTATATAGGAAAGCGGATATGCTTTTGAAGGAGCCGTTGCCGGAATTCCATCCTTAAAATGTGTAAAATACATATATTGTGAAAATGCCACCGGAGTACAGCCTGCAAGACATTGTTTCAAAACATTATCCTCCGTGTCTATCACCCATTTCGCATAAGCGTTCCACGGGGCGTTCTGCCCCCACTTCGTCTTTATCAACTTGGGTGATATGTAGGTCTCGGAGCCTGTTTCCTCCACCTCAAGAAGCACCCATCGTCCGGGAGGGAGATCGCCTTCCTGAATCTTCCTGCGGCCACCGTCATCTTCCCGCACTGTGATATCGCCTTGCGACAGCTCATCGGCGGTCAAGGCGATTCCGCCCCATGAGGGATCGATGTAATCAGTGTCATCCGGTATCTCCCCAATAGCGGCCGCATTCTCCTTGATAAGGAATCTAAGCTGTTCGGGCATGGAAGGGTCTTCCATGTCAAACACCCCCTCGTCGGAGGAGAAAAGCACCATGTTGGCGGCATGCGAGGCTGAGTAAATCTCCCAACCCTCGTCGTATTGTGCCACATACAGCAGGGTGTCTCCTTCCACCACATATGGTGTCAGAGTGAATCCATCCATCGCCCGTGTCTGACGCTGACCGGAACGGTAACCGCCGAACCGCGACGCAAGGATGTTGACCGCGATGTCATGCCCAACGCCGGCAAGCTCGGCCACGTCTGTCCGCCGCTGACTCTCAAGCAAGGCATTCTCTGACTCCTCGCTCTGACATCCCGCCAGGAGAAGCGGAATACCGGATAGAAACAACACAATTCGTTTCATAAATTTTTGGTTTTAAATGGTTTATACTATCATTCACAAGTCCTGCGTTATGCAAATCATGTCTCAGACAGGAGTCCGGCAGATTATCCTCGAATAACGGCAAATCCTATTCCACCGCAAATTTAACAGGATTTATTATAAATTCAAAATCTTTTTATATGTTATAAAACATATTTTTACAAAAAAGGAGCGGATGGGATGATTGCTGTGACAGCAATCACCCATCCGCTTTCAAAATCATATCCTCTCTTATCCTACGATTACCTTTGCGGTTGTTGTCGCGCCCCTGGTGTCTGTGACCCTCACGATGCCGAGGCCACGATACCCGGAGGCGTTAAGTTCGTTGCCGGAGGCAACCCCCACCAGCCTTCCGTCCGTGCTGTAAAGCTCCATACGGGCGACACCCTCGCCGCTGACTCTCACGCGCCCTTCATCACAACTGATGCGCATCCCATCCGCAATCACCGGGGCGACTCCGACATTGGCCTCAATCCTGAACGCCGGCGACACGCGCTGCACCATCCTGTTGCCGGCCTTGTCGGTAAGGGTGAAGCGGACGTCAAACCAGCCGTTTGACGATTTCTGAGCCACATCCCTGAGCGACCCACGGTAGAAATACCCGAAACCGGGCATATAGTAGTTCTCTGGAATCTCCTCTACTTCAATCGGCTCGAAACTATCCTCCCCATAGGGAGCGTACTCAACCTTCACGTCGGCCTCGTCGCAGGTGTACCCCCACACATCACCATTGTCAAACCAGTTGAAATCACCGGCTGAGAACTCTATCACACCATCCTCTGCTTTATCGAAACGGTCGGTAATGGCTCCAGCGGTGTTTTTGAAAATCAGCATCTGAGGGGTCGGGGTGCAGAGATCCTCGTTACGCTCATCAACTGTAATAGTCGTATGGTTATAACCAGTAATCGTCTCGTCAACAAGCACATTGGTATCGATGAACGTAGCCTCGATTACACCCTTTTCGTGACCGTCGGTCGAATTTTCGATACACCAACTATCAAGATTCCCGCCATCGGAATTGTCGAATACCTTCTTTCCGTCAAGCTTCACCTCAATCTGACGTTTCCACCAGTCACAATTACGGACTTCCCCATATCTGCCTATATAAGCATCGGGATCAAACCGGAATATTGTGGCATCCGGAAATACATTTATCTGATTCATAACAGATAGAATAGGAGACGAGTTTCCTATGGGTTGTGTTATTCCGTCTGCGAAATAACAATAGGCCGGGACACCGGGATACTCAACGATCGGACCTCCGTCCGCAGGACGTTGATAACTAAAATTGCCATATTGCGAATGATTCTGGTTGATGTATTCCCATTGATATCCATTATATAATGCTGGTATATCTATCATCTCAGCTCTTTGTACTTCCGAAAATTCATGACCGTCTTCCTCATAGGTCACTGTTTTCTCAGCTTGAACATTGGTCACTGCAATAGGAGACTTTACGTTTACGTTATAGGCAAACGGTTGACAAGTCCAGTAAACGTCGGGTTCCGTTTTTTCCGAATACATTCCTCCTCCACCAACTTGGATGTCGTCATACCATATCAGACCGGAGACTGCAGTATGAAACTTTTCAACTCCATACTCGTTATACAATGGAGTCTCGCTGAATTTGGGAACATCAAATCTCACATAATCCTTATTGTAACTTTCTACAACGCCACTTTCACTTCCAACCATATCGGTAGTGGAAATCTGAAATTCACCCTTGTCATCACATAGAAAATACTCAAAGACATAATGATATTTATCTGAGAGCTTATTGCTAAGGAAAACCGTCTCCTCATTCCATCCCGGCACCAAGCAATCAGCTTCTGCATATCCACTGGCTATATATTCGCAGTCTTCACGAAACAGAATATAATTCAAATATGAAAATTCAGCTGTGGCATTAGTATAATCAAGTTCATACCATGGCTCTTCATCCAATTCAATATAGGTAGGAAGAACAGCTTCTCTTCCGTCACGGAGCATTGGCTTTATCACGACCTTTTCGGTCAACTCTTCAGCGGAGAACTCCACCTCTGTATCACCGTCAACTACAATATCTTCATGGACAATGTTTGCAAAACCGCTCATATCCTCCACATAACTGTAATAATGGGTGAATACATCATATGTTCCTGCCGGTACCTGGAAATAATATGTGTCTGTTTCCTCCTGCTCAAACCAGACACCCTTTCTTGACTCTAAAAAGAAATCAGGATTGTAGATTGCGAAATAGGGCATATCCTCACCCTTGAAAACGCATTTCACAGTATAGAGCGGTTCTCCCTCCTTGAGTGCCTTGTTCTGCTTGGCGGGTCGGTTGGCACGCATCCGGTCGCGGAGCATCTCGCGCTCACGCGGATCCGTGATGTCGTCGGTGGAGAAACGGAAGTTCTTCATGGTGCTCGGGTCGATGACCATATCCTTGCCGAGCAGTTTGTCGAACTCTGCGAGGGTGGTCTTATCCTTTTGTGCGTAGGGAGCGTTTCCCTTCGCTGGTTGTGCCTGGGCCGTGGCCGACGCTGCGAGGAGCATCAGCAGCCAGACTACTCTGTTGACAATTTTCTTCATATCGTCTGTTGTGTTAAAAGGTTAATAAATCGGTGGCAAAATTACAGCCTTGTCAGGCATCCGCCAACTTTTCCATCTCTACTGGGTCTCTACTGGCCTCAAAAAGCAGCATTTTTAACAAAAAACAGGGGCTGGAGACGTCCCCAATGCGGTTTAGTCAAGGCGTAATGCCGTATCAGTATCTATGCCAGGCCCGGAGGGCCTGGCGCCCACGCTCGCTAATCGACCAACATGGCTATACCAACTAAATAGCTCTTAGCTAAACCGCATTGGGGACGTCCGCGCCCCGGGCATCTCTACTGAGCCTCTACTGACGGCATTTTTCTGCTGTTTTTCATAGATTTTGTCTATATTTGCACCCAAAACAGTCTCACCACTATGCGCAGATTCCTCTACATACTCATTACGCTCTTCACGGCTCTCACTCTCGGCTGCCATCGCCAGGAGACTCTCCGACACGCTGCCTGGAAACCGGCCGGAGGGGAGTTCGACTCCCTGACCGAGAAAATCGAATGGCAGTTCAACGACTATGTACCTTACGACTCCATAGCCCGGTCCATCGAACGGATGGAATCTATCGTCAATACGGATTCCACAAACCGGAAGCTGCGCCTATCGCGTACCTTATACTGGAAGTCAAAATTTCTCGGCAGACTCGAAAACTATGACTCCGCCATAAAAACAATCAAAAAGGCTCTTCAACTCAACGATTCCATTAACCACGAATACGACTATCTGCGCATGAACTCCCTTCTCTGCACACAGAGCGACACTATCGACGGCGGCACGCAATACCGCCTTTTTGAACGATGCATAGAATACGCCAGAAAGTCAGGCGACAAAGCTTTCGAGGCATATGGTCTGACCAATATGGGAAATCTCCTCAATCTGATTGGAGAAAACGATAAAGCAATCGAGAATCTTTATTTATCCAATCAACTGTATATCCAATCGGGATATTCCATACTACCGATAAAAAACAAAATAAATATCGCACGTGTTTTAAGTGATGCTGGGAACAAAAATTCCTCAGATTCCATAATGATTTCCCTTATTGGAAATCCGGCATTTGAAAGAGATACCTTTGCCATGAATCTGATTCCCAGAAATCTATATGTCTCCACCGACAGCATTAAATATCTCTACCAAGCATATGCCCAGATAAAGGATAACTTACGTTACCGCAACCTTCGCGCTCTATATGAGGCCCTGCTCGCCAATCATAATTATAGAAACGGGAATCTCGATTCAGTATCCTTCTATGCCGATTTGTCGATTAGAAATCTGACTTTCGCAAAAGACTACAATCATAAGGCAATAATCTGGTTTAATGCAGGGCTGGCCCAATCGTTAATCGGAAATGCCGACAGCGCCCTCAAATGTCGGGTTAATTATGAGCTCTATGAAGATTCTGTAAGGATGAAGCGCCAGTCTTCGGAGGTATTGCGTCTCAGTGCGCTACATGAGATGAAGGCGATGGAGAAAGACTATGCCGATGCGACTTTCCGGCGCACGATGGTATGGGCGTTCGTAATAGTGGTGTTGATTGCCGCCGGCGTGATCGTGGCCCTGATGCTCAACCGACGGCATATCCGTGCCAGGATGCTGGCAATGGAGAAGGAGTTGCAATTGGAGAAGACGCGCCGCAAGGTAACAGCCACTACTTTGTCGATACAGGAGAAGGACCAGTTGCTCGATGTTCTGAAAAACGAGCTTTCCGACATGCGACGTGACGGCGGGATAAAGGAACAGAACGCGCGTCAGCTGGAGTCAACCATAAAGAGCCATCTGCTTGAACATGACACTGAGGAGACTTTCCAGGATATGTTCGATACGGTTAATCCTGATTTCACCCGCCGGCTACGCGAACGCTGTCCCGGCATCGCCGACAGTTACGTAAACCTTGCCTGCTACATTCTGATGGAGCTGGACAACAAGAAGATAGCACGCCTGATGAACATCAAGCCCGAGTCCGTCCACCAGTCACGCTGGCGTTTGCGCCAACGCCTCCATCTCGCCGAAGGCGAGACCCTCGAAGACGCCCTCCGCACCCTCAACACCCCCAGTTACCTCCAAAAATAACGATTACCGGGTCGCGACACGGCGTAGCCGAGCGCCGATGCTGTCGGCCTCGGAAGAGGAGACATCCTCGTGAAGATCGTCGTACCCGGCGTCAGAACCAGCGTCAAGACCCGGGGCGTCAGCCAACTCCCGCTCTCGTCCTACCCCAAGCAGATACTTATAGAACAGAATACGCCGGCACCGCTCGTTTACCGTCTCCATTGCCAGCTTCCCTTTTGCGACGGCCTCAAGCAGTGCCTTCAGCTCCACCTCAGTATCAGCCGGAGCTACCACAATATCCGCACCCGCCATAATGGCATCGACAGCACCATAACCCGATGCTCCGGCCATATTCAGCGCATCCGTCAACACAAGTCCACGGAATCCCAGCCTGCCACGCAGCATATCCCCTACCACCACCGGCGACACCGCCGCCGGACGCGCCACACTGTCGAGGGCCGGCACAGCCAGATGACCTACCATCACGCCGCTCAACCCCCTGTCGATATATTGTCTGAAAGGATACAGGTCAACACTGTCAAGCTCCGCCAAGTCGCGGTCCACCACCGGCAGCGTCCTGTGACTGTCCCCCTTCGGACTCCCGTGACCAGGGAAATGTTTGGCCACACTCACCACTCCCCCGCTCTCGACACCAGCGGCATAAGCCACCGCAAGATCAGCCACACGATGCGGATCCGACCCGAACGACCGCTTCCCGATGACGCCACTCCCCCCCGAGGGCACTACGTCAACCACCGGCCCCAACAGCATATTGATTCCCACCCTGCGACACTCCCGTGCAATCTCGCGTCCGTAATCGAACATCAACTCCTCGTCGGCACTGCGACCGAGGCTGCCGTTCGACGGATAATGCGGCGCATCGCTCAGACGCATCGCCAATCCCCATTCCGCATCAATAGCCACAATCGCCCCGCCACACGCCTGCCGCTGCACAGCCCGCGCCATCACCGCAGCCGAATTCAGATCCCCTTTCAGCAACACCACCCCACCGACATGCATCTGAGCCGCATACTGCCGCAGCCTGCGCAACGTCGCGGCATCGCCGCTCGCATAAATGGACGGCATAACCAGCTGACCCACACGCTCCTCCACCGTCATACACTCCAACAGGGAGTCAGCCCAACGGTAAGCCTCACCGGTGAGGTCGCTCAGCTCAACGGAGTGAGCGCTATCGGTCTTGGCCGGGGCCTTCGGCCCGCAGGAACACAGCAGCAGAGCTAAAATAGCTATCTTACCTAGATTAGCTATCTTAGCTAGATTAGCTAGATTAGCCCTGCGGAATCTCATCCTATCTCAATTCTTAGCCGGAACCGCCTCACGCATGAACCTCGGTGTAGGGTCAGGCAATATAGGCTCGCCACGGCGACCATAATCCACCACATACTTCATGATAGGCGCCGCTACCTCCACATCATCACGCCACACAGCCTCATGGTTGGCAAGCGTCACCATGTCGTCGTTCCCCTCCACGACATAATCGATCGAGCCCATCACATACTCCTTGTCCGGATCCATCTCCTCGCCGTCGATGATTACCTTAGTGACATTCCACAGGCTATCGGTAAGGACCCTGACATTGCCGCTCACGGCCTCGCCGCCGCGTTTCGCCGCCGCCTTCATGGCCTCGATGAAATCACTTCCCTTGATCCTCACTATCACGTAATGGTTGGAGAAAGGATACGTGGAGAGTATCTGCCCCTCCGTCACCGGGCCCTCCTCCATCGTCTGGCGGATGCCGCCGAAATTCATCAGCGCGAAATCCACCGGTGCGATGTCGACGCCCGCCGCCCGCAGCGAGTCCGCCTTGTGACGCCCGTAGCGCAGCCCGAAGTCGGCCGTGAAATTTGCCAGCGGACCGGTGCCCTCGCCATTCGGCATCGTCAGGGCACTATAGGCTATCACACGGCTGTTGACCGAGTCAACGGCATGTCGGTAAGGAGCGAGGAAATCATCCATTGCCTTGTCGAGCTGCTCCGGGGCGAACCGGTCGGTAACAGGTATCAGCTCATAACCGAAGTCCTTACCCGTGGCACCTTTGAGCGCGTCAAGATCTATCCTGATATAACCGATATTGCGCCCGTACTTGCCCGTCTGGGCAATCAGCACCGGCCTGCCCTCGGCATTGTCGATCAGGTACGGCGTTTTCTCCGGATGACGCGGGTCAACCGTGGTATGGCTGTGGCCACCGATGATGATGTCGATGTCGCGGCTCGCCCGGGCCAGGTCCACGTCGGTGGTCTTGCCGTTGACCCCCGTATAGCCGATATGCGTCACAGCCACCACGAGGTCGCAATGCTTCTTATCCTTGAGATATTCCGCCGTGGCGTTGGCAGTCTGGATTATATCCTTGAATCTGACGGATATACATGTCGGGGATATGAGACTCGCCGGATCAACGTTGAGTCCGATGAACCCTATCTTTTTCCCTCCTACTTTCTTTATAACGTATGGGTCGAAGACACCCTCGAGCTCTGTGCCGGTGAAGTCGTAGTTGGCGGAGAGACGGGCTCCCTTCACCTTCCGGTAATGGCGGGCAAGCTCCTTCATGCCGTTGTCAAACTCATGGTTGCCGAGGATACGGATGTCGTAGCCCATCATGTTCATAAGCGGATATTCCACATCCCCCTTGAAATACTTGAAAAAAAGTGTGCCCTGCACCATGTCGCCGGCGTCGACGAGTATCACGTTCTTCTCGGCTTTCCTCACGGAATCGATTATGGCCTTACGCTGCAATACGCCCCCCTGACCGTGGGAGTCAGGCTCTATATTCGAATGGGTGTCGTTGGTGTGGAGTATCACCAACGACTCGGCCGCCGCACGCGCCCCCCCGCAAAGGAGAAGCGCGGCGGCGGCCGCTGTTATGAAATTTCTATTCCTCATCACATGAAGCTTGTCGTGACTTTCACTCCGAGATAAGGTCGTTGCCCGTCATGTCGGCCGGCTGGGGCAGCCCCATGATGTGGAGCAGCGAGGGAGCCACGTCGGCAAGACGACCGTCGGCCACCTTGGCATCCTTGTTGCCGATATAGATAAAAGGCACGGGATTAAGCGAGTGGGCCGTGTTGGGAGTGCCGTCCTCGTTGATGGCATGGTCGGCGTTGCCGTGGTCGGCGATGATGATTGTCTGGTAGCCGTGGGCCTTCCCGGCCTCCACCACGTCGCGCACACAGACGTCAAGCGTCTCGACAGCCTTCTGGATGGCGGGATAGACGCCGGTGTGGCCTACCATGTCGCCGTTGGCGAAATTGACCACGATGAAATCATATTTCTCCGAGTCGATTGCCTCCACAAGCTTGCGTGTCACCTCCGGAGCGCTCATCTCGGGCTGGAGGTCGTAAGTGGCCACCTTCGGCGAGGGGACAAGGATACGGTCCTCCCCCTCGTAGGGAGCCTCGCGTCCGCCGTTGAAGAAGAATGTGACGTGGGCATACTTCTCTGTCTCGGCGATATGGAGCTGCTTCTTGCCGTTGGCACTGAGATACTCGCCGAGGGTGTTGGGCACGTCGGATTTGGCGAAAAGTATGTGCACACCCTTGAAGGAGTCGTCGTAGGGGGTCATGCAGTAATACTGAAGGTCAGGAATGGGATTCATGCCGTCCTCGGAATGCTGGGTGAGCACGGTTGTGAGCTCCTTGGCGCGGTCGTTGCGGTAGTTGAAGAATATCACCACGTGTCCGGCGCCGATGCGTCCGTCTACACGGTCGTTGACGATGGGCTTGATGAACTCGTCGGTCACACCCTCCTCATACGACTGCTCCACAGCCTTGGGCATATCCTCGGCATGGCGTCCCTCGCCGTATACGAGCAGGTTGTAAGCCTCCTTGAGACGCTCCCAGCGTTTGTCGCGGTCCATGGCGTAGTATCTGCCGATTACAGACGCAATGACGCCGGCGCTCTTGCTGCAATGCTGCTCGATCTCGCGCAGGAATCCGGCTCCGCTGCGGGGGTCGGTGTCGCGGCCGTCCATGAATGCGTGGATATATACCTTCTGGAGGTCGTATGCCTTTGCGGTGTCGCAGAGGGCGTAGAGATGGCCGAGAGAGGAGTGTACGCCGCCGCCTGAGGCGAGCCCCATGAAGTGGATGGGCACGTTATGGTCGCGGGCATAGCTGAAGGCGCTCTTTATCTCGGGATTTTCGGCGAAGGAGCCGTCGGCGATGGCGCGGTTGATCTTCACCAGGTCCTGGTAAACCACGCGTCCTGCGCCGATATTGAGGTGACCCACCTCCGAGTTGCCCATCTGTCCGTCAGGCAGGCCCACGCTCTCGCCGCTTGCCTGGAGACGGGAATGGGGATACTCCGCCATGAGGGAGTCCATGTAGGGAGTGGGTGTGTTATAGATCGCATCGTCTTTCTTATGGTCACCGAGGCCATAGCCGTCGAGGATGACCAGCATTGCTTTGCTTGACATATGTTATGTAGTTATATTTCTTTTCGTTCTATCTTTGGGTTCCGAATCCGATTAACTCTGAATCAGCTTGCAAATATAGTAAAAAAAATCCAAATACAAAAACCGACACCCCGCTGACGCGCTTCGGCGCATGGCGGGGTGTCTGTATCTCTGTCTCGTCTCTTCCGGCGCGGCCGGGGAGGATGTCTTTACGGCGGTCTTTATTTCGCCTTCTTGACGTAACGCTCCTTGATGCGGGCCTTCTTGCCGGTGAGGTTGCGCAGGTAATACAGTTTGGCGCGGCGCACCTTACCGTATTTGTTGACAGTGATTGATTCGATGAAGGGGGATTCGATGGGGAAGATTCTCTCCACGCCGATTCCGTCGGAAATCTTGCGGACGGTGAAGCGCTTCTTGTCCTCGTGGCCGTTGATGCGGATCACAACGCCGCGATACTGCTGGATTCTCTCCTTGTTACCCTCTTTGATACGGTAAGCCACGGTTACTGTGTCGCCGGGGCCGAAGTCATCGAATTTCTTTTTGGGAGTGGCGAAAGCCTCCTCCGCGATCTTAATCAAGTCCATTTTTATTGCTTATGTTTAATTAATTTGCAATGTAACAAGCCTCCATGTCTTGCCAGAGATTGCAAAACCGCCGCAAAGTTAGTCATTTTCCGCCGATTACACAACCGTCGGTGCTGATTTTAGGAATGATTTTGTTAATTTTGCGTCTGATATGAAATTCAGAACAGAATACAAACCTGTGAGAGGGGACGTCAATCTCAGTCCCATGCGCCCGGTGGTGCTCCTGGGCTCATGCTTCGCCGAGAACATCGCAGCCAGGATGCGACGCTGCCTGTGGAAAGCGTCAAATCCTGCGGGAACGCTCTACAATCCGCTATCCATCGAGCGGGCTGTCCGCCTTCTGCTTTTCGAGAAGAATCCGGTCGCCATTTTCAAGGATACTTTGTTCAAAGAGGGACGCTTCCTGCGCTCCTGGCTCTTCGACTCAAAGACCTCTTCGGAATATTCATCCGACATGACGCAGATGATGCTGCGCATGGGCGACAGTCTGCGCAGCGACATGACGGCGGGCAAGGCTCTTTTCGTCACTTTCGGCACTGCCTGGTGTTATTTCCTCGCCGGGCGTCCGGAATATGTCGTGGCGAACTGCCACAAGCAGCCGGCCTCGATGTTCACGCGCCGCCGTCTGTCGATCGATGAGATTGTGGAATGCTGGGAAAGTCTTGCCATGGACATGAGGCGGATGTTTCCCGGTCTGGAGATAATCTTCACCGTCAGTCCGGTGCGTCATCTCAAGGATGGTTTCGAGGGGAACGCGCGTTCCAAGGCCACGCTGCTCCTTGCTGTAGAGCGGCTTTGCTCCCGTCTCCCTTTCTGCTCCTATTTCCCGGCTTACGAGATTGTCAACGACGACCTTCGCGACTACCGTTTCTACGCCTCCGACCTGACGCATCCCTCCGACGACGCGGTGGAGTATATATGGGAAATCTTCAGATCCACCTATCTCGATGCCGAAGGGGAAGCCCTGCTCAAGGAGGGGGAAAAGATAGTGAAGGGATGGCTCCACCGCCCTCTCCGCTCCCCCTACGCAAAAGAGTCCAACCTGACCAAATACGAGGATTCCCTGAGAAAACTCGAGATCGAGAAGGCCTACACCGCCTACCGCGAGAAGAACCCCAAAGCCCTCCCGCTCAGTTAATATCAAGGTCGGAGATGCGGCCCGAGAGGATGCATGCGCCTGTGCTGAACTCGCTGATGAAGAAATAGAACGGACGATCGACACGGACCACGGTCTCATTCGCCTCCTCGGCCATTGAGTCGGTCAACTCGCCCGACACCACTGAGGCCGCCCCTGCTCCTGTCTCGTCGATGGAGAAACATACCGACTGGTTGTATGCGACCACGCCATTCTCCGGAGTAGTGAACATCGTAAGGTCATGACTCAGCAGTGACGCCTTTCCGATGCTTCTCAGCATATCCGACAAATCATGATTCCCGCTGACAGAGAACCTCGGAAGAAAACATCTCACCATCGTATCCTTCGACGCCTTGCGGAGCGCGGAGAGCCTCCTGGCATCAAGCGTTGCCCCCGGCTTCCCCTCCTCCGGCACAACCACATCGATGCAGAACGCATCGTTGCCGAAATGAAGACGGAAAAACTCGAATTCGCCGTCGCTGGCATAAAGGCCCTTGTAGCAGCCCGATTCCATCATCATGGCCTCCGAATCCCCCTTTCCGCCATGGAACGTAGCAGCGACAGTGCGCGAGGAGTCAAAAACGACATCGCTCCACAGACCCTTGAAATACAGGGCGTTAAGCATCACAACGAGAGTGCCCGGATCAAGAGCGCCGAAATGCTGCTCCACCTTTGCCGCCGTATGCGACGAGCACCAGTCGTTCATCGCCTTGAGCGACGCCTCGTTGTCGTTTACAAAATCGCGGTAAATTATATCCGCCATATACTTTGTCTCCACGACATAGGAATAGTCGTCGGTCAGCGTCAGATTCCGGCCGCTGTTCACCCATACCGAATTTACGATATTAAACTGCGAGGTATTGTCCGCCTCCGGAAGCTTGTCGAGAAGCACCTGACAGAAATCGTTGATTCCCCTCATATCCTTCACGCCAAGATAGCGCGCGTAGCCGTCACGCATATCCTCATCCGCGCCGTTGGCAGCCATCGCGAACGACATTGCCGCCGACAGAGGCGACACGACTACATTCCTGTCGGCACCGCCACCTTTCGCGTCGACATATCCCGTCATGTCGAGCGTGAACCGGTAATAGAAATCCACCAGGTCGACGGCCGCGCCCATCACGGGCTCCGTAAGCTTTATCGCCTTCCTTGGCATCGGCTCCCTATGAATCCCGTCGGGGTCGTCGGAGGCGCACGACGGCAATATGGAGACAATCGCTGCCATGATGACCGGCAGAGTAAGGTATGGTATCGATATGCGTTTCATAATCAACTGACTATCATTGTTATAGAATGGAAAAGCGTACTCCGCGATCCATATCTGGCCGTGTCGGTTACAGAATCTGACAACATGAATACAGGACCCGGGGCTTCTTCATCCTGCAAATTTAACATTCTTGCAGAATTTTACAAATATTTCCATATGTTCTAAAACATATTTTTTCCACGACACGACAAAACATTCTCCCCGACACGACGACCTCAGTCAATACACAACCTTGTCGAGGATACCCTTCAGACGCGCCAGGAGAATACCATAGTTGGTAATCGCCACCTCCTGGCGGCGACACCGCTCCACGCGGCTCAGGATGTGGCGCCGATTGAACATACAGCCTCCGCAATGTATCACCAACGAGTAAGGCGTCAGGTCTTCCGGGAAATCCACACCCCTTGCAAAATCTATCGCCAGACCCTCGCCTACCTTGCGGCGGAGCAACGCCGGAATCTTGACCCTCCCTATATCCTCATTCTTAGGAGCATGGGCGCAACTCTCGGCTATCAGCACACGGTCGCCCGGCGAAAGCCTGTCAACCATTCCGGCCCCCTCCACAAAACATCCGATATCACCCTTGAAGCCGGCCATGAGTATCGAGAACGAGGTCAGACGGCTTTCCCGGGGCTTCATGGCATACACCTCCGCAAACACCTGGGAGTCTGTGATCACCAGCGACGGCGCAGCCGACAAGCCCTCCAACGCCCGGGGCATTGTGGCCGGAGTGCAGCATACAGGCACGCACCCGGAGTCAAGAAGGGCGCGGATGGTCTGGACCTGAGGCAAAATCAGTCTGCCCACAGGGGCCTGGGAATCCTGCGGCATGACAAGCATCACAATATCCCCCGGCCTTACCAAACCCCTGAGAAGATCCTGCCTGCCGAAATCGGAAGGCACCGCCCGCGACAATGCCTCCAGCACCCTGCCACGACTCCGCTCCGCATCGCAGACAGAAGCCGGCACCGCCCCCTCTTTTGCCACGCCACGGAGATCGCTCTTCATGGCAATCTCCACTACCGGCAGTCTCCTTGACCTGAGCTCATCATGCCAAAGAGCCTCCGCATCCATGTTCTCCCCCACAAGCAGCAGGGCCACGTCGGCCTCATCGAGGGCACGACGCGTGGCCTCCACGCGCAGTGCCCCCAGCTCGGTGTCGTCGTCAAATCCGGCAGTGTCTACGATTACCGAAGCCCCTATACCCGGAAGTTCCATCAGTTTTCTCACAGCGTCGGTGGTCGTGCCGCTTCGTTCCGACACAATAGAGACCTCCTGGCCGGCCAGAATGTTAATCAGGGTGGACTTGCCGCTGTTGCAGGCCCCGAGAATCACTACATGCAGCCGTTCTCCCGACTGGACACGGCTCCGTCCGTCAACAGTTTCCTCCATAGCTTTTCAGAATCTGAAATCCCTCTCCCCTTTTCTGATTCTCTCCAGGTAATCCCGGGTCATGCTCCTCACCTTCGGATGGGGAATGGCATCGAGCTGGCCCTCTATGAGCCGCAGACCCTTTTCCCGGGTGGTCTCCGAGGCATAGTCCTGAAGATACTCCATCAGGGTCAGCATGGCGTTAGGGCCGCAGCAGTTGGCAATCTGGCCATTCTTGAGGAGGGTCATGAAGCGGTCGCCGGTGCGCCCCTCGCGGTAGCAGGCGGTGCAGAAGCTCGGTATGTGACCCGTGTCAAGAAGCCATGCCACTACCTCGTCGAGCGTGCGGCGGTCGGAAACATCAAACTGCGCCGTCTCCTCCGGATGGCCGGAGGCGTACCCCCCTACCGTGGTGCGAGAGCCGCCGCTGAGCTGCGACACGCCGAGGTCGAGCACACGCGCCCTCACTGCCGCCGACTCACGTGTGGAGACTATCATCCCGGTATATGGCACTGCTATTCGCAACACCGCCACGATCCTGGCGAAAAGCTCGTCGGACACGGCATCCGGAAAGTCATCCTTGGATATGTCGTCGGCAGCGCATATGCGGGGCACACTGACAGTATGCGGCCCTACTCCGAAACGGGCCTCAAGGTGCTCGGCATGCATCAGCAACCCTACGAAATCGTAGCGGTATGTGTTAAGGCCGTAGAGCACTCCGATTCCCACATCGTCGATGCCCCCCTCCATAGCACGGTCCATCGCCTCCGTATGCCAGGCATAGTCGCTCTTCGGGCCCCTGGGATGAAGCCGCTCGTAGTTCTCCTTGTGATATGTCTCCTGGAAAAGGATATATGTCCCTATTCCGGCGTCACGCAGACGCCGGTAGTTATCTACCGTCATGGCGGCGATATTGACGTTGACGCGCCTGATGGCTCCGTTGCGGTGATGGATGCCGTAGATGGTGTCGATTGACTCCAGTATATACTCAAGCGGATTGTTCACAGGGTCTTCCCCGGCCTCCAGGGCAAGCCGCTTGTGCCCCATGTCCTGCAGGGCCGTCACCTCGCGGCGAATCTCCTCCTGCGTGAGCTTCCTGCGGGGAATCGTGCGGTTTTTGGCATGATAGGGACAGTATACGCAGCCGTTGACGCAATAATTGGAGAGATAGAGCGGCGCGAACATCACTATGCGGTTGCCGTAGAACCGCTGCTTTATCTCCCGGGCTGTACCGGCGATACGGTGCCATACCTCCGGGTCGTCACACTCAAGCAGCACTGCGGCCTCCCTGTGGGTGAGCCCCTTGCCCAGGACTCCCTTCTCAAGGATGGCGTCCACGAGCTTACGGTCGCCGGCATTGGCGGCGGCATATTCCAATGTTGACAGAATCTCGCCATGGTCGATAAACTCCGTGGCGCACGATGATTTGGGATTATACATTCCTGTATGGTCTTTTCCTTCAGATATTCTTAAAATCTCCTCTTTCAAAATTTATCTCAAAGCCTATCCCGCCAAGCTCATGAGCGAGCGTAGCCAGGCCTTCCACAGCCTCGGCTCCGGAATGGGACTTGCCGTCATAGAGGGCGTAGCTCTCCCGGACGTGGCTCGGCGACACATTCGGCATCACCACGTTGGCTCCCGCTAGTATTCCTTTGCGGCGTCCCTCGGGATCGAGTGTGGCCAATGCGGTGGTGGCCGGTATGTTTGCTCCCGGGAACATCAGACGCAGTATCGAGATGAGCCGCAGGGTAAGCGGCACGCTTCCGGGCGGAAAACCGCCGAGGGGGGTGGCCGAATGCGGTATGAACGGGCCAATGCCTATCATATGCGGGCCAAGCTCAGCCATATACGCGAGGTCTGCGGCGATATTGTCCAAAGTCTGCCAGGGACTTCCCACCATGATTCCTGCTCCGGTCTGGAAACCGATGCGCTTCAGCGAGGCCTGGCAGCGCAGGCGGTTGTCGCGCGACATGCCGGGAGGATGCAGCTTTCCGTAATGGAGGGCGTCAACCGTCTCCTGACGCAGCAGATAGCGCGACGCCCCGGCACGGAAAAACGCCTCGTAGGCGGCGTCGGGCCATTCGCCGAGCGAGAGCGTGACAGCAGCGTCAGGCCAACGCCCGTGGATAGCCTTCACCACGGCGCACACCGAGTCACAGGTGAAATCCGGATTCTCCCCTCCCTGGAGCACGAAAGTGCGCATCCCGGCGGCATATGCCGTAGCGCAGCAGTCGAGGATCTGCCCGGGAGTGAGCGCATACCGCTCCAACGCCCTGTTGTCGCGGCGTATGCCGCAGTAGAGGCAGTTGTTGCGGCAGCGGTTGGTTATCTCGACCAGGGCACGCATATAGACGCCACGTCCGAAGACCCTGTCGGCGAGACGCCGCGCCTCCTGACGCAGCGTCTCAAGGTCGTCTGCCGCCACATCCGGATCGAGAAGTTCCCGGTATTCCCCGGCGGAGGAGAGACGCCCCGACTCCGCGAGGCGCCTCACAAGAGTTATGAACCTTCCCGGCATTCCAGGATTCATCAGTAACGCTTCTCCTGCTTGAGAAGCTCTTTCTCGAAGCGACGCTTGCCGTCGCTGACGGTGGTGCCGCTGCTCGGGCCGGTGATGCATCCCCCCTCGCAGGCCATCACCTCGATGAAGCGGGCCGGAGCCTTGCCGGTCTTGGCGAAGGCGGCGAGCGTGGCGATGCCCTTCTTGTTGAGGTCAGCCACCTGCATGGTCTTGATGCGCTCGGTGTCGAGCTTGAGATATGACTTCACGGCTTCCGTCACGCCGCCGGCCCGCGCGAACCCATGTGCCTCGCGCACAGACTCAAACTCCGGAGCAGACTCGTCGGCCTTCTTGAGGTCGATGTCGTAGGCGTCGAAGAGCGAGCCCAGTTCCTCGAAAGTCATGACGAAGTCTACCGCCTCGTCGCGCTTGCCCTCCATCCTCTTGGCCACGCACGGGCCGAAGAATACGGTCAGGGCATCAGGATATTTCTCCTTCACGATGCGGGCTGTATAATACATCGGCGAACCGGTTGACGACACGTAAGGCTTCAGGCCCGGTATATGTTTCTCCACAAGCTGGATGTAGGAGGGGCAGCAGGAGGTGGTCATGAAGGCCTGTCCCTCCTCAATCTTCTCGAGAAGCTCCTTTCCCTCGTTCTCTGTTGTGGCCATGGCTCCCTGCGCCACCTCCACCACATCGTGGAAGCCTATCTGCTTCAGGGCGCCGTATACCTGCGCGGGAGACGCCTCATACTGTCCGAGAACTGCCGGGGCAACTATTGCCACAACCTTTTTTCCGGCGCGTATGCTCTCAAGAACGTCGAAGGTCTGCGAGATCTCGAATATTGCGCCGAAGGGGCATGCGTTCATGCACTTGCCGCAATAGATGCACTTCGACTCGTCGATATGCTCTATGCCATGCTCGTCTTTCGATATGGCCTTCACCGGGCATGACTCCTCGCAGGGCACCGGTATATAGACTATGGCGTGGTAAGGACAGCTCTTGTGGCAGATGCCGCAGCTTATGCACTTGTCATGGTTGATGCGTGCTTTGCCAGTGTGCTCGTCGAGGCTGACGGCGTCCTTGGGACAGTTGTGGATACAACTGCGCGCTACGCAGCCACGGCAGAGGTTGGTCACCTCATAGTTGGTCTGCACGCACGACGAGCAGGCCTCGTCGATGACGCACATGATGTTTTTCTTGATGTTATCCTTGACGCTACCCTCCCCGTTCTGGCGAGCCAGCGCCCTGCGGGCGTACTCGGAGAGCGTCGTCAGCTCGTCGGTCTCGTCGCTCATGTCGAGGCCGAGAAGCGGCAGCGACTTGTATTTCCACACTGCGCGCTCTTTGTGGACGCAGCAGCGTCCCGGATGGCGGGAATGTCTGGGACTGAGCTCTATGGGAAGGCGGTCGATCTTCTCCACGAGCGATCCGTCGCGCCATAGTCTCACCAGGTCGGTGAGAAGGCGGTGGCGCACTATCATGGTGTTGTTTTTGAATGCCATTGCAAGTTGTGTTTGGTCTATGTAGGTTTAAGGTTTGATGTCTGGATGAGTCGAGGAGAGAATCCGGGTGCGAATTTACAACTTTTAATCCTATTTAGGAAATTTTTAACACAATCGGTTATCCATATTAACCAATTGTCGGCAAACAAAGCCCTCCGGGATATGTTAGATAGACAGAAGGGAACAGCCTGACACCCTTCCCGAAATGTCTCACATAATAATATATAATCATGGACCAGCTCACCAAAACACGCATAGAGGCCGACGACGCCCGGATCAACGCCAAGACCGACAGCACGATGCTCCGTCTGCTCGGCTATCTCATAGCCCTCGTAATCGGGGGCGCCATAGTATGCTTCGTAATGGGTCTTATAAAGACCGTCATCGACTCGCTCATAATCGTAGGGGCCATCCTCCTTGTGGCAGCCATTTTCCTCGTCTGGATGTACCACTCCGCGAGATCCCGCATCATCCAGAAGCGCTACAAGACCCTGCTGAGGAAATACGAGGAGGAAACACCCAGCGACTCTTCCGCCAACTGAGCGCGTACTCCAATCCTTACAGCAAATAAAACATCCATTCGCCGCAAAATTGCGGCGAATACTTTATACAATAGACATTATATAGACACAGCGGGACATTTTCCGTTTTTTTGTTTAACTTTGCATCCGATTATCAGGAACTAACAAAAAAATGTCATGTCCATACATCCCTATCGTATTACGATTCTCATTCTTTCACTGCTGGCCGTCATCCTCGGCGGATGCAGCGACGACACTCCCCCGGCAAACTATGATCCGGACGCGGAGAACGACCGGTTTATCGGCGACTCACGGGTCTTCGAGCTCGGCGAACAGGCGGAAGGCTTCCGCTACGACGAGTTCGTACTCAAGATACTGGCTCCCGACGGCTCGGTGATAACCCGCTCCGGACACCATGACCGCCACAACGGGCTGTCCCGCTTCACCATGCAGAACGGCCTCAAGGACGGCGTCTACCGTCTGCTACATCTCGAATATGACCGTTCGCTGAACCCCGACCTCGACCGCCTTCCCGAGAAATTCACTACCGCCCACTACGGTCTGGGCGCGGCAGTGACCGTCGGCAACGGCGCAATAACAGTCACCGACACATACAATTCCGACCTTGGAATGTATGGTTCAGGCACAGCCGACGACCCATACAAAATCGCCAGTTACGACCAGCTCGAACGACTGATGATATACGTCAACTCCGCCTCTACCAACGCCAAGGTGACACCGTCAACATATTTCGAGCAGCTCCAGCCTATCGACATGGACATGGCCTCGTATGACTGCGACCTACGCAACGGATGGTATCCAATAGGAAGCGACACCAACCTCCCCTTCCGCGGCGTCTACAAAGGAAACACCATCTCCAACCTCTGGAGCGACCGAGGCGCCGCACCGGCTGTCGGGCTCTTCGGATATATCCATAACGCCACCCTGACCGACCTGCGGATGGAAGACTGCTTCATGACGGGCAACTACGCCGTGGGCACTGTGGCCGGAGCCGTCATCGCCGCCGGCGACGACCATGGAAAAAGCAACATCATCAACTGCTCTGCAATCCGCTGCGAGGTGAAAGGCTCCGCCCAGAGCTTCGCCATCGGAGGAATAGCCGGAGCTGTCGACATGCAGGGCTCGCTCCTTCTCAGCGGATGCTCCAACGAAGGAGGAACGGTAACAGGCTCCTACAACGTCGGGGGCATCCTCGGAGGAAGCGCCGTGCGCTCGCTGACAGTCATCACCGACTGCGAAAACCGCTCCCCGGTGACGGGTGAGTTCAGCGGCGTAGGCGGAATAGCCGGAGTCTGCGACACGCTCAACGTCACAGGATGTTCCAACCACGCCGATATAAAGGGGGCAACCCTATACTCCGGGCAACAGGGACAGAGCGGCATCGCCACCGGCGGCATCATCGGCGGAAGCGGCATGTCGGCGCTTGCCTCGGTGGTGAACCACGGAAAAGTGACGGGGCATGACGGCGTAGGAGGGATTCTCGGCAGCACACGCGTAAGCGGAGGGGATTCGGGATTCGTCTTCAACACCTCCGTGATCCGCGGAGGAGGCAACACGGCCGAGATCTCCGGTCATGACGGCGTAGGCGGTATCATGGGTGAGGGGCAGCTCGGATGCTACGCCACATACAACACCGGCGACGTGGCAGGAAACGACTATGTGGGAGGCCTGGCCGGAAACACATCGCTCTCCTCGCCGCAGAACTCGGTCAACACAGGGACCATATCCGGACAGAATTACGTGGCCGGCATCATAGCCAAAACCTCGATGGGAATAGTCTCCACCGTGCAGAACGCCGGAACCGTCAAGGCCTCGGGACACCATGCAGCCGGAATCGCCGGTCTGTCGGGCAACAACACCATAATCCACTATTGCGCCAACACCGGCGAGATAAACGGGACATCCAATACGGCCGGAATCATCGGCGAGATAGGCGACCCCAGAAAATGGAGCGCGGCGAATATCGCCGACTGCGTAGTCGGAAGCCTGGAGGTAGTTATGGCGTTTCTCGGCCCGGCCATGTCGATGACGAGCATGGCGATACATGGCACGGCCCATGTGGCGGCAATCGGAATCCACATCACGGAGACCCTGGTGGACGCGGCCCTTATCCTGACCGACGCGGCCCTGGTGAGCTATGGGGTATATGAGATTCTCGAGGCCGAGGCCGAGGAGATCGAGGAGGCCATTCACGCCGGCGCGACGGCGATACGCTCCGACATCGACAGCGAGATACGGAATATCAGGAAACAGATATTCGCAACCCATCCCGGCACCCTCTACTCACCCTCCTCGCTCGCGGAATACGCCGACAACCTGTCGCAGGTGGTCGACTACATTGAGACCGGCGACAACGACGAGTTCTTCAACGACAACCTCAATCTCATGCGCGAGAATCGCGCCGAGGAGGAGGAGCACCATAAACATAATGCGGAGATTGTCCACGAAGTGATAGGAGGCATCTGCATCGCAGTGAGCACCGTGGCCGCCATCGGCGGAATCGTAGCCAGCGGCGGATCGGCCGCCCCCTTCATAGCGGCAGGAATGTTCGCAGCCGTCGTCGGCGGCGTCAACGCCATAACCAAGGCCACAGGTGATTTCCATGCAAATTCAGCGATAGTGTCGCAATGTCTAAACACCGGGAAAATCAACTCCGCCTCCTCTGAATCGGGCGCCATCGCCGGTGAGCTCCAGGATGCCTGCCTGATAGAGTTCTGCGTCAATACCTCCCATATCACCGGCAGAACCGATCCTTTCGCAGGGAAATATCATTCCAAGGCCCAGACAGTACATTCCATCAGCGCCGGGCCTGTCGACAGTCTTGTGGAACCCATTCTCCCCGAATGTTTCAACACGGCTGTCTATTTCCCGCTCGACCTTTCAGACACTATGCGACAAACCTATTTCGCCGGATACTCATGCTACCCTATGTCGGCCGCGATGATAAGTGACCGCAACCAGTATTACCAGCACTGGGTCAACGACATCTATGAGCCCCAGATTCCATACACGTTCAATATTCCCATCGGACCGGAACGCTTCTTCGAGATTCCACAAGGCGTTGACGGGGCCTTTCCCCTGCCCCGGCGCTCAAGGGCGGCCCGCGAGACTCTCGCCGACTGGTGAGACAGCCCCGCTTTCAATATGAATACCAACCGTAACAACCAACCTACAGGACATCACTTATGAAATTCACCCGTATACAAGCCATAGTCACCGCTCTGCTCCTTCTCGCAGCCTGCGGCAACGAAAATTCATTCCAGACCGACCCTTCCATCACGGAGGTGGACGGCAATACGATAAGCAGCTTCCACTTCAACGCCGAGGAATGGGGACTGGAAGCGGCTGACCGGCAGACTCTCTTCGAGCTGGCTCTTGTGCCCGAGGACACCGATTCCGTCATCACGCTCCCCGCCGAAGTCACAGTGCGGGGGGAACAGGCGGAATGCCGCATGACGCTGGAACCCGCGAAAAAGACCATTTCCGACGGAAACTATACCCTGTACCTCTTCTCCACCTCCGGAATAAGGGCAGCCCATCCTCTGCTCGTCTCCCTGAGAAGCCATCTGGTGGAGAAAGCTTCGGTAAAAGTGAACCACTACAAACCAATGTCGGGCACAGGCACAGCCTCCGACCCGTTCATGATACGCTCGCAGTCTGATTTCATGAATCTGATTGTGGCTCTCGACGATGAGTCGGGCGTTCACGGCAAAGGGCTCTTCTACCGCCAGGACGCCGATGTGGAGCTGCCTCCGCAAAGCAGCATGACGGGGGGACGGGGATATTTCAGCACCCCTTTCGCTGGAAACTACGACGGCGGAGGGTATAAGCTCACCGGACTGTCATATATCGGGGCATCCGACCCGGACAAGGACAGCAACGTGGGTGTATTCTCGAAACTTCTGCCCGGAGCCGTGGTGAAGAACGTCACTGTCGAGGGGGTAAGCATCATCAAGGCAATGTATTGCGGAGCCCTCGCCGGAAGCTCATCCGGCAACGTCACCATACTCAACGTCAAGGCCAGCGGCACAATCAGTCAGGGTGGAAAATACATCGGAGGCCTGGTGGGGTATGCCACCGACACACTGACAGTGGACGGTTTCGACCTCGAGATGACCCTTTCCGGCACCTCGATGGTGGGTGGAGTGGTCGGAAATACATCCAGCGCACTCCTGACCGTAAAGAACGTCACTACCCAGAAACACCGTTTCAGCCTTAACGCCGACAATTTCTGCGGAGGTGTGGCCGGACATGCGGAAGGAAGTGTCCAGATATCCGGAGTCACGCTCGACCACAGCGTGCAGTCACCCGACCAGGACGTGAAGATAATCAACGCGCAGACCGGTATTGCCGGTGGCGTTTTCGGCAGCCTGGACGTCAACGGGAGTTCCCGTATCGAGGATGTCACAATTCTCGCCCCGATATATTCACCCCAGAATACCGGCGGCATCGCCGGGCAGACGACATCGAGGGAGACACTGACTCTCTCCGGCTGCCGGATGAGCAGTATTGTCGGCGGTAAAAGCAGCACCGGGGGCATCTTCGGTTATCTCTCCAACACCGGCAACGGCCGGCTTGTGGTGGAGGGGGATGGCTGCGCCGTAATGACCGATTTCAATGCCGGAGAGATCAACGGCACTGATTATACCGGAGGCTTCTGCGGCTATTACGAGGGAACGGCTCCTGAACTCAAATCTAAAGTGACGCTGGCGATGAATGTCAAGGGCGACGGGAGCTTCACTGGGGGAGTCTTCGGATATATCGACGCGAAATCTGAGAGTTTTCCTCTTCCGAAAATAGATGTCGAGGATTTTGATATGGCCTCAGCCACCATGAGGGTGTCGGGAGGCGACTATGTCGGGGGATTCATAGGAAAAGCGAAGTCATATGACATCTACGCATACCCCTCCGGCAGATCGCTCCTCGACTCAAGCGGCAAAGCCACCCCTTACGACCCTGACAAAGAGACTCCACATTACAAGGGAGTGGTGCAGGGCAACGATTATGTGGGAGGAATAGCCGGATGCTCCGAGAGAGGCAATCTCGAGAACCTGTGCATCTCCGGCTCCGTGACGGGAAGGAACCATGTCGGAGGAATCGTCGGCGAATACGCCCTCGCATACAGCCCTTACGGAATCATCGGCTGCGTGACTACCACCAAGGCCACTGTCGAGGGTTCCGGCGACTATTGCGGAGGCATAGCCGGCTCTGTGGCCACCCAGTATAATTCCGGATACACCCCAGGATGCGTAAACAACTGCCTCAACAGTGCCTCCACAAAGGGGAAGGACTACACGGGAGGCATCGCAGGACGTGTGACATACAATGAATGCGAGATCAAGCTCTCCTGGTCGGTTAACACAGGTCAAGTGACAGGCACTGGAAGCACCGGAGGTATCGTAGGAGCAGCCGACGGCGGCTCACATAAGTTCATCATCGAGAATTGCGCCAATTACGGAAGCATCGCCTCCCAGGCCCACGGCGGACAGGGGCTCGGCGGTATCATAGGATGCACCTACTCACAGCGCATCAACGTGGTCAGCTGCGCCAACCACGGCGTGATAAGCGGCAGCGGCGCGGCGGCTGGTATCGGCGGAGTGGCCGGGCATCTCGGACACGACCCGGGAGGTGTGACCCAGGGAGAGAACCTCTATCTCGCCTTCTGCATGAACTCCGGGGAGGTGAAATGCTCCGACTCCAACACCAACATCGGCGGTCTGCTTGGCTACCAGGAGGAGGGGACGAGCAGCCATCACGACGACTACTGCGTCAGAGACAGCTATAACGACGGGCCGCTGACCTCCGACCAGAAATCGGACAACGGAGGGCTTGTGGGCAAGGTGTCGCATTATTCATACATACTGCGCTGCATGAACTACGGCAAGGTGAGCCATGGAAACGCATGCATCGGCACACGCCAGAGCTCGGCCATAGTGTATCACGACTATCTGTATTATCTTGACGGAACGGGCAAGGACTGGTATTCCACCGGAAAAATCAGCCAGTCTGACCTCTCCGACAAGTCGAAATACCATACATTCGACTTCGACAACATATGGATCATAGCTGACGGACGCGCGGAGCTCCGCCATTGTCCCTGGCAGGACATCACCAGTTTCTGAAAAGTTTACGGGAAAGGAACTAAGCAGATGGTCAGATTAAACATTTTAGTCTGACCATTTCCTTTACTCTTCGGAATAAAGGAAATCGCCGAAATTGCATGCGATGTTGAGCATCACCGAGGAGCCTCCCTTGTGGGGCATCGCGTATGCCGCTCCGAAAGAGAAACCCCTTACTTTCAGCCCCAGTCCGGCGGAGAATCCCGACAGGAAATTCCGCTGGTAGGTCGACATGTCGGTTCTCGTCTTGTAGTTGTAGGCCAGGTCGATATAGAAGCGGTCGTTCGGCTGATACTGCAGGCCGAAGATGAGATGGCGGAACAGATTGGAGAAGAACGACGACTTCAGCTCGCTCACTTCCCCGCTGTCGTTCTTCGGATGAGAATAATACGGGAGATCCCACTTCGTGAGATTGGTGGCGGTTATGACCAGGGAGAACGGAGAGCTTCCCAACCCCTGCATGTATCCGAGCTGTATGTCGAAGGGCACACGGTCGTAACGCTCGTCGAAGCGCTTGAGCTGGCCGCCCATGTTGCGCAGCACGGCCGAGAGCGAGAGGTCTTTCTCATCGTCATAGTAGTTGATTCCAAGGTCGGTGGCCATGGCGAAGGCGTTATAGCTCTCATAGTTGGAATAGACCATCTTGACGTTGATGCCTCCGCGCAGACGGTCGGTGAAGTCGTGGGAATATGTTCCCTCGAATACTATGTCCTGCGCCTTGAAGGAGCCTGACATGCTGCCGTCGGGCTCATAGGCGTCAAACGACCCATAGTTGAGGTATCTTATCCCGGCAGCCCAGGCACCACGCTCGCCGGCGCCCTTTCCGTATCGTATCCCGGCGAAATTTCCGGACCCCATGTAGTGCATGTAGTTCACCGCCAGCTGGCTCTCGATTTCCGGGCCGATGAGCGCGGGGTTCTGGTCGGCGAGCGTCACGTCGGCGTCGATTACTGATATGTTGGTGCCCCCGAGGCCGTAGACCCTGGCCGAGGTCGGTATGTCGAGAAACTCATAAAGGCTCCGCCCCGTCTGAGAAAACGCAGGCGCCGAGCAGAGTGCCACAATGGGCAGCAGATATGTCGGTCTGGGAATTTTCAATTTCATGATGCAAATTATCTTAATAACGCCGCCGGGCGCAATCTATTATATCGGGCCGTTTCTTATTGGAGAGAATGCCAACAACGGGCACAATGATAATAATTGTCAATCCTCCAAATGTAAAAAAAGTTAAAACATCCTTAATTAAACTATAAACGAGGCCCTGGCTATTGCACAGGAGAAAAGTTGCCTATATATTTGCAATCTAAAATCATCGTAACATTGAAATGACTCGCAACCGACTCATATTGATAGCCACGGTAGGCCTTGCCGCCGCAGCCTCCGCCCTCGGGGCGCAGGCCCAGACCCGCCGCGTGACGGCGGGAATCACCGCCGACGGGAGAAGAAGCTATCTGGAGGTCTATGAATATGATTATGTGGAAGACAAGCCGCAGTTTCCGGGTGGCGACAGCCGCCTGGTGGCTTTCATCAACGACACACGGCGCTACCCCGCCAAGGCATACCGCGAAGGGGTGGAGGGCCGCGTGACGTGCTCCTTTGTAGTCAACACCGACGGCTCGGTGAGCCATATCACGGTGCTGAAGGGGGTGGAATATTCCCTCAATCAGGAGGCCATGAGGATTTTCAGCAAGATGCCCGACTGGACGCCGGGAAAGATCGACGGCAAGCCGGTGCCCGTAAGGGTGGTATGGGCGATTCCTTTCAGGAAATAGCCTGCGGCAGCCCCGGGCGCGGCCATTGTCGCGGCAGGGAGGCGAATAGATTTTATTGAATCCAGACAGTGTTTCATAGTTAAGAAATATTTGAATAGTTTTGATTTTTAGCACGAAGAAGGATTGACCGTGAGGCCAATCCTTCTTATTTCCTTATCTTTACGGCCGCAGCAGGCGTCGCGCGCCCCTGCCTGCCGCACGTCTCATACCAGCGTGACCACGATATCCTCGTCTGTCTGGGCTATCGCGATTTTTCCTTCTCTGCCGAGCCAGCCCATAGCGGCCATGATCTCATCTTTCTTCAGCTTGGTGGCTTTCTTTATGCCTTTCAGCCCAAGCATGCGGGTGTCGGTGTTCTCAAGCGCTTTGTAGACCTCGCCGGCCCAGGTGCCAATTGATTCAATGTTCATTTTCTAATCTCTATTTAGGTGTTAAACTTCTCTATCTCGCTGTTTTCTGCCAGCTTCTCAACGGACTGCGCCAGGCCTGCGGATAGCCTCCGATGGCAGCCCCATTCGTTTTAAAGCTGCAAAATTAATGATTTTATTTGATACTTTAACAATTATTCCCCCGTTATTGTTATTTATTTAATTCTATTTCTTACATTTGTGCCCGGATTTCTATAGCTTGATATGACAAAAAAGAAAAAAACAGCATCTCAGACGGCTGCGGCAAAGAGCCTCGGCATGGGGCGCGTGGTCAGAAACACAGGAAGCCAGTATGACGTCAGGCTCGATTCAGGCGAGACGGTCAACTGCCGCGTCAAGGGGAATTTCCGCATCAAGGGGATTCGGACCACCAACCCCGTGGCTGTAGGCGACCGCGTGGCGGTGGCTGAGGCCGCCGACGATGCCGACTACATAGTGGAGGTGGCTCCGCGAACCAACTATATAATAAGGAGGGCATCCAATCTCTCCAAGGAATCGCATATCCTGGCGGCCAACATCGACCTGGCTGTGCTCGTGGCAACTCTGCGCGAACCGGCGGTGACCACCACTTTCATCGACCGCTTCCTGGCCACGGCGGAGGCCTACAATGTCAAGGCGATGCTCGTGCTCAACAAATGCGACATATGGGACGACGAAGACCGGGAGCTTGCCTCGGCGATGGAGTATCTATACTCATCGCTGGGTTATCCGTCCATGCATGTCTCGGCCAGGACGGGAAAGGGCATCGATGCCCTGAGGGAAACGCTTTCGGGAAAAGTATCGCTGATGGCGGGCAACAGCGGTGTCGGCAAGTCTTCATTGATAAACGCTCTGGTGCCTGGCGCGGAATTGCGCACAGGGGCAATATCCGACCTTCACCATACGGGTATGCACACCACCACCTTCTCGGAGATGATCGACCTCCCAGGAGGCGGAGAGCTGATCGACATACCGGGTGTGAAGGGTTTCGGCACAATTGACTTCCAGCCCGGCGAGGTGTCTCACTTCTTTCCGGAGATCTTCAACATAGGCCACGACTGCCGCTACAGCGACTGCAAGCACACCGGCGAACCGGGCTGCGCCGTGCTTCCGGCCGTGGAAGACCACAGGATCGCCCAGAGCCGCTACACCTCCTACCTCTCTATCCTCGACGAAGCCACCGAAGCCCTCCGCGGCTCCGACAAATACCGCAAACCCTTCTGACGCCCTTGAGCGTCAGTGGGAGAGGGAGGAGGAGAGGATGTGCTCCAGGTCGATGGCGGAGACCTTGACGGTGATGGCTCCGTCTTTGGCCACGGAGATGTTGCCGGTCTCCTCGCTGACTATGACGCAGACGGCATCGGTCTGCTGGCTCATTCCCAAGGCGGCGCGATGGCGCAGACCGAGGTTCTTGGGGATGTTCATGTCGTGGCTGACGGGAAGGATACACCCTACCGCCGCTATCCGCTTCCCGGCTATGATCATTGCTCCGTCGTGGAGCGGGGAGTTCTTGAAGAATATATTCTCGATGAGACGCACGTTGACGTCGGCATCAATCTCGTCGCCTGTCTTCTCATAGTCGGCCAACGGCATCTTGCGCTGGAAGACAATCAGGGCCCCGGTCTTGGACTTAGACATGCTCATGCAGGCGTAGACCACTGCCATTACACGCGCGTGCTCCGCCTCGTCATCCTTGTCATGGCGGAACAGGCGCTTGAAATTGCGAAACCTCCCCTGCGAGCCGATATCGATGAGAAACCGCTTTATCTGGTCCTGGAAAAGGATGACAAGCACTATGAGGCCGATGCTCATGAACTTGTCGAGAATCGTTCCCGTCAGGCGCATGTCGAAAATCTCCGACGCCACCACCCATATCACTATGAAGGCGAGCACACCGTAGAAGAGCGACAGAGTCCCGCTGTTCTTCATCATCCTGTAGAGATAGAAGAGCAGGAGAGCCACTATCAGGATGTCGATTATGTCTTTAATGCCGAAATCTACCATGTCTTATCCATTTGCGCCGTTACAAAGCGAGGCCTCGCGCATCTTCATAAGAAGAGTGACAGTCTCCACAGCAGGAGCCACCTCATGCACCCTCACAATGTCAGCGCCCTTCATAAGGGCCACCGTGTCCAATGCCACAGTCCCCTCCGCGGCCTTGTCGGGAGTCGTGTCGAGAGTCTTCCAGATCATCGACTTGTGGGACAGGCCGGCAAGCACGGGCAACCCGAGCACCTGGAAGCATTCCAGCTCGGAGAGAAGCCGGTAGTTCTGGTCGATGGTCTTGGCGAAACCGAAACCCGGGTCTATTATGATGTCGTCAACTCCCATGGCACGCAGACGCGCCACCTTCGAGGCGAGGTCTGAAAGGACGTCGGCCGCCACATCGTCATACGAGGCCAGCCCCTGCATGGTGGCGGGCGTCCCCTTCATGTGCATCAGCACGTAGGCCACCCTGAGGTCGGCTATCGTCTCCCACATCTTCGGACACAGGTCGCCGCCGCTTATGTCGTTGATTATGTCGACTCCATATTGTTCTACAGCCTTGCGGGCCACATCGGCACGGAACGTGTCGACGCTCACCACGACGTCAGGCCAGTCGCCCCTGACCACCTCCAGGGCAGTCGCCACACGCCGCCACTCCTCATCTTCGGATATGTCGTCGGCTCCCGGGCGGCTCGAATAGCCGCCGATATCGATGCAGTCGGCTCCGTCAGCCACATGCCGCCCAACACGGGCGCGTATGTCGTCCACACATTGCGTACGGCTCCCGGCATAGAAACTGTCGGGCGTGACATTGACAATGCCCATCACCCAGGGACGTCTGAAATCCCTGAGCGCTCCTCTTATATTTATAGTCTTGACTGTAGTCGTCGTCATTATATCTTCCATATACTTCAATTTCACACCTCCGGAAGGCCCCGACAGGCATACGGACCCCTTGCCGGGCTCCAGGGAGCGAGACTCCCCCATTAGAAAGTGCGAATTTACGAATTTTTCCGCAATTTTTAAGGTTGTCTCGGTTTTTATTGCTACCTTTGCATGCTTTTTGAAGAAAAGCCCCCTCCATACGGGCCGGGAGAGCCCGGAGGACAGGCTTTTTAATAAAGGTAAAACCAATATTTTATAACAATCATTTAAATTCTCTCAAAAAATGCATCTTTCAACTGAAGAAAAACAGCAGATTTTCGAAACCTACGGCAGCGGCAAGACCGACACAGGCAGCCCCGAAAGCCAGATCGCTCTCTTCTCAATCCGTATCAAGCACCTTACGGAGCACCTGAAGTCAAACCACAAGGACTTCGCCACAGCCCGCGCCCTCAAGGCCCTCGTAGGCCAGCGCCGCCGTCTTCTCGACTATCTGACACGCAAGGACATCAACCGCTACCGCGCCATCATCGCAAAGAAGGAGCTTGGTATCCGCAAGTAAACCATCCTCTTTTCAACAGAGGATTCCAGCCATGCGGCTGACGTCCTGAAGAAAAAATTGACCCCGGAAGGATTTTCTCTTTCCGGGGTCGGTCTTTATAATAATCTGTCGCCGCTGCTGCCGGCATCGCGCCGGGGGAGCCTCGCGACAAGGCTTATGTCAGCCTAAAGACAGGCGGAGGAGTGGATTCCCTATCTGCAGCCTTTCCTCTGCGGGTCTTCGGCCGCCGGGTTTCCTGCCCGTCTGATATATCAACGCCTGTAAACCCCAAAGGGTTCACAGGCGTCGTTTTGTCAATTGTTTGCCCTATTACGGACTCATCCGGCAAATTCAGCTGCGGTTGGCGCGCTTGCGCTCGTTCTCGTCAAGGATTATCTTGCGCAGACGGATATGGTTGGGCGTCACCTCCACATACTCATCCTCCTTGATATATTCCAGGGCCTCCTCAAGCGAGAATACCACCGGCGGCACGATCTTCGCCTTGTCGTCGGCTCCGGAGGCGCGCATGTTGGTGAGCTTCTTGCTCTTTGTGACGTTCACCACTATGTCGTTGTCCTTGGCGTTCTCCCCGACAACCTGTCCGGCATATACCTCCTCCTGCGGGAAGATGAAGAAGCGTCCGCGGTCCTGGAGCTTGTCGATGGCATAGGCGTAGGCTGTGCCGGCCTCCAGGGCAATCAGCGAACCGTTCGTGCGACGCTCGATGTCGCCCTTCCAGGGCTGGTATTCCAGGAAACGGTGGGCCATGATGGCCTCTCCGGCCGTGGCCGTAAGCACATTGTTACGCAATCCGATTATGCCGCGCGAAGGTATCTGGAACTCTATGTTGATACGGTCGTTCTGGGTCTCCATCGAAAGGATGTCACCCTTGCGGCGCGTCACCATATCGATTACCTTCGAGCTGTATTCCTCAGGGACGTTGATTGTCAAGGCCTCAACCGGCTCGCATTTCTTTCCGTCGATCTCCTTGATTATCACCTGGGGCTGGCCCACCTGAAGCTCGTAGCCCTCGCGGCGCATGGTCTCGATGAGTATGGAGAGGTGAAGCACACCTCGCCCGAAGACCGTCCACTTGTCCTCGTTGTCCCCTTTCTTCACCCTCAGGGCGAGATTGCGGTCAAGTTCCTTCTCGAGACGCTCGGCGATATGGCGCGATGTGACATATTTTCCGTCTTTGCCGAAGAAGGGGGAGTCGTTGATGGTAAAGGTCATCGACATTGTAGGTTCGTCGATGGCGATACGCGGAAGCGGCTCCGGGTTCTCCACGGCGGCCACGGTGTCGCCTATCTCGAAGTTCTCAAGACCGACGATGGCGCATATGTCGCCGCTCGACACCTCGCTGACTTTCTTGCGCCCCATTCCCTCGAAGGTGTGAAGCTCCTTTATGCGCTGCTTCGATACGGAACCGTCTTTCTTGCAGAGGGCTATGTCCATACCCTCGCGCAATGTGCCTCGATGCACGCGCCCCACGGCTATACGGCCTACATAGCTGCTGAAATCGAGGCTCGTGATTAGCATCTGGGCGTCTCCCTCAAGCTGTGTCGGCGCGGGAATCTCTGATATTATCGTGTCGAGAAGGGCAGTGATGTCCTGCGTGGGGGTCTTCCAGTCGCGTCCCATCCAGTTCTGCTTTGCCGAACCGTAGATGGTGCGGAAATCAAGCTGGTCTTCTGTGGCGTTGAGGTTGAACATCAGGTCGAAGACCATCTCGTTGACCTCGTCGGGACGGCAGTTGGGCTTGTCTACCTTGTTGACGACGACCACCGGCTTCAGACCCATCTGAATGGCTTTCTGGAGCACAAAGCGGGTCTGGGGCATAGGCCCCTCGAAGGCGTCCACGAGCAGGAGACATCCGTCGGCCATGTTGAGCACACGCTCCACCTCGCCTCCGAAGTCGGCGTGTCCCGGAGTGTCTATGATATTTATCTTCGTCCCCTTGTAGTTGATCGAGACGTTTTTGGAAAGGATTGTTATGCCGCGCTCCCTCTCCAGGTCATTATTGTCGAGGATAAGCTCCCCGGTGGCCTGGTTGTCGCGGAAAAGGTGGCCCGCCATGAGCATCTTGTCCACCAGGGTGGTCTTGCCATGGTCGACATGGGCGATAATTGCGATGTTTCTTATGTCCTGCATCTGTCAGTCAAAACGCGCCTCTGTCGGCGCTTGTTGGTTTCAAGCTGCAAAGTTACGAATTTCTAACGATACATATGCTCTATAACATATTTTTTGTTAGATTATTTCTCGCGGGCCAGAATCAGGGCGCTGTAGGGGGGAAGCTCGATTTTGCCGCCGGCGGTGGTGCCGAGCTCGCCCGTGGGCGACACTTTGCCGTTCTCCACTACCTTCTTCCACTCCCCTTTCTTGATATCCACCGTCTGGGGATAGGAGGCTCCGTTGAAGACTACCTTTATCTCCTTCCACTCGTCGCCGTTGGCATTGTTGTTGAGCGAATATGAGATGAGGTTGGGAGTCTTCGCGGAATCTATCTTGTCGAATTTGAGATTTTTCGCAATGTCGGCCGCCGTGGTCATGCGGAAGGCCGGATGCGCCTTGCGAAGGGCTATGAGACCCTTGTAATATTCATACTGATCCTTGTATTTCGTCTTGTTGCCCCAGTCGATGGCATTGATCGAGTCAGGGCTCTTATATGAATTGTGGACGCCCTTCTTGTCGCGGAAAATCTCCTCGCCGGCAAACATGAAAGGCGTGCCCTGAGAGGTGAAGACTATGGTCTGTGCCAGCTTGGCGGCATCGAGCATATCCTTTTCCGAAGCCCCCTCCATTGACTTCTTCAGTTTGTCGGTAAGGCAGAGGTCATCATGGCAGGAAACATAGTTGACTATCATCTCCGGAGACTCCGCATACGCGAATTTCAAACCGGCCGACTTCGAGTAATCCACCTGCGGATGGGCTGTCGAGGCCACGATGCCAACCTTGACGGTCTCCTCAACACCCGGCTTTCCTGTGGCGAATCCACGGTCGGACGCATTCGAGAAATGACCCTTCACGGCATCGCGGATATCATCCGAGAATACCGCCACATCCTTCATCTTGCTCACATTCTCCTTCAAGGCGCGGCGGTCTTTGGCCAACGGGGAGTCGGAGGCGGTCCACCCCTCGCCATATACGAATATCGACGGATTGACTTTCTTCAGCTCCTCGGCCACCTGGTTCATGGTCTCTATGTCATGGATTGCCATGAGGTCGAAGCGGAAACCGTCGATATGGTATTCATCAGCCCAGTATTTGGTGGAGTTTATGATGTAATCGCGCATCTGCTGACGGTCGGAGGCTGTCTCGTTGCCGCAGGCGGAGGCGTCGGAATAACGGCCGTCGTCCCAATGGCGGTGGTAGTAGCCGGGAGCTGTCAGCTCGAAGTTCGACTCATCGTTCTGCGCGGTATGGTTGTAGACCACGTCCATGATGACTCCGATGCCGGCGTCGTGCAGCGCCTTCACCATCTCCTTCATCTCCCTTACCCTTGTGGCCGGGTCGGAAGGGTTGGTGGAATATGAACCCTCCGGAGCGTTGTAGTTCTGCGGGTCGTATCCCCAGTTGTAGACGTTATCCTGGAGATTGGTCTCGTCTACCGAGTTATAGTCATATGAGGGGAGGATATGCACGTGCGTCACGCCGAGATCCTTGAGGTGGTCGATGCCGGTCTTCTCACCGAGGGGCGTCACGGTGCCCTCCTCGGTCATGGCGAGGAATTTCCCCTTGTTGGCGATTCCCGAGGAGGGATGCTCCGACATGTCTCGGTGGTGCATCTCATAGATAATGACGTCGGTGAAGTTGTCCACCTTCGGTCCCTTATCGTTCTCCCATCCTTCGGGATTTGTCTTTGCGAGGTCGATTATGGCGGCTCTCTGTCCGTTGACCCCTACGGCTTTTGCCCAGACGCCGGGGGTCTCGTCTTTCCATTTGCCGTCGAATTTGATCTGGAAGGTATAATATTTTCCATAAAGTTTTTCCGGCACGGAAGCCGTCCAGGTGCCGTTGGAGGGATCGGCCTTCATTTCGAGGGTCTGGAGGGGTTTGCCAAAACGGCCGTTGTCGTAGATATTGACGCGGGCCTCCTGGGCTTTCGGGCTCCAGAGGCGGAAATGCGTACCGCTGTTGTCCACGGTGAGCTCGAGGTCATCGCCGTTATATGTGGGATAGGTTATGAACTGCGCGTCGTAGGCGCTTTGTGTCATTGCCGGTGAGGCTCCTGCTACAGACACTATTGCCATCGATAATGCCAGGTAAAGGTTTGTTTTTCGGGTTTTCATACTTTTATTTTGTCTAAACGCTGACTGGAGGCGCATAATTACAGCCGCCATCTGTTATAACGATTGAAAAACGCTTTCAATCGTTATAAAAACGCATTTCCCGCCCTCTTATTGCATTATTGAGGCATAACCGAGCCATTGTCAGGCACGCTGGGGCCGGAGATGTCTCGTCTCTGAGCCAATCCGCTGACCGGTTGTCCTGCTACTTGCATTCCTGCACCCGACGGCCATATACGCTAACCATCGTTTATGCCATTACAAATTGCGCAAATTTAAAGTCAAATTTTAAATTTGCGCAAATTAAACGATTTTTTCTGGTTTCCACAAATTTTAAGCGAGAATTTGGAATAATTTGGCCGTTCCGAGTTTTTTTACTAATTTTGTCGCCATAGAAAGGCCGAAAGGCCGCAGCGCTGTTCCCATAGTTCAATGGATAGAATATCGGATTCCGGTTCCGACGATTGGGGTTCGACTCCCCATGGGAACACTCCACCAAAACCTCAACATCCTGTCATTCAGCCTGTTGAGGTTTTTCTTTTTATCTATTTGCACCACATTTGCACCACAAAAATCTAACTGATAAATCTCACGCCCATATGATTCAGAGGTCAGAAGGCTACGATTCCCATTAGCATCACCGGGATTTTGACGCTCTATATAAAGAAAGTGTCCCACTGTCCCACCGTGGGACAGATGGGACACTTGGGACACTTGGGACAGTTGGGACAGTTGGGACAGATGGGACAAATCCCTACTCTGTATTCATCACGGCATCAATCAAATCATCAAGGGGAATCCTCGGCTCCGGCTTGCCGACCACATCACCCACCGTTAGGCAAAGCTGCTTCATTTGCTTTGATACCTCTGCCATCGCGTCTCTCTGAATCCGGAACGCCGGGTGAGGCTCCATCTTCTCCCCATAACGGCTTTTTATCGTCACATAGCAAGAATCAAGTTCCTCTATGTCTCTGTTAGCCTTGGAAAGGCTCATCAAGGCCGAAGCAAGAGCATCGACTTGAAACATCAATGTCGGCGAATAGATCTTGCAATCCTTCAACGTCTTGACAATTTTCTTTTTGTACGTCTTTATTGTTTCCATTGTTTTTACTTAAAAGTGCAACTTTTGAAAAATGACCTCAGACAAAGAGAAGGGACAGGGGCGAGGTTTACGGCGATACTACCCCCTCTGAAAAACATACCCCGGGGCTGTCTGACCTCCCCCTGCCATCGCCATGTCAGACAATCTTATATTTTCCTTGATAACCGTATGACTCCATCAGAAGGGAAGCCACGTCCTTCCCCTCGGCAAAATACCGGAGAATCAGATCATCAAGAGCATCACCCTTGCCAATATCGCAATCAACTCTAAAGGGGTGAATCGACCTCTCCATCACTGTTGCCATATATACCTCCGAAGAGAAACCTCTTAAAGCCACCGCCCGCCGCTGCCAATCATCAAACTTACCCTCATCCGGGAATAGGACTATTTTCCGACCTCTGAGAAGCCTTATACCTTCATAAGGGTCTTGTTTCTTGTCGGCTGTCGGGTTAAATCCCTCACATCCTCCACAAGCTACCGGGATAAACATCCCTTCCGCATTGCCCCACACAAGAGCCATAGAGACTATCAGAGCCGCTTTCTCTGACTCAAACAGCCATATTGTTGACTTCCGGTTATTATCTCCATATAGCCTATGAGAGCCAAAGAAACACTGCTGCAACCGGAACCCGGGATAATTATCCTTCAATAGGGAATGAACCCAAGCAAGCTGAGGTCTCGGCTCCTTGACCCTCTTCCCGGTCACTGAGTCATAACCCATAATCTTGCCGCTCCGGATTCTCCCGTTCTCATCGACCTGCCAAAATACCGGAGATCCGCCAAATCGCCGGGAAGTGCCCACGGCATATTCCATCGCCACCCGGTCAACCTCACGCGCCCCTATCAACCCATCAAAGACAGAGTGAAGGTATATCAAGAGAGAATTTCCGTCATAGCCTCTCAATGTCTTGGAGAATATTTCACCATCAATGAAATCCGGAGGCTTGGGAACACTCCTCTTCATTGGCTCTTGTCCATAATGTTTTCTCCGGCATCCGTTAACCGGGGAACGGTCTTCAAAATACTGCCTCGGGGTATAATGCCAATTGCAGTTGTCTTTCCGGTCACACCTGCCAACCGAATCATCCAAAGCCCGGCCATCCTTGTCAAGATACAAGACAAAGGTCTTCCGGCCACAATGTGGACAAACAACCTTCCGGCTTGTCTTGTCCAACTGATACTCATATTCCTTTTGTGTCTGATACATAATTATGATTGTTAACTGTCCCAACTGTCCCAACTGT
>DKYZ01000111.1 GCA_002493515.1 Porphyromonadaceae bacterium UBA7087 | reverse complement strand
CGATTCCACTATAAACTATATCTAACTAAACTTAAACCGCATTCAACTTTTCTCACGAAACTTTGAACACTTTTCCATATTGCTTCATTGCTTTTTCTGTATGTAAAACGTATGCATAGTCGCTTTGTTTGATTTTTTATCCCTGTTTAATCTTATTCAACATGTATTAACAATTTGTCTCGCAATCGTCACGTTTTTATTTTCGGGGACCTGTGAACGATTGGCCCCGCAGCGCATTTATAATAGTAGTATAGACTGTATTAACTAAATTGAATTGATTATGAGACTTGACGGACGACGTTCGAGCAATAACGTGGAAGACCGCCGCGGCGCATTGGGACGCGGAGGCAAAATCGCCGGTGTCGGCGGTATCGGGGCTTTGGTGATAGCGGCTTTGGTCGCCTGGCTGTCGGGGGGCAACCCCCTCGATGTGTTGACGCAGCAGACCCAGACCGCCACTTCACAGGAAATCAGCGGAGACTATAAGCCCACCGAGAAGGAGGAGCAATATGCTGAGTTTGCGAAAAAGATACTTGCCGGCACGGAAGACGTCTGGACAGAGGAGTTCCGCAAACTCGGACTCGAATACGAGGCTCCGAAGATGGTGCTCTTCACGGGAGCCGTGCAGTCAGGGTGCGGACAGGCCACCTCGGCCGTAGGGCCATTCTATTGTGGCGCCGACAAGACGCTCTATATCGACCTCTCGTTTTTCGAGCAGATGGAGAAGCAGATGGGAGCCGGCGGAGACTTCGCCTACGCCTATGTCATAGCTCATGAGGTGGGACATCACGTTCAGAATCTGCTCGGCACTCTCTCCAAGACCCATGAGGCCATGGCGCGCACCTCGGAGAAGGAGGCCAACCGCATAAGTGTGCGCACGGAGCTGCAGGCCGACTTCTACGCCGGAGTCTGGGCATACCACGACAACAAGATGTTCGGTTCCCTTGAACCCGGCGACATAGAGGAGGGGCTCAACGCAGCCTCAAAGATCGGCGACGACTATCTTCAGAAGCAGGCGCAGGGATACGCCGTGCCCGACAGCTTCAACCACGGACGTTCCGACCAGAGGGTGAGATGGCTTGAGAAGGGGGCCTCCACCGGCGACATACGCTCCGGCGACACCTTCTCGCCATCCTACGACAGCCTCTGAACCCTGTTATCTGAACTGGTTGGCTTCCGGCAGATATTCGAACCCGGCCTCTCCGAGCCTGGCTACAAGCCAGTCTTTGTCGATATCCTCAGAAGCGCACAGCTCCTCGAGACTGGGGTATTGGTCGCGAAGTTTCATGTTTATCATGCTCATAAGCATGAAAGGGTCTTGCGGTAAATTCATTTTTATATTAACTTTGTGGTTTTTAAGGGCGACGCGGCGCAGGTCAAGCCAGTCCGCCGTTGCGTTCCCTTTTCATGTAAAATGAAATTGATATGGGTTTTGACATAAAACGATGCGTGGCGGCGGTTTGTTGCCTGGCCGGATATATCCTTCCCGCGCTGGCCTGTACCTCCGCCATAATAGGAGCTGACGTGAATCCTTCCGGAAGACCGATGCTCTGGAAACACCGAGACACGAGCACTATCGACAACAAGGTGGAATATGTGGCTCCCGAGGAGGGAGGTTTCGGCTACGTGGCGCTTTTCAATGCCAACGACCGTAAGCTGGAGCAGGCATGGATGGGGATGAACGACGTCGGATTCGCCGTGATGAACACAGCTTCCTACAATATAAAGGACGATAACGTTCCGCAGAAGAAGATGGACCGCGAGGGGTATCTCATGACCATAGCCTTGCGCACATGCCGCACGGTAGACGATTTCGCGAAACTGCTTGAAAGCATGCCGCGCCCGATGGGGGTTGAGGCCAATTTCGGTGTCATCGACGCCTCTGGCGATGGTGCCTTCTTCGAGACCAACAACCACAGTTACAACCGCTTCAATCTCTCCGATGCTCCCGACCATGTCCTGGTGCGCACGAATTACAGTCATTCGGGTCGCCCTGACGAGGGTTACGGCTTCGTCAGGGAGCAGAACGCCGAGTGTGTCCTCGCTCCCTATATAAAGGATCGCAATGTCAGTGCTGAGGTGCTTACGGAAGAGGTGAGCCGAAGTTTCTGGCACAACCTCAAGAAAAGGGACTATGCCACGGCTGGTGAGCGCTGGGTGATCGACCAGGATTTCATTCCGCGCTACAAATCGACGGCCACGATTGTGGTGGAGGGTTGCCGGCCTGTGGCAGACGTGGCCTCAATAAAGCCGGGCGACCTCAGGGATGAATACATAATGTGGACCGGCCTGGGTTATCCGCCATGTGCGGAGATTGTGCCCGTATGGTGTTCGCCCGATGGCGTTGACGAAGAGTTGCGCGGCACGGGCCCGGGAGGACATTCCCCGATGGGCGACCGCGTCAAGGCGCGTCGCGACGAGGTGTTCCCCATCCATAAGGGGAACGGCGAGAAATATATCGACATGACGCGTCTGTTCAACGACGAGGGTACGGGCTATGTGCAGGTGCTCACCCCGCTCAACCGCGAGACATACCGCCGAATTTCGGAAAGACGCGACTCCGCCAAGCCGCGAGATCTCAGGCCGGCGGAATAAGAATCACCGTATGGAAGTCACTACCGGCAAGTTCACTGTTTCTGGGGCGGCGTTCGCGCGCAGGCTTGTATCCTTTCACATGAAGGGATTCCTCCTGGCTGTCGCGGTCGTGCTTGCTGTATGTGGCGTCCTTGCCGGAATCCACGACCTGCGGTGGATAATAGTGGCTCTGATGGTGGCCATGCTCCTCACTCCGATGCTGCTCGCATTGCAGTATTTCAACCATGGTCTGCGCAGGGTCTCGGCCCTGAACACGCTTCCCCACCGTATCGTTTTTTACGATGGAGGCCTGCAGGTTGAGGTCGACAGGACATTCCGTGATGGTTCTGGCGACGGAAAGGAGGAAGAGGAACCCGGGGATTGCGTGACGGCAGTCATTGAGATTCCCTATTCGAGGATCGGAGGCTGGAGTGCCGACGTCAGATACCTCTATCTGCGCACGTCAGGTCCGGACGATGGCTTCCTGATGGTGCCCGACTACGCGTTCCGCTGCCGGGAGGATATAAAGAGGGTGGGGGAGATATTGAGAGAAAAAGTGACGCCGGCTCCGGCGGAAGAAAAATATGACAAATATGAGACTTCTTAAAGACAGCAACAAGAAATATTGCTTCATAATGGATATGGAGGTGCGCGATTATGAGCTTGATTGCGAGCAGATTGTCAACAACGCCAATTACCTCCATTACATGGAGCACACACGCCATAAGTTTTGCGCCGACGCCGGCCTGTCGTTCATTGAGATGCACAACCAGGGGATTGACGCGGTAGTCAGGAAGATAGAGCTTGAGTACAAGACTTCGCTCCACGGAGGGGAGAGTTTCCTGAGCTGTCTCCGGCTTGAGCGCAAGGGTCCCCGTTTCATTTTCCATCAGGATATCATCCGCCCCACGGGAGAGATTTGCGTGGAGGGTGTGGTCACGGTGGTAGTGCTCAAGGATGGTAAGCTTTCGCGTGGCGACGAGCTTGCAAAGGTCTTCGCGCAATATATCGGATAATACATTCACGGCTATGGACAGCGGGCAACTGGAACTGAAGATAGCGTTCTCGATGCTGAGAGGGTGTGATGCCGACGTGGCAAGAGCCATGGAGGGCGCCGGCATGGGGCTCGATGAGTTCTTTTCTTACGACAAGCAACGTCTGTCGGAGGCGCTGGGCGCGTCTCCGCGCAGCCCTTTCATCGAGCAGATGAACCGTGACGAGGCGCGTTTCAAGGCCCGCGAGGAGCTGGCGTTTGTGGAGCGCCACAGGATAAGGGCCCATTTCCTGCTTGACGACAGCTATCCCTGGAAACTGCGCGAGGCGAAGGATGCTCCGTTGGTGGTGTATCAGCTTGGAGAGACCGACCTGAATGCCGAGCGCACGGTGGCGGTGGTGGGCACGCGGCGACCGTCGTCGCGCGGCATAGAGCTTACCGGGAAGATGGTGGGCGACCTGGCGGTCTATCTTCCAGGCACCGTAATCGCCAGCGGACTTGCCTACGGCATAGACTCCGCGGCTCATACTGCGGCGCTTGATACGGGGTTGCCCACGGTGGCTGTGCTTGCCCACGGACTTCAGATGATATATCCGGCGCAACACCGTGATCTTGCCAGACGCATACTCCATTCCGGAGGCTCGCTGCTTTCCGAATACCGTTCCGGCGACATCCCCTACCGACAGCGTTTCCTGGAGCGCAACAGGATTGTGGCCGGAATGTCTGACGCCACGGTGGTGGTGGAGAGTCCGGTGAAGGGGGGCGCAATGTCCACGGCCAACATCGCCTTCTCCTATTCCCGGGAGGTGCTTGCCGTTCCGGGTCGTCCATCCGACGAGACGAGTGCCGGATGCAATCTTCTGATACGCCGGCAGAAGGCCACGCTGGTCACCTGCGCCGGCGACATCATGGAGGCCATGGGATGGACGCCCGAGGGTGTCGGCATGAAGATGAGCCAGCGCAATCTTTTTCCCGAGCTTGACGGGGAATGCAGAACGGTTTACGACGCGTTGCGTTTCAGCGGAGAGCAGATGGGTGTCGACGAGCTTCACGTAAAGACGCAGCTCCCCGTGGCGCGCGTCATGTCGGCGCTCGGGGAGCTGGAGTTCGAGGGTATAGTGGCCCGCAATCCGGGCAACCGCTATTCGCTGGCCTGACGGCGGCTACCTCAGGCGCGCCTTGCTTGCTATCCGTTGAGTGAGCGGTAGTCGTGCATCCTGTTGAGCACCGTCTCCACGAGCCGTCTTACGTGCGGCTTGTAGTCGGTGTCGGCGTTTTCGGCGCGGCGTTCGGCGATGATGCAGCATACGGTCATCGCGTTGTGGCCGAGCATGGCGGCCATTCCCTGAAGACATGCGCTCTCCATCTCGAAGTTTGTGATCGGGCGTCCCTGATAACGGAAAGCCTCTATCTTCTCGTTCATCCCCGGGTCGGCGAGCCGCAGACGCACCATCCTCCCCTGCGGGGCATAGAACCCTACCGAGGCGATTGTGTAGCCGCGCAGCATGTCGTCGCGCCCGATGGCGTCCACGAGAGCCGGAGCCGCGTCTACGATGTAGGGTGCAGCCCATGTCTGGGGCCATTTCATATGCCTGCGGAACTCCCGCTCGAATTCCAGGTCGCATACCTTGTCGCGGTCGGCATAGAAATTCAGTATTCCGTCAAATCCGAGTGCTTTCTCGGCTATCACGAAGTCTCCGATATGTATATCCTCCTGGATGGAGCCGGATGTGCCTATCCTCACCATGTTCAGTGTCCTGTGTTCCGCCTTTACCGTGCGTGTCTTGAAGTCCACGTTTGCTAGGGCGTCGAGCTCTGTTATGACAATCTCGATGTTGTCGCCCCCGATGCCATGGGATATGCACATTATCGGGAGGCCGCGCATAGTGCCCCCGATGGCGTGGAACTCGCGGCTCGACACGTTATAGTCGATTGAGTCGAAATATGACGCCACCATGTCGACGCGTCCCGGATCGCCTACGAGAATGATGTTGTCGCGCAGCTGGTCGGGACGAAGATGGATGTGGAACGCGGAGCCGTCTGCATTGATTATCAGTTGCGAGGATGGTATTATACGATTGTCTCTCAGAATCATAATGTCTTTATGTTTGGTCTATGCTAATATAACAAAAAAATCCGCTGTTTGTATGTCGTGACTGGGAAAATACTCGTTTTACGGTTTTGCCCGTCTCCGCTCCTTGGCTTGTCGTCGGCGGTTTAAAGAAAAGTTAATCAGTTTGAAATAATTATGAAATATCCAGGCAGTATCTTTGCATCAGGAAAAAACAATTCCCTCTCTGATTCTTTGGCTGGCGTATGTCTTTCAGAACTCCAGACGGAAGCCGCGTTGCTTCAGCTCATTGTATTTCTCAAGATTGAAACAGTAGAGCCTGGCCTCCCTTTTGGGCGTGGGCCATACTGTCTCGTCGAGAGGGTTGAGGACGTCCAGATGAAGCATCTTCTTGGCGAAGTTGCGGCGGTCGAACCGTATCCCCAGGATGCTCTCATATAGCGTCTGCAATTGTCGGAGAGTGAATTTGTCAGGCAGGAGGTCATGACCGATGGGGCGGAAATGGATCCTCTCCCTGAGCCGGGCGAGGGCGTCGCGCAGAATCAGGTCATGGTCGAAGGCAAGCCGCGGCACCTCGTTTACAGGAAACCAGCGGGCGTCGGCTGCGTCATCGCCCCCTTTGACGTCGCATATCCTGACCAGCGCGAGATAGGCTATGGTTATGACCCTCTCGCGCGGGTCGCGGTCAGGAGTGCTGTAGGCGTGAAACTGCTCGATGTAGGCGTCGGTCAGGCCGGTTTCCTCCCTCAATTCCCTCCTGGCCCCCTCCTCAGCCGGTTCATCCATGTTGAGGAAACCGCCGGGAAATGCCCAGTGCCCCTTGTATGGCTCTATGCCGCGCTCTATGAGAAGCACATTGAGCGACGAACCGTCGAAACCGAATATCACGCAGTCGGTCGTGACCGCCGGATGTGGATAGCGGTAGCAGTACTTATTTTCCTCCATGACGGTTCTCGAGTTTTCTGTTGAATGTATCAATGACCGTCATCATATCCTGCGGCAGCTTCTCCAGGCATGGCTTCATGATGCTGTCTGGAATCTCCTTGTAATACGCAGCCGCTATGCCGCCGGCGATGGCCCCCTGGGTGTCGGCATCCCCTCCGAGGGCCACGGCCAGTCTGACGGCGGATTCGTAATCGGAGCTTTCCAGAAACGCTATGATTGCCTCTGGCACGCTTCCCTGGCAGCTTACGTCGAATGAGTATGTGCGCTGTATGTCAGTATACCTTCGCGAGAGGTCGTAGCCGAAGCCCTTCTCGATCACCGACTTTATTCCCGCCTTGTCCATGTCGCGGAGCGCGAGATATATGGCCACGGCTGTGGCCTGCGCCCCTTTTATCCCCTCAGGATGGTTGTGGGTCACAGCTGCCGATTGCTTGGAGCGCGTCATGACCTCATCGAGTGAGCGGGAGAATGCGCCGGCAGCGCTCACGCGCATGGCGGAGCCGTTGCCCCAGCTGTTGTAGGGATTTATGTTGTCCGACAGTATCCACCTGATGAAAGTGCCTCCGTAACCGGCGTTGATGTGGCGCCGACACCATTGTTTGAGCACGTCGGTGTAGCAGAGATCCGAGTTCAGGGTCTCTGCGAGGGCGATGGTGCATACCGTGTCGTCTGTGAAACGGCTTTTGGGAGTAAGGAGAGAGAAACCGGGGTTCTTTGTCGGGTGGGACTCATATGCCGAGCCTATGATGTCGCCGCAAATGGCTCCCGGAACCACGAGCTTTGCTGCCTCTATGAGTTTGCTGTTGTCTTTCATATCAATTCTTGTGTAAAAATTACACCGCAAATTTAGTGACTTTTCCCCTTCTCTCCAAATTTTTTGTTGTAAAATTTACACAAGATTCGCCTAAATCAAGTGTGTCACGTTGATTTTCTTATACTTGCTGCCCATGCCCAGCGCGAAGGCCATCTGGTCTTTGATTATCAGCTCCCCCTTCTGAAGCCCTGCTATGGCGGTACGGATTTCCTGGAGTTCCTGACCGCTTACGCCGAAAAGGTCTTTGATTACCTTGTCGTCGATTGTCTGCTGCTTCATGATCAGTGGATACTGCGCATTGGCATAGAAGTCAAAGCCCTTGGTTTTGAAGTCAGCCATGTTCTGCGTGGCGAGAATGACCGACAGTCCCTTGTTGCGACCAACGGCAATAAGATTGCGGAGAGGGCGGTTGTCGAAGCTCAGCATATAGTGAGCCTCGTCGATAATCGAGAAGTGGCGTATCTGCACCACTTCATCGTTGACAGCCTGCTTGTCGAGCTGTTCGTAGATGTTGTTGAGTTTCGACATCAGGAAATAGACGATTGCCTTTGCAATCGGGCCGTCTTTCGGATAGCTGTCCATCTTTACGATAAAACTTTCGCCTACAAGGTTGGCCTTGTCTTCGGTGTCAAAGATGTTGGCGCGGTCAAGCTGTTTGAGTATCGAGGAAATGCTGTCGTCCTTGTCGGGGTCTTTCATCCTCTTCTGATACTCCTTGAGCATCGCGGTGAATGTGATGGGGGCGCCGTTGGTTCGCTTGTAGCATTCCACGATGGTCTCGCTCAGCCGGTTGCTCATGTTCGAGCTTGGCGATAGGCGGTCGAGCGAGGCGAGTGCCGACGCCATTTCGGTAGAGTAGAGGTTGATCTCGTTGATGGGGCGGTTGGTGAAATCCTTGAAGGGTGTGAAAGGCAGCGGCTGTTCTATAGGGTCGAGTATGCAGGAGCGGTCAACGTCGAAGTTCGACAGCCAGTGGTTGTTCTGGATGTCGCTGAACTCCCCCTTGTAGTCAAACAGAAGGAAGTTGACCGGGTAGCAGCTCTCGGAGGAGAGCGCGCGTATCTGCTGCATCAGCACGGCAAGGAGATTGGTCTTCCCAGAGCCTGTCGCGCCGGCGATTATGATCTGTGCATTGGTGATGGCCCGGCTGTTGATGTCGAGCGTCGCCTCCATCTCGGCATCGCCATAATTGCCGATAAGCAGATTGAGCGCGGGTATATCCTTTGCAAGCGCGGCACGCCCTCCCTGCGAGAAAAGCCAGTTCTCAAGATTGTTGTCGGCAAGAAGCAGGTCACGGCCGCGGCACATCTCGGCGCCGATGATGCGCGAGAGCACACGGTTGTTCGCAAGGTCAAGCGTAGAGTCGTGATAGCGCATCTTGATAAGTGCCGAATAGAGCGGCGAGAGCTCCTGGTGCGTGAAGAAGCTCGGCACGAAGCGGTTGCCGGTCTGTAGTCTGATGGTTTCCACTGCCGCTTCGTCGCGTTTGCCCGGCGTGGAAAGTCCTGCGAGCAGGCAGATGCGCATCAGCTTGTTGTTCGGGATGGCATAGCGGCGCTCGCTGCCGGCTGTGCGTGATAGATTGACAATAGCCTCAATCCTTTCCTTGAGCGGAGCGAACTCTGAATTGAAATTCTCCGGAACGTATATATCTCCAAATAGTAATGGCATGGCATCAGGGGTTTAGTTCTATTCCGAAATAACCGTCGCTGACGGTGGTCTTCTGTTCCTCCACGTCGCGCTGTAGCGTGAATGTCTTCGAGATAAATGCCTCGATCTTCCTGTAGTCGCTGTCGGGCCGCACCTCCGAGGTGGTGCAGAGGAGGATGGTCTGCTCGGCGAGGTTGGGGAAATATTCCTCAAACAGCATCTCGCGGCTCTCGTTGTCGAGCACACCCATCACGGTGTCGATCATCACGGGTGGATTGTAGTCGCCGAGGTTGCGAAGCACTTTCAGAAGCACCTGGATGAATATCTGCTTTGATGCGGCGTTGAGCTGGTTGAGCGAGATCTGGTTCCCCTTTGTATGGAATATCCTGATGTTGAAGTTCTCCATGCTGTCGCTAAGCTCCACGCGCCCGATATGGCCTTTGTAGGACACGAGCAGACGGTTGAGCTGCTGTTGCATCTCGCTCTCAATCTGCGCCTTTTTCTTTTTCAAGAGACTGTCGGCTACTTTCTCAAAGAATGGTTTCAACTTGACAAGGGTATCATACTTCAGATCCGGCTCCTGCTGTATCTGCACGTCATAGGTGTGTATCCGGTTGTCGAGTTTCTGGATCTCCTGTTTCACCTTCCCTTCCGCAATCTTCGATTTGTTGAGCTTCTGCTGGTTCTCCTCATAGGTGGAGATTATGAACTCGTTGCCTCCGGCCCGGGTCTGTTCAAGATTCCTCTTTTCGGTGCGCAGCTCATCGACAGTGGCGAGCAGTACCTCAAGGTCCTGACGCTGGCGGTACAGGCTGACAAACTGATTGTTTGCGCCACGGTTGACGAGCGACCTCAGGGCGGCAACCTCGGCATTGTCGAGATAATCGAACGGGTCTTGCCGGTTGGTGGTGTTCTGCACGGCCACCATGTGCCTCACCACATTCTCCTCATCCACATCCTGAGGGCATAGCGACAGCTCCCTGAGGTAGCCGATTATCTTTGCCGTGACGTCGCGGAGCGTTTCCAGAGGATACGCTCCTGTGGTCGAATTGGCTAATTCCTCCTTGATGCGGAGGATATTGTTGATCTCTACGGATAGATTTGCACCCATCTTAGGCAGGAAGACATTGATTTCGATGTTTTCCATGAACCTCCTGGTCTCTTCGGCGTAAGTGGCGGCGCGCCTGACAATATCGTCAATCTTTGTCCCGATGTCGGCAATGCGTTTGTTGAGGGTGGCGCTTTGCTGTGCCCCCTCCTTCGCCTTCTGATATTCCGCCTCCATCGAGGTCAGATACTTGTATAGGGTATCCTGCTCGGCGATGCAGGCGTTGAGGTCGGCTGTGAGTTTCTCCTTCTGGCTGACAAGCTCGTTATACTCGGCGGCCTCCTGTTCGGCCTGTAGGCGCAGCTGCGCCCATTCCTGCTGCACCTTCTCTGCAGCACGTTTAAGCTGGAGATATTTCCTGAAGCCAAGCACATTCTCGAAATTGTCGCGGATGGTCTGTGCGAACACATTCTTTTTGAGAAGCTCGCTCGACTGCATGGCGTCGAAAAGGAAATATTTGCTCAGTTCCTGCGGCAGGTTGGCCTTGATTATCTTGTTGACCTCCTGCTCGTTTTTGGCGCGCTCCTTCGGCGGTGTCATCGTGCCGTAGATGAATATGTTGCCGTTCATGTTCAGGCTGACGCTCTCAAGCGGTTTCCCGGCCGGGTTTAGCATGTAGGTGCGTTTGAGGATATACTTCTGTTCCTGGCCGAGCACCTTGCCGCTGAACGTGATCTGCAGGATGATTTCCGGCTTGACCTGACCGGCGGCTCCCTGGTTGACAAGTTCCATGAAATGCTCGCGGTTCTCGATCTTGAGTCCGTAGAGCGCACCGCTGATTGCCTCGAAAAGAGTGGTCTTGCCGCCGCCGTTCGAGCCGCCGATAAGGATAATCGGGCGCTCATCGTCAACACTCAGGTCGAGGTCGAGGTCAAGATAGGTCTTGTAGTTGCTGACTTTGATTCTCTGGATTAGCATGACGCTGACGGTTTACTGTCTGATTTTCTGTATTGCCGTGCGGATAATCTCCTCCGTGGTGGCGTCGTCGATCTCTATCGCATCGACTTTCCTGGCATGATAGGCTTTGAGAATCTCCTCGCTGAGCCAGTGGAAGTCAATCTCCTCGGCATCGCAGATGGCCTCGATCATCGAGAGGTCATCGCGCCGGATTCCGTAATGGACGAATTTCTGGTCTATTCCTCTGTTGCTCATCTCTTATGCTTGTCTTATGCTTGTTGCGGATAGAAACTATCCCAGTTCAATGTGTCGGTTGTGTTCTCGATGGGCAGGGGAGAATAGAGCCAGTTGGAGCCTTGCTGCAGGATGACTCCTCCGGCGAGAGGCTGTTGCGGTGAGGAGTTGGTCTTGACATATTCGAGAAGGGCATTGTGTTTGTCGGCTGCAAACATGTCGCTCCCTGCGCTCTTGGTGTCGAAAAGATAGATGTGGCCATTTTTCATGCGGATTACGAAATCCACATAGAAAAGTGCCTTTTCTCCCCCCTCTCCCTTGTGGTATTCGATGGCGTAGTTATGCTTTCCGTTGTCGCCGTTCTTATACCACCAGTCGATATACGTCGTGTTCTCCTCAAGAAATCTTACAAACTCCTTTTCCGGATTCGAGGCTGCGGCAAGCTGCACGAATGGCCGCAGCGCATGGTTCTCGGCCAAGGCCACATGATTGGTCTCGGCATCATATACTCTCTTTTCAGGCACCTCCCAGTCGTGTTCCTTATATACCCGTGTTGCTGCGGCTTTGGCAGCCGCTGCCTGTCTTTTACGGGCATATTTCTCCAGGGCTATGTCAAGAAGCCTGTCGAATTTCGGACGGTTGTCATGATAGAGCACCACCTTCTTGGCGTCTGTCTCATATATGCCGAAGAAGTCGGCGATAAGTTCCGTGAGGAAGCTCGCGATCTTATCAGTGCGCCCCTTGCGCTCGAACTGACCCCCCTTGCTGTCGATATACGCTATATAGACGCCGTCGATCTCGCCGGATGTGCGTGCGAACTTGGCCTGCTCCACGTTTAGCGTCTGCACTTCGTTCTGGAAATGGACATCCTTGGGAATCTCGATATTGATTGTCTTGACATCAAGTCGGATCGAGTTCTTCACACGGCGTCGGTTTTCGTTGACTGTGGTGTCATCTGTCTCCGGAAGTGGCTGGTAGTCGTCATCGTCGGAGCGCATGGCGGCAAGTTCGGCGATGGAGAAAAGTCCGGCACCCTTTTCGAGTTTCCAGAAATCGGTGGCGGTGTCATACAGTACTTTCCGGAAGTCCGGACCGAGATAGTTGCGCTCTATGTTGGGCCGTTCCGAATAGAGGGATTTCAGCGACACGTTGCGGAGATTGGCGCGGCGATACGCGGTGATGGTATCGCTTAGGATATAGCCTAAATCGGCTGTCACGATGTCGATTTTGTCTTTGGCTATGTCTGTATAGACGTAGCCTACGTTCAACAGATCATTGGGATAATGCTTCTGCTCAGGCATCCTCAGGATGCGGCCTACTGTCTGGATGGTGAACTGCGCGCTCTGCAGTTTGCGGAAGATAAGCAGTACCGCCGCGCGTGGACAGTCCCACCCCAGGGCGATAGCCTCCTTGAACAGAAGTACCTGCGCAAGGTTCATGGGATTCTCAAGTCCATCAAGGTTTGACTTCTCGTTGGAGAGCCATACGGCGAGTCTGCCGTTCTCCTCCGTTATGTCGCACATATATCTAAGGTAGGTCTTCACCTGCTCCGCCACCTTCTCGTCTTCAGTGGTCATTGATTCCTTCTTGTCGTTGGGAAGCTGAATAAGGAGCAGCGGATTGATGTCGATACCCTCAGCCTTATAGGCTTCGGCTATCTGGTCGCGCTTCTCGAGGGCGGCCTTTATCAGACGTTCGTTTATGGCGATTTCGTCTTCCGAGCCGTAGATGTCTATTTCCGGGTTCAGCACCACCTCTTTCTTTATCATTTCGGCGTTGATAACGTCCTGACGATACACCTTTGTGCGCTCGTCGGGGTGCGAGGTCTTTGGTGTGGCCGAGATACGCAGCTCGATGGCGGGATTGATGCGTTCAAGCACCGCCTTTGTTTTATCAGCAGTGTTCGACCAGAACATATGTTCCTCGTCAATCACTGCAACAATAGGCAAGCCGAGTTCTTCCTGTGTGCGCCGGGTGATTTCATAAAGCGAAGCGGAGCTTTCGCTGTCGCGCACCATAATATTCTTCTCCTTGTTGACACTCTCCCAGTTGACGAAAAGAATCTCGCCAGGCTGGATGCCCTCGCTTTGGTCGAGTTCGTCGAACATAACCGGGGTGAGCTTTCGGGTTTCGCCGAAAGCCCCTTTGAGGCTCATGTAGCTTTGCAGGTGTAGTTTCCGTGGCGCGAACCAGATGAAGGCGCACTCTTTGAAGCGGCTATCGCAGCGAGTGCGTAGTTCATCAACTATGTTGGCAAGCGTCTGACAAGTCATTACTGTTTTCCCTGCGCCTGTTGGTGCCTCAAATACAATCTTCCGGCGGGAGCCTCCGAGGTTAAGCAGCTTGATTGTCTTGTCGGTCAGATCGCCGATAGCGTCTTGTTGGTATTTCAGAGTTTTCATTCGTCACCTCCTTTCGGTTCTGCCGCGAATAGTCCGCCAATCTCTTCATCAGTGGTATACTCGCCCGTATGTTTGGCGGACGCGCCATGGCGCGTCCCTACGGTGCGTTTGGGTAATATCCGTTTGTATGTGTTGTAGATGGCCTGGGGTAGGGCGCAGAGTTCAACTTTGTCGCCCACCGGCTCGAAGTTCGCTTCCCACGGGTCTTCGCTCGGCGAGAACACATAGACTTTGATTTTTGTGTCTGTCTCCACCTTTTCTATCATCTTGACAATCTCGTCTGCATATCGCTCATCATAGATAATGAGCATCTTCTGCTCGCCGTGCTCAAAGTAGCGGTAGATGTTCTTGAAAGTCGGCATCCCGGCAAAAGTCATCTGCTCCGTATACAGGTTCTCCTTGATGCAGAGCATATCGGTGGAGAGCTGAACCAATCGGCGCATATTCTTTGTGGTTCGGTCGCGACTCACAAATTCAGTGCGGTAATACCGTAAGTTATTGTCGTGCAATCCCTCTACAAAGTCGCCATTGGGCTTTGTATAACCCTGAATAACACGCTTGTTACGCTCGTAAGTCACATTCTCGCAGATGCCGTTCTCGTTGTTGGTACAGAGAATACACTGACGCTTGCCGCCATCCTCAGCATTGAGCTGCATAACGGCATGAAGTGTAGTGCCGGAGCCGGCGAAGAAGTCAAGAATTTTTACTTCCGATTTTTTTTGTGTAATCTCTATTAAATAACGGATTAATTCAACTGGTTTGCTATATGAGAAGTCGATACACATTTCAGAAAGTAAGTTCGTCCCTAACGTGTTAATATAATCATATATAACATCGTTTGGTAATATGGCATTTTCAGAGTTTTCTTCATCTTCGAATTTTTTCTCATAAGCGTTCCAGTCAGTATGATTACCCTCGCTATCAATAAGGGGAGAACGCTTAGATTTGGAAAAATATACTTTATCCTTTTTAGCTAAATAGCTTTGATAGCTCCAACGCCAAACCTTATCAGCACGCGTTTTTGGAGCAACATGCGCACCATTTTCCTTAATTGTTGGCATTACTTTGCCAGGTGGAATAATCAGTGTACCATCAGGTGCTTCCATATAATATCGTTGATTTACACACCCTCTTAAGGAATCGAGGGATGATTGAAAGAAAGAGTGTGCCTTTCTAAATCTTCGGCCATCTTTATCAATGAGATTGTATATTTTGCCATTAGATTTAACATTTACATCATTAAATGGCTTTAAAATCTCAATGTTTTTGCAGTAAACAAGAACGTAATCTTTAGTAGGTCTGAAATATGTACCTTGGTTTGAGCCTTTTTTTGCTATACGAGGAACTAAAGCCAAATACGTAAAGATCTCATCACATAGTAATTTAAGATTTGCTACTTCATCATCGCCAACAGAAATAAAAATAACACCATCCGTCGAAAGAAGTTTAGATGCTATTTTGAGGCGGCGTTTCATAAATGAAAGCCATTTTGAATGTCGAAATTCATCTTCTGGATCAACATAATTATCATTATAGCTAAAATCATTTTTTCCAGTGTTATAAGGTGGGTCAATGTAGATTATGTCAATCTTGCCTGCATGAGTATATGTTAGAATCGTAAGGGCGTACAGATTGTCACTCTCTATAAGAATGTGATTGGGAGCATTGTCTCCTGCATCTGTCAAAGCACGGTTCTTGTCCTCTATCAGAACTGGAAGTTCGTCGTGTAGTCGCTCTTCTACATTTTCCGGTTTATTCTCCCACACAAGTCCGTATGTCTTGGATTCGCGGAGAAGTCCGAGCAGAGCTGAGCGTTCTTCGTCGGTCAGCCCATCCAATGTCTTTATGCGTTTAATCAATTCATGTCGTTCAGTCGCTTTCATGGCGGCAGTACTGTGTCGCCAATACCCCTCTGCGACGGGTGAATAAAAAAAGGGTGGGTATCTGTACCGTTGCTCATCCGCATATCACGAGTCTCTCAGGTTCGTTACCAATGAATGAGTGTCACAAGATACCCACGTATATGCGAATACCCCAAACTCACTCCATGCCGGTTAAGGCACGGAATGAGTCCGGATAGGTATAGACATACCCGTGGGCGTCTATCACAACTTCATTCTTGATTGGTATTAAAGATATTGAGAGACTTTGATATACCAAGAATAAAGCGCGAGTAAACGCCTTTTATGTTTTGCTCCCGCCTGCTCTCTTTCTTCCGCTCTCGGAAGACGCAGGGCGCGAGTATTGTCGCAAATTTAGCAATTTATTTTGAAATCAACAACATCCGGCACTGAAAAATCATAAATTGTGCTCATAGACGGCGGACGTCGCGTCCGCTTGTCTTCCCTCTTCGAAGCTCTTCTGTGCAGCCCTTCCAGGCGTTAGCCCGTCGCGTAGCCAGGGCTCTAACCCTGGCATCCAGCCTCCGTCTCCGCTCCGCCGTTATTGTCTCATCGCCTGTAACTTACCTTCTCCGGATCCCATTTGTCCTTGGGAGCGACCGGAGCTGCCGGATAGCCGAAGGAAAGGATGTTGAGCGGACGCAGATTTGACGGAAGATCGAGTATCTCCGAGAGTCTGGCCATACGGTCCTCCTCCGGGTAGATGCCACACCATACGCCGCCGAGTCCGAGCGCGTGCGCGGCAAGCAGCATATTCTCCGAGGCCGCCGAGCAGTCCTGGACCCAGAAACCGCCGTTCTCCCTGTCGCCGTCAAAAAGCCGGGTCATGTCTCCGCACACCACCACCGCGAACGCGCAGCCTCGTACCATCTTGGTCCACTGGAACGCATCCGTGATGCTGTCCTTCAACGCCTGGTCGGTAACTACCACAAAATGCCATGCCTGCTGGTTGGCTGCCGTGGGAGCCGCCATCCCTGCCTTGAGCACGGTGGTGATGATGCTGTCGTTTACCGGCTCCGGCTTGTAGTTGCGCACACTCGCACGCGTCATGATGCATTCAATCGCCTGGTTCGAGCCGTCGTCGCTCTCCTCCGAACCTTGGTTCGAGACTATCATGAGCCTGACCGATACGGCCACCAATGCCGCGCAAAGCAATATAAAGATCCAAATGTTTTTCATACTACAACCTCCTTATGTGTTTCTTAACAGAGTGCCCGTAGGGCATACAAAGCGACAGAACGGCCTGTTGATAAACACCGACAGAACGACAAACAGCGCTCCGACGCCGATCACCACCCACGACGCGCTCCTGACCAGAAAACCGGTGAAAATCTCATAATCGATCCATTGGTATCCCCATCCGATGAAAAGCAACGTCAGCAGGACAACCCAGAGCACCGACCGGAACGTATCGAGCGCCTTCAGCACCCGGGGCGAGATCTTTATCTTGCGTTTCCGGATTCTTCCCGCAAGATCCTGCAGCGAGCCGAACGGACATATCCACGCGCAGTAATGCCCCGGCTTGTTGAAGACAGGGTAGAGCAGACCTACGATGAGCAATACCAGGGTCGTTATCCCCGCCAGGGTGAACGTGAGGCCGTGGGCAAAGAAATTGAGCATCATCGCATAGTCGATAAACACCCCTGCCCAGAAACCGAGTATCGCGACATTGAGAATCTGCTGCACAAGCCTGTAGCGGGAGTTGCCGCGAACCACAAGGGGCACGATCGCGCCTGCCAGCACCACAAGCAATGCCGCGATGAGGCTGACGCTGGTTCCCGATCCGGAGGAACGGCTTGCCCCGGCCTTGGATGCGGAACCCAGCGCATGCCTGACGCCTGCCCTGACGTTGCCTATGACGGCCTTTGATGAGTAGGTGGCGCCGGAGATGGCGTCCACCTTCAGCGCGGAAGCCTCCTCGAGTGTCCGGCCGTCCCAGGCCGTCATAAGCCCCTCATCATATAGACGCTGAAAAAAGTTTCCCGTCTCATTGTTGGGAAGCGCCCTGATGGAATCGATGCGCCCGTCCGTGATATATATATCAAGAGGTACTGTCCCTCCGTAGCCAAGGATGGAGCTTCCCAGCTGAGTGGTATTGACAACTTCACCCTCGGAGGTTTTCTCAACCGGGGCTGCTGCATCGCCACCGGTGTCTTTCCCCGGCGAAAAACCGAATATCGAGTGCTCATGCACCATGGCGAGCGCCGCCATGATGCAGAACATCACGACAAACGCCCCTGTTGCCGCCCATCTGCCGCGCTTCGCCGCAGACCGTGGATTCGCATTGACTTGTGGCATGGTTTTTATCTTTTATAACGTTTCCTTCGGCGCGTTATTTTATATTTCCTCACCTTTTCGTCGTTTATCATTCCATTCCAGTCAAGGCCAAACGCGAAATCAGACATGTCGCTGTCGGTGGCAAGACAAATATCTGATCAAATCATAACCCTTCCGATGCTTTCTTTTTTTGTTCATATTCCTGATAGGAGGCTGCATAAGTTCCGGTTCGGCTTATATAGCCCCATTCATCGTCTTTCGAGACCTCATACCATCCGTTGCACATGTCGGACATCGAGTCGTAGACGCATGGAATGGCGGCGTAGCCTTTGCTGTCTATCAGTCCCCATTTGCCGTTGAGACACACCATGGCATGCCCGTTTTCCGTGAAATCCTTGGCATCGTCGTATATTGCCTTGACAACAGGATAATTCGAGACATCGATGTAGCCGAATTTGCCTCCGGTCATAATCCGCGCCAGGCCGGTCTCGGGATTGAAGGGGTAGGCATTTTCATATTGATAACCGATCTGAAGCACAAATGAGCCATCTTTAGAGTTCAGATTGTAGTATCCGAAGGCATTCTGCCCCAATGCCTCATTCGTGTCCATATTCTCGATGGGCACGGGGAATTCCATTCTGTACTGGCTCTGGGCAAAGAGCGACAGGCAGCCGTATGACATGACTGCCAGAAGGATTGCAATCCTGGTTTTCATAAGCAAGTGTTTATGATTCCCCGGAATGGCATTGTCTCCGAAAGAGGACGTCATCCCGGGGAAATTGGGTTTCAAGTATTTGACGGTTATTATAACTTTGTAGTGTCAAGAGCCAGTCTGACTGATTTCACTCGGATATAATCGTCGTAGTCGTTGTCGCCATAGGGGACAGTCTCAAGCTCGGCCTTTGTGCCTGCCGGAAGAACAAGCTTGCCGTCAACTACGTTGAAACCCTTGAATGCCCCGATTCTGGCACTTGTCACTTCGGCGCCCTGTTCGTCGCAGCCGATCAGCAACAGCGGCAGTATCAGATATTGCACATCGTGTGATCTAAGCCATGATTCGGTTACTTCAAGGGTAATATCTTTAGCAGTCTCGATTTCGCCTTTGACATCATAAACGGATCTCACGCTGTTGGCAAATTCCTTGAACGACAGGCTTACGGGGCTCACTACCTTGAAATCCTCGCCTGGAGTAATCTCGATGGACTGTCCGTCGAGATTCCTTCCTGCTTCCTCGATCCTGGCACGATATTGCTCTGTAAGCTCATCAATCTGTGCCGATGCTTTCTTGTAGTCGGCTTCCGATTTTTGAGCCGATTCTTCGATTTTGTCACGCTGAGCCTCATAGTCAGCGTAAATGGCCGGAACCTCGCCAAACACAAGGCAGTTCTCCGAAGGAGCATTTCCGCCGGAGCAGGCCGTCATAACAACGACTCCCAACAGAGCCATCATTGTCTGTCTGATTTTTTTCATGTTGTCTTTAATTATTTGTGTTATCAAATTTGTCGATATGTTCGTTGATTTCTTTCTCTCTGAGAGAATCTCCCCTTTCATTCGAAAATATTAGTGTT
>DKYZ01000066.1:33806-59600 GCA_002493515.1 Porphyromonadaceae bacterium UBA7087 | reverse complement strand
ACACACTCAATGAAACAGTATCCACGGACGGAGCCGAAGTATCTGTTTTATGGATTGAGAAGGCTGGCTCGTAAGTCTTCACATTGTGACTGACAGCGGTGGGCACCCACTGCCCCCGCACGCTTTTTATAGCATAATACACCCTTTGATTTCACTGACATAACCCAACCCATTCAATAAATTGGAATAATGATATTTACATAAATTCTCAAACCTTAAAACAATTTAAAAAAATGTGAACAAATATTTGCATATCCTGATTATTTGCCTTATATTTGCATCCGACATAAACGCGGTAGGCGATAAGCTCTACCCTCGGAGAAGCCGTTCACTGCAAAAATAATCTAAACAACAGTAAAAACTCTTTAAGATGAGAAAAACACTACTTCTGCTCGCCCTCGCGGCGACTCTCTCTTCCAACGCACAGCTGGAGGTCAATTCCAAAGGACAGACACTCGCCGGCAACCCGTCTATGTCAGAGACGTCGTCAACACCCGTACGTTATGACACCGGAGCTGCAATCAATGTGTTCGGACTCGACGAGGCGGCTGGAGGCTACATCTCGTTCGGCGATGCAAACAAGGTCTCTGTCGGTGAATGGCACGGAGACTCCGACCAGCTGGGACTCCGCGGCTCCAAGGGTCTGCTATATTCGGCGGACCTGGCAAACGCACTGGCATCGAAAATGGTATTCAGCTATACATCCGCGTCCGATGCGTTCAGATTCAACTGCCCTGTCTCTGCCACCAATATCCTCACATCGTCCGACGCGAGGCTCAAGACCGACGTCGCCTCGCTCGACGACTCCTGGAGGGGTCTCTCCGACCTGAACTCCGTCAGCTCCCGCATCTTGATCCCCGCTGACTCGGTGGCGAACGGCGACGGTGTCGCTTCGAAGGACTCCAGGGCCAACTCCGGAACAGCAGAGGGTGTCGATCACGGCATCTCATACGGTTTCATCGCCCAGGAGGTACAGAAGATATACCCCGACCTTGTGCATGCAGACGAGAACGGCATGCTCGCCATCGACTACACCGGCTTCATTCCCCTGCTGGTTGACGCCGTGAAAAACCTCTCGGCCAAGGTAGCCGAACAGGAGGAGACGATTGCCACCCTTGCCAATCCCGCCGGGCCGTCGCGCAAGGCCGCTTCCGTCGGCGGCGTGGAGGCCGAGAAGATCGCGCTGATGCAGAACCGCCCGAATCCCTTCAACGTCGCCACCACGATTGAATGCACCCTTCCCGAGAGTGTCGGCAACGCTTTCCTGTGTGTCTATGACCTCCAAGGCAAGCAGGTGGGCCGCATCGACCTCACAGAGCGCGGACGCGTCTCGACCGTCATCGATGCCTCTACCCTCCAGCCCGGCATGTACATCTACGCCCTCATCGCCGACGGCACTGAGATTGACAGCAAAAGAATGATATTGACCGACTAATTCAGCCAATATATTCAGAATCCAATCATTTATAATAAAACCATTAAATGACATGAATATCAATAAATCTTTTGCAATAGCAACTATTCCGATATTGCTTGCAACAATCACGCCATTTACCTCAAATGCTACAAGTATAATTCAAAACTTACATTTCGATTCAAAAGATATAGAGCTTGTGGACACAGTGATAGATGGAGTTAAGTATGTACGCCCACATATCGAAGGATTTGAGAACCATGGAGACATCGGTTTCCCCGAGATACCAACTAAGTATATCACGTTCTCGGTACCAACGAACTCATCCGATTATCAGATTCGTATTAATGTGCTACGCAATGAGGAAATTCCCATAGATGGGAAAGCCTTTCCAAGTCAATATAAAATCTCCACAAGCAAAACCGACTTCAATCCTCCATTTGCATTTCTCAACGAAAAGGGAATCTCCCATCAAGATTTTTTCCCGCAGAATGTCGCAATTATCAAAGGTATAAGCTATATCGGTGGATTTAATAAAACTCTAAATATTGGTATAAATCCATTGAGATACATGCCAAACGATGATAAATTCGATTTCATATCAGATTTATCCATCGAACTGCAGTGGACTAATGCAACACAAGACGATACTGCCGTTATTTATCCTAATAATTCCAATGATATTGCAGAATGGGTAGCTGAGACAAAAAAAATTGTAATTAATTCTGACGATGTTGATAGAAATGCCTCCCTCATTGTCAATAAACATATGGAAAAGGCTATTCAAATCGGCAATAAATATGATTATATAATCATAACAGCAAAAGAATTGATGGAATCCTTTGAGAGATTAGCCGCAATAAGGAGAATGAAAGGACATAATGCAAGAGTGTTTGCAATTGAAGACATTCTAAATGACGCCAGATTTAAAGATGGCGATATTGTATCCGGCATAAAGGATGACGCCGGTAAATTACGTGCCTTTCTAACATATGCTTTCCAATATTATGGCACAAGGCATGTCCTTCTCGGTGGAAATGACTCTCTGATTCCAGTCCGATTTGGCTATCACAGTAAATATTTTAAAAATGAGGGGGTAAAGGACTATCCCATTTCCTCTGATTTATATTATGGAGAATTAAACCAGTCTTGGAATACTGATAATTCCGATAAATATGGAAATTGTGGCAAGATGTCAGATTTTGACTGTGAGCTATATGTCGGCAGACTATGCTGCACGACTAAAGAAGAGATAGATAATTATATAGACAAGCTGTATATCTATGAGTTTAATCCCGGAAACGGGAATCTAAGCTATCTGAACAACTGCATTGCTATTGTTGCAGGATCAATGGAATATGACTATAACTCATATTGCAAGCCTTCATACAAAAAAATATATTCCATAGACAATATAAAGGAGGTTTTTCAGACAGACTGCGACACACCCAAAGGAAATGAAGTCATAAATATAATCAACAATGGCAACTTTGGTTTTATAGATTTTAATGGACATGGAAGCCCGGAAGGGGTCTCAAGCGCGGATCAGTATTTCTCCAAGACATGTGAGGATAGATATAAAAACTGGGGAGTGAATGCTCTTGACGGCGAGAGGGCATGGTTGCAAGAGGAGTCAAACAATGCGCTTGACTGCATTAAGAATAAATACTACCCCAATTGGTCACATTCAATGTCATGCACTCTAATGCCTTTAAAGTTGTCTGAGTATCAAGACGGCACAAAACATTTGACCTATAATTTTGTAGAATCATACATTATGGGAAAGGACTATGGGGGCGTCGCATTCTGGGGAAACACTGAAAATGGATGGATTGGACCCAGCCATGAACTGCAAGGAATTTTCATGACTACATTATATGAGACCAATAAAAACCAAAAGAGTACAGAGGTTGGTAAAATTGGAGCATTGACAAAGATTCAATATGGGAAAAAGGGATCCTATAAAGACCTACTAATGAAACACAATATAATGGGAGACCCAGCTATCCCATTATGGTGCAGGGCACCATATACAATACATGAACTCAATCTACAAACATTAAATAGCCAGACAATATATATAGCCTCTCACAACATAACATCTAAATATACATCAAAATTGGAAATAAAAGGAAATATTGTGCCCGCTGATGGCTTTTTGAACAATACCACCTACACCGTCTATGGGCCTGATATATTACCCTATATTTATCCACTTAATATTTCAGGTATAGAGTTTAACAGTAATTTAACATTTTGTGCCAAGGATATCAATATCGGAGGGAATCCGGGGTCCATAAGCCCCAATGGCAATGTGATTTTTTCAGATGGATCAGATATGCGTATATATGCCAGCGGCAATGTTGACATTTCCAATAACACAGTCTTTAGAAATGGGTGTGATATCTCTATTATCTCTGAACAAAATATAAAATTATCCAATATTGTGATAAACAGCGGTGCAAAAGTAACTCTTTGTGGAGAAAATATCAATATAGGCTCAGGAGTGAAGATTGAAAAAGGAGCGATTGTATCATTCATAAATAAGGAACGGCAATGAAAGACATCACAAAAATTTTAGTAATACCTGCACTTGGACTGGCAAGCGTCTGCCATGCGGACGCAATGTCTGACACTCCTTATGCGGACAAAGCGGAAAAGGAATATGTCTATAATCCGATGATAGAGGAAGGGAAGACATGGACATACCATAGTAATATAAAGATGACTGACAATCCCTCCGGTGAGGCTGAAATATTCCATTTCCAGTTTCAGCTCACCCTTGAGGGCGACACGGTGATTGACGGCAAGCCCTGGAAGAAATGCTGGTATCGCAATGACGGGGTTGATCTTGCAGACGCTCCTGTCGTCTTTCTTCTCGAGGAGGGGCACAAGGTATATCTAATGCCAAACAATAACCTTGACAGAAGCGGACTTGACATGCCGGAACATTACAAGGATGTGCTGGGCTGCTATATTTATTATCCCGAGTTCGACAATGACACCAATTCCGGGACATCGACACCGCAGGAGCACGGAACATATCCGGTGCTGCTGTATGATTTCGACGCCAGGGAGGGTGACGGTCTGGTATGGCCCTGGGCATTGAGTATGGGCAGACCTATACCTGATTTCACCGTGGGATCGGTGGAATACCGCGATTTCATGGGGAGGACCCATATTCTGCTCAAGGATCTTAGTACCGTGATAGCTGACGGCGTGGGGGGTATAGGATCCACGGACGCCGTCTTCATCTGCCCCCGGCCAATCGACACATGGTATACATGTATATTTGACGATAAACCGACGTTGCCCTGGCTTGAGACCGTCTCCAACGCGTCAGGCCAGCTTCTTTACGACACGGATGAAGATAAGAAACAGCCTCTCCTTATCCGCGAGGACCGGATATGGGAATACCTGTATAGAGAGAATGGACTGTTGAAGAATCCTATTGTTGAGAACGGATTGGACAACTACCTGCTGTTCCGTATGAGATTTGACGGGACACGCGAGATGGACGGCACCGTATACCACAGGTTGCTTTATACAGGAAATATTGTGAAGTGGAGCCTGACAAATGAGGACGACATATTTGGTTGGGAGGAGACCGCCAACGACAACTCGCAGGAATATCTTATGCGGGAAGAGGACGGAAAGGTATATGTCCTCAACAACTTCAGCTCTTCCTCTCCATACCCGGTGCCGGATGTGAAGGAGATACTGGTTTACGACTTCAACCTGAGGAAGGATGATTCCTACCGGCTTTTTTACTGTGTTCCCTATTGGGAGGGCAAAACCGTATGGGATGACCTGTCCGACGATTTTACCACATTCACCGTGAAGGATATAAATGAAGTTGAGATTGACGGAGAGGTCTGCGTAAGGCAGGAGATTTCCCATTGTGATCCCCCGTCGCTGTATACGGTGATAGAGGGTATAGGCTTCTGTGAGTCGGGATTCCTTCCCCTGTTTGTGTACGATACTCGTGTGTGCATTGAATACGTGAATTATAACCTCAACCGGGTCTACAACGCCGAGGGTGACATCATCTACCGTGGCCTTGACATAGACCCCGAGACGGTTTCTGTCGAAAAGGTCTATGACAAATCCTCCCTGTCGTTGAATTATGGCGGCGAGGCTGTATTCGCTGAGAATCCCGAGGGAGCCGTTATCTCGCTTTCCCTGCTCGACATATCCGGCAAGGTTATGTCGCGTGTGAGCGGCGCAGGCAAGGTATCGGCATCTACCGCCGCCCTCACCCCCGGCGTTTATGTCGCCATAGCACAGGCTGACGGGGCGACAGTGGCACGCCGCAAGTTCGTGGTGAGATAAACTGCATGAACCCAGTCCACTGATTTACAAAGAGCGCGACAGCACATGCTGTCGATACAGCGGGCCGACGGCAACTACGCCGTCGGCCCGCTCCGCATGCGGCGTATAAACCGTCAGCAACCGAATCACTCGCTGCGCCCCGTGGCCAGAGACGTCCCGTCTCTGAGCCTGCCAGCCGATAGGTCTCGCACAGCGAGACAATTACACGTTCAGGCTGGTGGACGGGACGTCCACCGCCCCGGGGTGCCCCTACTGAACGTTCTTCGGCTCTCGGTGCGAATGCGCCACCGTTCTTCTGTTTCTTTGCTAAGTTTCTGAAATTAAAGTTCTTTCGGTTTCTGCGGCAAGCCCTTTGGGCGTGTTCTCTCGATTTCTGCGATTGAAAAACGGCGGCGCAGCCGCCACAGACTCTGGCGTTAGGCGACTCCGCCGCCTTTGAAAAGGAATCGCAGAAAGCGGAGGTTGTCAAAATTTTTGACAACAATAGAATTAAACTTCGCCGTATTAAAGCTTAAGCATACAGTGAAACGAAAAAAGGAAAACTCCTAAAAGAAAAGATCTAACGATAAGCTAATCTAACGATAAGCTATAAGTGATTGACGATAAACGCAGCATGCCGTTAATCACTTATCCCTAATCGTTTATCACTGAATAAGGGATGGTCCTTCATCGCGGATATCCCTGCGGCTTGCGCCGCCGGGATGGCTTCGCGGATGAAAGCGGATTTTCGCGGATTTTTTCGTTGACCTGCTACGCAACCATTCAAAATTCTATAACAACGGAGAAGCCGAAGGTTATAAACCTCATTCTCAACGAAAACCTTATTACCATAGTCTGGTTTTAGCCAGATGCGCGGTGGAGAAGCCATCGAAACCCACCGCTAATCGCCACCACGTCAAAGAAAGAGAATGATATATGGCAAGAAATATTTATCATAACACATTGATTTTGTGACACATAACACAAATCTAATTTCATGGGGACAAATAAATGGCACTTTTGTCAATTATTTTTATTAACTTTGCAAAGCCAATAGCAACCTCTAACGAAAGAACTGAGAATGACAACGACTCAATTCAACATAGAAAGACTAGATTACTTGCTCGCGCTTTTTGGCATGAGCAAAGACGAGTTATTGTCTTCTTTGAACGAAGGGAGAAAGAAACCTATATCTTTAGATGATATTTTCGGTAAGGATATCAAAATATCCCTTTTGAGAAAAATAGATGAGATATTTCATAAGGGCTTATCATTCTATTTGGATTTTACGCCGATTGATATTAATAAAAAAACTAAGGTATTCTTTAGAAAATCAAGATTTCAGTCCGTTCTTTCCATGGAGGATAAACGGGTGGTAGATTCCTTTGAATCACTAAAAAGTCTATTAGATGGTTATCGCGCTTTAACGGACACTCTTATTTGCGAGTACGAGTTACATAAATCCTTTACAATAGATTATAATCCTAAGGAAGTTGCAACTCAGGTAAGAAATATATTAATCCCTAAAAAGGAAATCAAGGAGCACCGCCAATTCCTCAAGGCATTAATTGCAAACCTAGCGGATATAAATGTTTATGTGTTTGAGTTTGTAGAAACCTGGAATAAACGTGAACGAGCAACAATCGACGGGTTTTATCTGGATCCCAATGTCATTGTTTTAAAACGCCAAAAGTCTTACAAACGAGAGATTTTCACCCTTGCTCATGAGATAGGGCATTATCTTTTGGGTATTGAGGATGTTGAATCCCTTGATATGTCTAAGGTTGAAAAAAATCGTATATCCAACAAGGTAGAGCGTTGGTGTAATGATTTCGCATTCTATCTCATTGCCGGAGAGGCTGTGAATGAGCTGGATAAATACAGCACATATTCTGAAGATGTCAATTCCACTATAGAAGAATTGTCCAACACCACACATATCAGCAAGATGGCATGGTACACAAGGCTGGCGTATAACAAAATCGTCCCAATGCCTCATTACCGTGGCATCATTCGCAATTTGGAAGAAGAACAAGCAGAAAAACAAAAAGCGCTAAAAGAAGAACAACAAAATAATTCTTCCAATGCTCGCGCACCAAAGCCGATCATTTCCCCTCTATACTTGGAAACTATGCAATATGCGTTCTACAATGGACTTGTTTCGGAAGCCTCATTTTGTGAGCAGTTGAGAATATCCCCTAAGCAAATTGACAAATTTCTATGATAGGGATTATAGACACCAGCTCATTAGTGGCGATTGCACGCTATTACCTACCGATTAAGGATGAGGTGAAATTGTTGCGTTTTATCGAATCAAAATTTCAATCTGGAGAGCTTGTTTTATTAAGCACCATCGATGTTGAAGCATCTAGAACGCAAAAAGGGATTGCAGTGGAACTTATGCAATTCTTGAATGACAATGAGTTAAGATTTAATGATTCCGATCTCATGCCTCCTGCGCCCAGAAAATTCAGCAATCAGCTGGATAATAATCTTTGTGTTCCTCTTCAAAAGAAGAAATTAAGTTCAGAAGCATATTCTTTGCAAAAGGAACAGTATATGTCAACCGGAGACGCAAAGATGTTACTTTACGCTTTGAATAACATGGAAAAGGAACCAGTTATTATTACCGAAGAAACGATGCTAAGCAATGACAACAAACTGTTCAAAAAACTTCCTGCAATATGTGAGATTTTGAAAATCAAACATATGACAGTGGCCGAATGGCTGGTAGCAAATGGTATTTCTCTTGATTGGACACATCCTGATTGTTACTCATAGTTCATCACTGACTGAGGGATTATTTTTCATCGCGGATTAGGCTGGCGGACGAGGACATCCACCGCCCCAGGGCGCCCCGACTGAGCGTTCATCTGTTCTCGGCGCGAATGCGCCACCGTTCTTCTGTTTCTTTGCTAAGTTCCTGAAGTTAAAGTTCTTTCGGTTTCTGCGTCAAGCCCTTTGGGCGTGTTCTCTCGATTTCTGCGATTGAAGAACCGGCGGCAAAGCCGCCACAGAGGCGGGTGCCAAACCCGTTTATCACTAATCGTTAATAGTTTTTAGTTGGATAGAGGGGGATGGTTTTCATCGCGGATATCCCTGTGGCTTGCGCCGCCGGGATGGCTTCGCGGATGGAAGCGGATTTTCGCGGATTTTTCAGCACCTCGGCGCTCGTATATGGCTTTATCGGCAACGGTGTGGCTGTCGGCAACAGGAACTCCGAGGGCCTGCGGCGCGCGCAGAACTATTATTCGCTCCGCTCATGGGGGAACTGGTCGTGGGAACTAAGAGGAACATTGAGCGGTGATAATTGACTACCAGAATCAGGAATAGACAGAAAGTGGCGGATGATGTATCATCCGCCACTTTCAGTATTCCACATGCCAAAGGCATGTCCCTACACTCAGAAATTACTTCAGTATTCCTGCCAGGGGGTGATGCCGATCGACTCCACGGGACGAGCCACAAACGCCTTGACGTAGGCCAGCGCGAGACGGGCGTTCGTCAGTAGCGGTATGTTGTGGTCGATGGCCTGACGACGCACCCGATAACCGTTGGTCAGCTCACGCTTCGTATGGTTCTTCGGAATGTTGATCACCAGGTCAACCTTGTGCTCCGCCATGACGTCGAGCACAGACTCGCCCTCCTCGTCGGGCCAGCATACCTGTATGGAGGGAACACCGTGCTCCGCCAGGAACGCCGACGTACCCGGCGTGGCATATATCCTGTAGCCCTTCGAGTGAAGCAGACGGCACGCCTCAAGCATGTCGACCTTCGCACGCACGTCGCCCGAGCTCACCAGGACACCCTCGCGCGGCACATGATGCCCCACGGATATCATCGCGTTGAGCAGAGCCTCGTCGAAATCGCGTCCCAGGCACCCTACCTCGCCCGTAGACGACATATCGACCCCCAGGACAGGGTCTGCCTTATGCAGACGCGCAAACGAGAACTGAGAGGCTTTAACGCCTATGTAATCGATATCGAACGTCGACGTGTCGATCACCTCCGGCTGCTCCCCGAGCATGATGCGAGTGGCCGTCTCGATGAAATTCTTCTTCAGCACCTTGCTCACGAACGGGAAAGAGCGCGACGCACGCAGGTTGCACTCTATCACCTTCACGTAGTTGTCTTTCGCCAGATACTGGATGTTGAAGGGACCGGAGATATTCAGGGCCTCCGCGATGCGCGCGCTGATGCGCTTGATGCGCCGCGCCGTGGCCATATATATCTTCTGCGCCGGGAAGACGAGCGTGGCGTCGCCCGAATGCACGCCGGCATACTCCACATGCTCCGAGATGGCGTATTCCACAATCTGGCCGTTGCGCGCCACGGCGTCAAACTCTATCTCCTTGGCGTTCTGCAGGAACTCCGACACCACCACCGGATACTCCTTCGACACCTTCGCCGCCTGGCTCAGGAAGCTGTGGAGCTGCTCGTAGTCGTAGCAGACGTTCATCGCCGCCCCCGACAGCACGTAGCTCGGGCGGATAAGCACCGGGAAGCCCACCTCGTCGATAAACTCGCGTATGCCCTCCTCCGTGGTCAGCTCGCGCCAGCGCGGCTGGTCGATGCCCAGCTGGTCGAGCATGGCGGAGAACTTGTGGCGGTTCTCGGCACGGTCGATCGACACGGGCGACGTGCCCAGCACGGGCACATGGCGGCGGTAGAGCTTCATCGCCAGGTTGTTGGGAATCTGGCCGCCCACGCTCACGATGACGCCGCGCGGCACCTCCAGGTCGATGATGTCCATCACCCTCTCGAAGCTCAGCTCGTCGAAATAGAGACGGTCGCACATGTCATAGTCGGTGGAGACAGTCTCCGGGTTGTAGTTGATCATGATGGCCTTGTAGCCGAGTTTGCGGCACGTCGTGGCGGCGTTGACAGAACACCAGTCGAACTCCACGGAGCTGCCGATGCGGTAGGCTCCGGAACCGAGCACGATGATGTTGTTGCGGGCGTTCATGTCGTAGGGAATGGAGTTCTCCTCCGCCCCGTAGGTCACGTAAAGGTAATTGGTCAGCTCGGGATATTCCGAGGCCACGGTGTTGATGCGGCGCACGCGCGGCGTCACGTCAAGCTCCTTGCGGCGGTTGCGCACGCGCAGCACGTCGGCCTCCATGTTGCCCGTAGGGTTCTCCACGAGGCGCGATATCTGGAAGTCGGAGAAGCCGAGGCGCTTGGCCTCGAGAAGGGTGTCGCGGTCGAGGTCGTCGACGCTGCCGCCGCGGCGGCGCAGGGAGTCGGCGAAACGGACGATGTTGGCAAGACGCTCCACAAACCATATGTCGATCTTCGTGAGCTCGGCCACACGCTCCGGCGCATATCCCTCCTCCAGGGCCTGGGCGATGGCGAAGATGCGCATGTCGGTGGGGTGAGTGAGGGCGTATTCGAGGTCGTCGAAATGGATGTCGTTGTTGCCCACGAAACCGTGCATCCCCTGCCCTATCATGCGCAGGCCCTTCTGTATTATCTCCTCAAACGACTTGCCGATCGACATGATCTCACCGACAGATTTCATCGATGAACCGATCTCGCGGTTTACGCCGATGAACTTCGAGAGGTCCCAGCGGGGTATCTTGACAATCATATAGTCCACCTCAGGGGCCTTTGCGGCCGAATTGGGGGTTCCAGGCTCGCCGATCTGGTCGAGAGTGTAGCCCAGTGCCAGTTTGGCGGCGACGAAGGCCAGGGGATAGCCGGAAGCCTTCGAGGCGAGGGCCGAGGAGCGGCTCAGACGGGCGTTGATCTCGATTATGCGGTAGTCGTTGGTCTCGGCGTTGAAGGCATACTGGATGTTGCACTCGCCGACGATTCCGATGTGGCGCACCACCTTCGTGGCTATATCCTCAAGCATCTTTATCTGCTCCGGAGTGAGCGACACGATGGGGGCCACGACAATGCTCTCGCCGGTATGGATGCCGAGCGGGTCGAAGTTCTCCATCGGCACTACGGTGAAGCAGAGGTCGGATGAGTCGCGTATCACCTCGAACTCGATCTCCTTCCAACCCTTGAGCGACTCCTCCACGAGAATCTGGCGGGAGTAGGCAAGCGCGCTCTCGCAGTGGGTAATGAACTCCTCGTCGTTGGTGCAGATGCCGGAGCCGAGACCGCCGAGGGCGTAACCGGAGCGCACCATCACCGGGTAGCCGATGCGATGGGCCACCTCCAGGGCATCCTTGATGTTCTCCACGGCCTGCGACACGGGGGTCTTGACCTTGATCTCATCGAGTTTCCTGACAAAGAGGTCGCGGTCTTCGGTAATCATGATGGCCTCGACGGAAGTGCCGAGCACCTTCACGCCATATTTCTCAAGGGTGCCGTCAAGATAGAGCTTCGTGCCGCAGTTGAGGGCGGTCTGTCCGCCGAAGGCGAGCAGAATGCCGTCGGGGCGCTCCTTCTTGATGACTTCCTCCACAAATTCTGGGGTTATGGGAAGGAAATAGACACGGTCGGCCACCCCCTCGGAGGTCTGGATGGTGGCGATGTTGGGATTGATGAGCACGGACTCGATGCCCTCCTCGCGCAGAGCCTTGAGAGCCTGGGAGCCGGAGTAGTCGAACTCACCGGCCTGCCCTATCTTGAGGGCACCGGAGCCGAGCAATAATACTTTCTTCATAGTTCTTGCTGTTCAGTCAAACATAGTGTGGACGACATAGTGTGGACGAGCCACGGAGAGAATTTCCGCAAAGTTACGAAAATTATCCAAGCCGCCCCCCAGCAATGATGAAAAAAAGGCCGGAACCATAGTCCCGGCCTTCTGATACCACTTCCAATCCCTTATCGCGCAGCACCGTCCCCCGCTGCCAAACGCACTGGCTTCAATGTGCCTATCTTGATGACATACCCTCCGTCTCCGGGAAGGGATATACAGGCGTGTTTCACAATCTCATCGTAGATAAGCACGCCGTCGCCCGTGTACACACGCACCGGCACAACACGCCTTTTATTGGTTATATCCAACGTGTGTCCCTCAAGGTTAATTATGGAATTGTCGGCAGGGGTATTGAAATATGAATCATCCATCTGAAAAATAACATTCCCGTTGACAGAGGCCTGGACAAGCTGCGACCAACCGCCTTCCCAAAGAAGACGGTTGTTCTCATGAACGCCGCCACTTCCGCCGAGTCCATCAAACCATATGCCGTGATACCATCCGTCATTGACACATTCCGGCTCGGAATAGGCCTCGACCTCCATACACTCCCATCCACCATAGTCTTCCCTCTTTTCTCGTTTTGCACATTTTATATAGCACTTATAGCCAGGACGATCCGAATCCTCTGCCAAAGAACCCGTAAAACAAATTTCCCCCGGCTTAAGACCGAAATCATACAGGAGTCCGGTGTCATATTTATCTTTGTAATATACCTTATCGCCCTCAGTCCTGACCATACCAGCAAAGCGGCGCGATTCAGAATTGGCATCCACTGTATAATACATTTTGAACCATCTGAATCCATCACATACGGAATCACCCTCTAATCTATAAATAGATAAGCACTCGCCTGGTGGAGGCAGTATAACCGGTGCGCTGACAATTTTCCATTCCATTCCATCGGTAAAGAAAATATGCGACTGCATCGTGAATGGACATAAAACCAGAAACACTGTTAAAGCCTTCAATACACCAAAGTCAAGTGCAACTATCCGAGCCATATCGTAAAACCATTCTGTTATTTATACTTAGGCTTAAAAGAGGGTCCTACGGGAGGAATTACAGGACCGTCAACTAATCCTAATCCACGAGAGACTGCAAAATATTGCATTGGAATGAAATTGAGTGTATCCGAATTAATTGTATCCACTGGAGAAAAGACTTTCCCGCTAAAATTTCCATTGCAGTAGCCTCCCCATCCCCAATCACAATGAAAATATCGGTCGATTATTTTAGTAGGTCGGTTTTTATTATCTACACAGTACGCTCCGCCATCACAAATCCATGCGTGTCCTGCTAACTTGATAGTATCCACTCCACGCATATAAAGCATATAATTATCTTTTACATAATTGAAGGCTATTTCATTCTTAAATCTTTGTATTTTAGACGGTTTATAATCAAGTTGCAAAAGTAGGTTGAACGCACTATCAATATATGTAGAACCTGCATTATTTTCATATTTCATACCTGTGTCCTTGCCAATCCAATACATTATTTTGGCAATTGAGTCAACAGCTTGTTCATACGTATATATATGACGTGTATTAATATCTCTTTTAGAAGATAGGGCTTCCATAATTGATTTACAATGATAAACGGTCTCATGATACTCCAGTTCGGATTTGGCATGAATCATAATCAGTGCGGTTGCGACAGCCACGCATCCTGTGGGATATCCAGGATGCTCAATGTCAACATACTTATTGAAAGGAGCATTCTGCGAAAGAGAGGTCTGAGGAACTGGATTGATAATAAAGCAATCTTCCAAAATAGAAGGATAGTTGCTTAATGGTTCACTGTCTTTGGAAGATTCCATATAAAATCCTATCCGATCAATAAAATTGGCTTTAGACACCTCATTTTCAAAGGTAAATTCACCTTCTTGTGCAAATGCGAGCACAGGATTAACCCGTCTGTCAGAAGCTATTATGGCAAAACCCATATTATTGGGATAATTAATAACATAAGCGAGCGTGTCCGAAAAGCCACATGCACTTCTTGTTGCGTCTGATTTAACAACGTATTGGAAGTCAACTTCCATACCAGAGCATCGAGATAGAAGAGGCCTATTCAAAAACCTATTGGCAATTTCCAAAGCCTCGCCACGAGAGATGTGGGAAGAGTTATGAGTCTTATCAATCCGATTCTGGTCAAAAGACAAGGGAAGATCCGAGTCTGAGCATCCTGTGCCGAGGACAAGGGTTAAAAGAATAAAAAAACCGAATGTTTTTAAGTCAAGATGTGTTTTCACGATATTAATATTTATTAAATTTTTGCAAATTTAACAAAAATTCCTTTCTTGACAAAAAATCAAGATAAAAAAATCGAATTTTAGCCGAAGGACTGAAAAAAGCCTTCACAAATTATCGGTATTACCGCATATCCAGACGCCATCGCTTCACCCTACGCGCCTTTGGCGCGTAGGGTGAAGCAGGTTGATAAGGAAGAGTTTACCCGGGGTGAGGGGGCGATGAAAATTACACTGCGCTTCACTTTCACCGCCCCCTCACCCCGGGCCATTGTCTGCCCAGACTCTCCGGGCCTGGAATGTAAACCGCATTGGAGACGCCCCGCTCAGATGAGCTGGAGGGCGTGGAGCTCGTCCTGGATCTCCATGCCGGAGAGCACGCGGCGGCGTGAGAGGACACCGGCAAACTGCTCGATGGCCGGATGGCGCCGCGGATTGTTGAAGATGCGCCGCGCAAGCGTCAGCGTGTTGTTGTAGAGGGCGCTTATCTCGTCCTCCTCCAGACCGCACGTCTCCTCACCCTCCGCCTTCACCTCGCGGTAGATCGCGTCGAGGCTCTCCTGCGGAGCGTCATGCTTCATGCGCACCACCGAGCGCGCGTAGACGTTGCTCAGCGCCATGGCCGTGGTGATATGCAGATTGCGTATGAGATTATCCCAGGTCGACTTCGGCGAGATCGACGGAGACCCGGAGAAATAATATGCGTGTGAGAACGTCACCATCGGCCCCTCGGCGTCGAGCGAAACCTCCACGACGCGGTCGATGGCGTCGAGCGCGGCCAGGGATATCGCCATGCCCGCCAGTCCGAACGCCCGGTCATCCTCATTCTGATAGGAGAGAGTGAATGTCTGCCTGCTCATATTTCGTTTCTATATTTTTTCTTGATTCCTAATGTCCTGTACGGCCCGGAGATGACTCCGGCGTCTAATATCATTAACGATATAACCTTCTATTAAGTTCTTGAAATCACGTTCATATTACACTCAGAAAAGCCAGCTTACGCCCCCCGTCACCGACACTCCCTCCGAAGGCTGCATCGGCAGCACAGCGTCATGGCGGTTCAGCAGATTGTCGGCGCGGAGCCATACCGAGAAGTAGTCGGTGAAGCGCCAGCGGGCCGCGAGATTCAGCAGCGTGAGGTCTGGCAGACGCAGCGACGCCAGGCGGGGCCGCGACGAGCCGTCGCCGTCGATGGCCGTGCCTCCGCCCTGCACCGGCACGTAGCAGTGGGCGTAGATGTTGCGCACGCCCCTGTAGCCGTAGCCTACGGTCAGCGTGAGCGGCTTCACGGGGTTCAGGCTGCCCTCCACGTCAAGAATCCATCTCGGGCGGTCGTAGCCGTTGAAATATCCCTTCCTGCCGTTCTGGTTCTGATAGCTCACACTCGCCTTCAGGCTGCCGATGCGTCCCGGCTCGTAGGCAGCGCTCGCGCTCAGCGAGAATCCCCTCACGGAAAGGCCGTAGGGGTCCATGGAATATACGCTGACCCCCTCCGGCCGGTCAAGCCCCGGCACATCCTCGAAACCGTAGCCGAGCATGGACATATACCATCCGCGCAGCGGAATGCGGTCTGACGACTTCCAGGCCACGCTCGCCGAGAGCGACACCCCGGAGAAGGGGCCGAAGTCCACGCCCAGGCGGGCGTCGAGAGGGGTATAGACAGGGCGCGTAGTGGCCAGGCCGGGCATCTGGTAGTAGTCGAGCTGCCAGAGCGAGGCGAGCGTCTGCAGCTCCGAGCCTCCGCGCAGATGCAGGTAGAGCCCTACCGGCCCCGTGCGCAGGTCGAAATTGACGTCGGGAGCTATATGGAAGAGGGAATAGCGGCTCTCCGAGGGCCCGGCGTTGAAACTGAGGTCGATGTCGGCCCCCACGCGGATATCCATCTGGCCGCGCCGGAAGGCATAGAAGGGGGTCAGCGTCAGCATCCCGTATCCGTCGGGACAGGCCAGGTTCCACTGGGAGGAGGGATAGCTTCGCCCGTCCCCCTCAAGCCCGCTGTAGCCCAGGGCGTCAAAGCGGGCGTCCAGTCCGGCCGTGGAACCGTTGCCCCAGGGAAGCGCGATGCCCGCCTTCACCTGGAAGTCGGTCTCGCGCAGCCCGGGGAGCGACGCGATTTCCGAAGTGTGCGTGAGAGCGTGCATCTCGCGGTATCCGAAATGGCGCAGACCCAGCTCCGCGTGATACTGCAGCGAGGCCGTAGAGCGCAGCGGAGAGCGCCATCCGAGACGCAACGATAGGTCGTTGAGCGTCTGCGCCGGAGCGCCGTCCGCCTCTATGGGGAAGGGGGCGAGATAGCCGTAATAGTTGAAGTTGCCGATGTGATAGTCGACGGAGGCGTCGAGACGCCCCACGCCCCGGAAGACGTGGGTGGCGTAGGCGCCGATATTCTCGTCGTAGAGCCACCGCTTCACGCCGGCGGTATTCACGTCAAGCTCCGGTTTCCAGAGCGACGAGGAATTGTGCTGCAGGCGCACCCCGACGAGGGTCGTGGCGTTGTCGATAAAGCGGTAGCCCGCGCTCAGGGTGCTGTTGAGCCAGCTTCCGGCGCCGAGGTCGAGATAGCCCCGGCGGGTGGAGACGTCGCGTGAGGCGTTCCATCCTGTGGCGGGCATAGCCAGCGCCCTGGGACGGAACGAGGCGGGGACGCCCCCGCGCTCATAATCCATCTCGAAACTTCCGAGACGCGGACTCAGCGCCGAAGGGAATATGTTGAGACGCTGGGCAGGGATTATCTCCGGGACGTATTTCCCCTCCACGCTTATCGACTCGTGGAGCTGCGCGGCGGCGGGGCCGCATCCGGCGGCAAGCATCAGCAGGGCCGCGGCGCGCGCTGTGGTGTTGTGAATTGCTCTTTTCATTTCCAAGTGTTTAGGCGTGAGGAGATCATGTCCTGGATGTCAAGCTCCTTGCCGGGATAGTTCTGGCGCAGGTTGCGCAGATACTCCTTGGCGAGGAAAGTCTTCCCCTTTGCATGGCAGGCGTCGGCCAGGGCTATGAAACCGCGTGCGAGCCAGTAGGCATGGGGAGAGCCGGCGTCGGTGAAGGCGGTGAGCGTCTCCATGGCGTCGTCATATCTTTTCCTCGAGAGGTAATATTCCCCGAGGGTGACGGCGGCTTTCGCTCCGGCGAGACTATGGGGATTGGCGGCAAGCTCGCGCAGCGTCTCCGCGCCTCCGGCGTCGCCATCCGCCAGGCGGGCGTCGGCCTCGTAGAGGCGGGCCTCCTCAAGGGTCTCGGCGGGCAGACCGCCCGTCTGCATGGCCCGCTCGGCATATGCGAGGCGCTCGCGGCTGCTCTCCGTGGTGCGCATGATTCCGCCGTAGGCGTCGGCGGCGAAGTCGGCGCCGCCACGGCGCTCAAGCTCCTTCCAGGAGGCCAGGGCCTCCCGGCGGTAGGCCGGCCCCTTCTCCTCGAGCACCTGCGCCTGGAGCATCAGCGCCTCGGGCACCTGCGGCGAGTCTCCTCTCCTCTCCAGAAGCTCGGAGAGATACGGAAGGGCATTGTCGGGCTCTCCGCGCTCCACGGCCGCTGAGGCCAGGTCGAGAAGCACGGGGGCGAGATAACGCCCCGAGGGATAGTCGCGGAGATAGTTCTCCAGAAGCTCCACGGCCCGGGCATCCTTGGAATAGGCGTTCTCGGCGGCCTCGAACTCAAGGGTCTCCATCTCCGAGGCGTCGAGACGCGGCGCCCCCTCGATGGAGTTCAGGAACTGCGCGTAGGAGGGAAGCTCGCCCCGGTTGGCATATATGCGGCGAAGGTCCTCGTTGGCCAGCGACGCCTCCTCGGAGGTGGGCCAGGTGGTGAGTATCTCCCTGTATACCTCCTCGGCACGCTGCGGCTGGCCGCTCTCCATGTAGGTCAGGGCGAGGTTGAGCATACCTTTGCGAGCCTCGGTCGAGGAACGGTGGGATGAGCACAGCTGCTCGAATGCCTTCACGGCCTGCTGGGTCTTGCCGAGAGCGGCGTATGTGCGCCCCTTCTCGAGCATGGCTGCCGCCACCCAGCGCGAGCGGGGATAGGCGGAAGCCATGCGTGTGAGCTCCGCAACCTTCCGGTCGAGGTCGCCGTCGAGGCCGTACATCACGGCGCGGCGGTATACGGCGTAGTCGGCGTCAGGGCTTCCGGCCTCTATGGCCTGAGTGTAATGGCGTGTGGCGGCACGGTAGTCGCCGCAGTAGTAGAGACAGTCGGCAAGGCGCACGCGTGAGTCGGAGGCCACGGCACGCGATGGGGCCGGAGATGCGTCGAGCGTCCTCTCGAACTCCCGCGCGGCCTGCGAATAGTCGCCGAGCTGCAGCAGGGCGTATGCCAGGTCGTAGCGGGCGAGGGTGGCGTCGGCTCCGCTCCCGTTGCGGAGGTATCTCACGTATGCGTCGCGTGCGTCGGCATAGTGTCCTATGGCGTAGCAGGCGTCGCCGAGCCAGAGCGAGGCCTGGGTGGCGAGCTCTGCGTCGGTAGCAGACTGGTCGCAGGCCTGACGCAGGTAATGGACGGCTTCCTCGGGCATCTGAGCGTTCATCGCCGAGACCCCGAGCTCATATACAATCTTCTGACGTGCCTCGCGTGCCTCGCGTCCCGGATTGGGGATACGGTCGATACATCTGAGCGCGCCGGCATAGTTCTTCTCTGAATAATACGCCCCGGCGAGGTAGAGCTCTGCGTCGGCGGCGTAGCGTGAGGAGGGATACCGCCTGAGGAACTCCTCGAGAAGGGGTATCGACGACGAGAACGGGATGTTGCCGCCGCGTGTGCGGGCTGCGACATAGTTGTAGAGGGCCGCCTCCCCCACCGCCGGGTCATAGTTCATCTCCGATGCCTTGCGGAAGGCCATCGCGGCAGCGGTGTCGTCGCCCTGGCGCACCGCACACTGCCCGATGTAGAGGTAGGCGCTCTGGGCCAGGTCGTTGTTAAGGTCGGTCAGGGTGCCGAAACGCTCCAGGGCGGTCTCGTAGTCTCCCTCGCTGTATTCTATCACCCCGAGGGCGTAGACGGCGTCGGAGGCCGGTTCAAGGCCCTCGGTGGCGACATAGTTCTCAAGATACCCCTTGGCCACGGAGTATTCGTCGAGCTTGAAGTAGCTCAGGCCGATCACGCGCTCCATCTCGGGGACGAGCTCACGCACCGGCTTCTTCTTCAGCAGCGACTGGCCGTTCCTTATCACCGTCTCATAACGCCCCCAGGCGTAATCGATCTGTGTGATGTAATATGCGGGCTCGATGCCCTGGCTTTCGTAGACGCCGCGCGAGACGGTCTCCCCCTCCAGGCCGGTGCCCTCGATAAGCATGGCAGTCTTCCCGAAGCCCTCGTAGGCGGCCTCGAGATTGCCCTGCGCATAGTCGATATATGCGAGGTAGTAGGTGGCCGCAACCTCATAGCCGTCAGTGGCGAGGAGGGATTCGAATGCGGCGCGGGCCTCGCTGTAGAGCCCGCACTTCACCATCGAGAGGGCGCGGCGGTAGCGGTATTCGGGCTGGCGTGCCGGAGCCACACGTGAAAAGTCTATCTCGTCGTATGCGTCGAGCGCGGGGCCGTATTGTCCGGCGAAGAAGAAATAGTCGGCAGCTGCGAGGCGTGCCGTCAGGGCGCGCGGGGATGCGGGGTTTGACGTGGCGAAGTCGCGCAGGCGGCTCACGCATTCGGCGTCGCCGCGCTCATAGAGGGCCATGGCGAGCATATAGGCGCATTCGCTGCGCTCATTCTCGGGAAGGCCGCATCCCTCGGTCTCGAGGATGCCTATCTGGTCGATGACGCCGGCATAGTTGCCGTCGCCGAGCATCTCCATGGCGCGCTGGTAATATCCCTGCGCCTGCGGACTCAGTATTGCGGGTCCGGGCGATGTATTGCCTATGACGGCCGCCGGGGCCTGCATGGCCGCCAGCAATGCCAGCGACAGGGAGGCGGCCCGGAGGGTTGTGGTGATTCTATGCTGTCCCATTATGAAACATTATGAAAAACTTTATGATGCCGTCCTTAATCAGATCCAGCCGTGCGACTCCCGGTCGCGCTTCTTCTGGGCTTCGATGATTTCATCATAATACTTGCACATCACGGAGTTCCGCCCTGGATGGATCACAAGGTCGCCGATCGCTCTTTTGGGCACACACTGCACGTCGTTCTCGTCGCGGTAATAGCGGTAGTCGTCGGTAAGGGGATCCATCGGCACCATCCTCACCTCCTCGCCCGCCTTGCCTACTGCCACGACGTAAAGCGGCTCATATACTTCATCCAGATCGAGCACTTCCCTCACCCCCTTGCGGTCAAAGGCGCCTATGATGCAGCTGCCGGCCCCGAAGGCTGTCAGGCCGAGGGTGATGGCCTGGAGCTGTAGACCCGCGTCGCATTGAACCTCTTTGCTGTCTTTTATTATGGTTGTATCGAGACACTGCACGATGTAGGCGTTCGGACGCTCACCCTCGGCAGGGCCGTCCCAATCCTTGTAATACCCGGCCCAGCGCAGATGGGGAAACAAGGCCTTGCACTCGGGACGCTCGAACACGTAGCGGTAACGCAATGGCTGAGCATTGCGTGCCGACGCGCTGTCGCCGGCGAGCCAGACCACCATCGCCAGCTGCTCGTAGGGCACCTGAAAGCGTTGGTCGAAACGCCTGATGCTGCGGTTATCACGCATCAGACGGTCAATCACATGGTAGTCGAGCCACTGCTCTGTCTCGGTGGCTATACCCACCCAATCATTATCTTTCTTCATATCATTGCCATTTTAATGATCCGCATCTCCCCCGTGGTGGAGGAAATTTCCGTAAAATTAGCTATTCCCCGGCAATCCTGCAAATGTATTTGTTTTTATGATTGTGTTGGTTTATCTTTGTAAAAATTTTGGAAGCCATGACTGATATTGTAAGATACCCGATAGGACAGCAATCGTTCGAGACCATCCGCAAAGAGGGTTGGCTCTATGTTGACAAGACCAGGTTTATTGAAACCATAATCACCTTCGGGCAATATTATTTCCTGGGGAGGCCACGACGTTTCGGCAAGAGCCTGTTCCTCAATACCCTCCAGTGCTTCTTCGAGGGGAAGCGCCATCTCTTCAAGGGGCTCTACGCCGACTCGATGGACTGGGAATGGGAGCCTTATCCTGTCCTCAAGCTCGACCTCAACACCGAGAAATACAAGACTCCGGATGCTCTGGACGCTGTCGTGGCCACCCATCTCAAGGAATGGGAGGAGGAATACGGCGTGACTCCGGATTATGACAACCACGCCACACGTTTCCGCAACATCATACGCGCCGCGCATCAGAAGACGGGCAAGGGGGTGGTGATACTTGTCGATGAATACGACAAGCCGCTGGTAAACAACCTCCACAACCCACAGAATTTCGAGTATTGCCGTGACAGTCTCGCAGCCCTCTACTCAAACTTCAAGAGCGGGGCCGACCACATACGCCTCGTTTTCCTCACAGGTGTCAGCCGTTTCGCGCACCTAAGCGTATTCTCCGACCTCAACAACATCCGCGACATCTCGCTGGACAACAGGTTCAGCGACATATGCGGCATCACGGAGCAGGAGCTCATGGACAACTTCCAGACAGGAATCGCAGGCGTGGCGTCGGAATACGGATGGTCACCGGAGGAGGCGAAAGCAGAAATCAGGAAATGGTATGACGGCTACCGGTTCTCCTTCAGGGGAAAGGACATCTACAATCCATATTCGCTGCTGAACCTGATGGAGAGCTCCGTGTTCGACACCTACTGGGTGAAGTCGGGAACACCCTCGCTGCTTGCCGACCAACTCCGGAAATTCAATGTGGACATAAAGCCCTTGCTACATGCCCGGTGCGGCCAGAGCGGACTGACGGGCCTCGACCTGGAGGACCCGAATCCGACAGCACTCTTCTACCAGACAGGCTACCTTACCATAAAGGGCTTCGACATGAGAAGCCGCATATACGCCCTCGGGCTGCCGAACGAGGAGGTTAAGGAAGGGCTTCTGGAATATCTCCTGCCCCGCTATCTCAACACCGGAAACCAGGACACGCCTTTCCTTGTCAGCGAGTTCGTCCGCGAGTTCCGCGAGGGGGACACCGAGGGTTTCATGCACCGCCTGCAGAGCCTCTTCGCATCCGTCAGCTACCGGATGCGCATGGACCAGGAGATCAACGTGCACAACGGCCTGCTGATGCTCATGCTGCTCGTCGGGCTCAGCGTCCAGACCGAATACTGCACATCGGCCGGACGCATCGACCTCTTCGTGGCAACCGACCGATTCTACTACATCATCGAGCTGAAGCTCGACGGAACGGCACGCGAGGCCCTCGACCAGATAAACAGCAAGGGCTATGCCCTCCCCTTCGCCGTCGGCAACCGCCAGGTCATCAAGATCGGAGTCAACTTCTCCACCCAGACACGTACCCTCGTCGATTGGATCGTGGAGTAACCCTCACGTCTGCTTTCTCAGAGATAGACGTGCGACTTGATTTTCGAATACCCGTGTGTCTGACACTTCAGCTCATCGTTAACCCAGATTTTAAGTGTCAAAATTGTCTGCGGATCCTCACACCGTAGATCAATCTCTATGTTTTTATCGGTAGTAGTAAACAGGGTCTGTGTAAAATCGAGAAACTCGATTCCATCGCTATCTATTCCAGTGCCATTCAGCATAGCTGCTGACTGATGGTCGTGAGACTCAGCCACGACCCTGACCTCATAAACCTCCGGCTCGTCAGCACTGGAACATGCCCCCAAACCTGCTGCCGAAACCATCAGACTGGCAAGACTCACTAATAAATCACTCTTCTAAATCACTCTTCTTCATGTATTCTTTATTAATAATTGACTCTGATTTATAATGACTCTGCAAAATTACAGATTTTCCGTGAGGCGAAGAAATCTCTGTGTCCAATCAGCCAACGGCAAGGGAATATTGAGGACGGATGTCGAACCGGTTTTCACTGCCAGCGGACGCGCGGAAAACACGCTAAGTCAAACTTAGCGTAAATTTCCGAGGGCGGTGTCGAGGCGCTTCACAACGAGGCGCGGCGATATGCCGTTGAGGCAGTGGTAGTCGCCGCGACGGCACGGGCGGTTGCCGTAGACGGAACAGGGACGGCACACCATGTCGAGCTGTATAGCGTCGCATAGTTTCTGACCCATCCCCATGAAGCCGGCGAACGGATGTGTCGCCCCCCATATGCTTACCGTCCGGAGCCCCACGAGCGAGGCCAGGTGCATGTTGGCCGAGTCCATCGACAGCATGACGTCGCAATGCGCCATCAGCGCAAGCTCCACCTCAAGGCCCAGATTCAGCTCCGCCATGGAGACCATATTTTCCCGACCCTTCGCCAGCGAGCCGATCAACTCACGCTCCCTGTCGCCGGCTCCGAATATGAATATGCGGTAGCCAGGGCGCGACGCTAACTCGTCGATAACCTTCTCCATGAGCGGCAAAGGATATACCTTCCCCTCATGCGCGGCAAACGGAGCCACGGCCAGCCACCTCTCCCCCGCCACCTTTACAGGCAGCGACGGCGACAGATCCGGCATCTCACCGCCGAATATATCCGTAAAACCATCGTCAAGGCCGATTCCGGCGCGACGGAACGTGTCGCGGTAACGCGCCGTCATCGGCATTAGCGCCATCATCCTCTTGTCGCTGCGCCGGCACAGGGCCTTCTTCTCGCGCCTGCCCTTGTCGACGCATGTGACCCTCACACCCCTCAGACGCATGAAAAAGCGCAGCAGGCGAGTGCGAAGCACATTGTGGAGGTCTACATATCTCCCTACCGCGTAATCGCGGCAGAGCTCGCCGCAGAGCCTCCATATCCCTGCCGGACCCTTATAACCGCCGAAATCCACACCCAGCACAGTGAGATTATCCGGAGCGTTCATAAACATCCGGGCCGGAAGGGTTTTGGTCAGCATCACAAAGCGCGTAGAGGGATTCGCCCTGCACGCGCTGTAGAGGGTAGGAAGAGTCATGGCTACATCGCCGAGCGCCGACAGACGGCTTACCAGAACCGTCTCAGGCTTTCGGCTGCTTTCCATAAAGCACGGGATTTGTGGCCGGGTCGTTGTACATCTTCATCTGGCGGTATACTTTCATATACTTCCTTCCGGCCGCGAAATCACCGAGGAGGGTGTCGATGGCTGTCGAGAGATCGCGACGCTGCTCCAGGAGCACGTCGAGCTTCGCCCGGCACTTGGCGAGATGCGCGTCGTCGGCGTCGCTTCGCCCGGTCTGTTCCCTCATATGCCATATCTTCAGGGCCAGGATGGCCAGACGGTCGATAGCCCAGGCCGGCGACTCCGTATTGATTGTCGCCTCGGGAAGTGTGGCCACATCCTTATATCTGTCGAGGAAATAGGAGTCGATCTCCTCCACCATGTCGGTGCGGTCCTGGTTGGAACGGTCGATGCGGCGCTTTATCGCGAGGGCCTCCACCGGATCGATGGCGGGGTCGCGGATTATATCCTCGAGATGCCATTGCACGGCGTCGATCCAGACCTTGTCGTAAAGGGTATGATCCAGGGAACCGGCCGGAAACGGGTTAACGCGCTCAGCGTCAACATTGTCGGAGATATGATAGTCGGCCACAGCGCGGTCGAAAACTTTGTTTGCGTCAGATGAGAAAGACATGGCGTGATTACTTTAGAAGGGATACAAAAAGGTGAGGCCGACTCATGAAGAAGCCGGCCTCTGGGGATAGGATGGATTGGGGAAGTAGTCCATAGCAGAGTCGAACTGCTCTTTAGAGAATGAAAATCTCTCGTCCTAACCGATAGACGAATGGACCATCCATAGCCGGGGCAACGCCAGTCAAGGCGCTGGCTCCGGTGTGATTTTATTTACGTCCGCCGCGGCATTGTCATGCCGTAGGGATTACGCAAGCTTGTTGATATGCTTGCTCAGACCGCTGCAGAGGTTGGCGGCTTTGTTCTTGGAAATGATGTTCTTACGGCCAAGACGCTGAAGGAGGGCGCTCACCTTGTTGTAAGCGGCTGTAGCCTCAGCCTTGTCGGTCATCTTGCGCACGCGACGCACTGCGTTGCGGGCTGTCTTTGCCCAGTAGCGGTTCTCAAGTCTTCTCTTCTCCGACTGGCGAATTCTTTTTAACGATGATTTATGATTTGCCATCTTTAAAATTGATTTCTTTTTTTCTTGTCTTGAAATATATAATAATGGTAGCCCATAGCAGAGTCG
>DKYZ01000066.1:0-33463 GCA_002493515.1 Porphyromonadaceae bacterium UBA7087 | reverse complement strand
TAACCGATAGACGAATGGGCCACTGACGCAGACTGCCCCCAAAGGCACGTTTGCGGTGCAAAATTACGACAACTTATCCAAAATACCAAATTTTCAGCCAAAATAATTCCTTTCAGACTTCCCAAAGGCGCTCGAATCCCTTCTCTGCCCAGTAAAGATGCGTGTATCCGGCTATCGTGTTGCCGCTTCTGTAAATCCGTGTATCAACCCGTTCCCCGCGCGCGTCTCTCTGCCGGGATACGTCATTAAAGCATTCGGGATTCCTCAGCCTTGAATAATGGAACTCATGACCCCGGAGAGTTTCTCCGCCAGGCAACAGCACCTCCCTGTAGCCCAGCCTGAGCCGCGCATCATCCATAGTGGCCTCGAATGGAAACACACCGCACATGCTGTCGCCGTCAATCTCCCTGCCAAGATATATGAGGCCGCCGCATTCCCCGAATATCCTGCCTCCACGCTCCGAATATTCCCTTACCGACTCCAGCATCGGCCTGTTGGCACTCAGTACCCGGGAATAAAGCTCGGGATAACCTCCCGGGATATAAACAATGTCTGCTTCCGGCAAGCCGGCGTCACGCAACGGAGAGAAAAAGACCACATCATCCCCCAGGGAGTCGATATTCGCCCTGTACGTGAAACTGAAGGCCTCATCCCTTGCCACAGCCACTCTATTTCCACAGACCTTCCGCAACCCCACCTCACCCGCGTCAACAGATGAGGATTCCAGCGACATGAGTGCATCCACATCGACCGTCGCTCCTACCTCCTCCGCGCAATTATCAATGAAATTCGCCATGGCCTCCTCCGACTCAAGGGAAAGCCCCAGATGACGTGACGGAGTCTTCAGACCGTCCCGCCGACGGATGTAGCCGAAACACTCCACGCCTACCCCACGGCACGCCGCCTTGAGAAAGGAGAAGTGCCGCTCCGACGAAACCCGGTTGAACACAACACCCGCGACCCTGACGCCCGGGTCGAGACTACTGAATCCGTAAATCGTGGCCGCCACGGAATATGAAGCGGAGGCGGCGTCAACAAGCAGAACCACCGGCAGACCGAGAACTCCCGCCAGATGGGCGGAGCTTCCCTTCATGCCGTCATAGCCGTCGAACATCCCCATCACCCCCTCAACCACAGCAGCATCGGCACCCCGGCCGTAATGCCGGAATACCGACCTGACATGACACTCACCCGACATGAACAGATCGAGGTTTACCGATTCCCTTCCCGTGGCAAGGCCGTGATAAAGGGGGTCGATGTAATCAGGCCCGCACTTATACGGCTGCACAATAAGCCCCCTTGACCTCAACAGACGCATAAGACCCAGCGAAAAGGTGGTTTTCCCACTGCCCGACGATGTGCCGGCAATAATAAACGACGTCTTCATGATCTCCTGTATTTAACTTCTCCTTTGTCATTCATCAACACGATTTCAAGCGAACCGTGATATATCCTCTTACAGTATCCCAGGCAGCGGGCAAGGAGCGCCGTATGGAAACGGTCGGCATCATCCCCGTCAAGCAGACCCCATAGCTCCCTGGCGAGGCCCAGGCCTCCTATCGCCGACAATGTCGCCTCCCCGCATCCGCATTCACGGGCCAGGGCCTGAATGAATCCGACATTCATCTCCACAACATGGCTGTGTGTATCCATATTCCCCTCGGCAAGCTTCACCGCCTTCCCTATCATGACTCCCATGACAAGGCGCGGCACCCCCAGTCTTCCGGCAATCTCCAGGCATTCCCCCACGGCATTGCCGTAATGAATGAACGAACAGGACGGCAGCTCCGGATATTCCCTTCTCATCACCTTCTCACTCCTTCCCCCGGAATTAAACACAAGAACCCCGCAGCCGCACTCCACAGCCACATTCATCTGTCTACGCATCGACTCCATGAAAGCCTCATGCGAGAAGGGACGCACAATGCCGGTGGTCCCGACAATCGATATACCACCAACCACCCCAACCCTGGGATTGAAAGTCTTCAATGCAAGATCGGCACCTCCTTTCACTGATACCGTCACGTCGAGACCACCTGAATAGAGCATCGAGAGCTCCGCTTCGATCATTCTTCTCGGCACCGGATTGATTGCAGGCCCGCCTACTTCCAGGCCGAGTCCCGGCAAAGTGACGGTACCTATCCCCTCGCCGCCGACAAACGTTATGCCTGGACGCGGGGAATATGCCACTTTCACCGAAATCTCACTTCCGTCAGTCACGTCAGGGTCATCCCCGGCATCCTTCACCACAGTGGCTGTAGCAGATCCCCCCTCCACGACAACGCGCATTACCGGCATATGCATCGCCTCACCCTCGGGAATCCTGAAATCCACCTCCGGCCCCACCTCCATGCCAAGCAACGCCATCAGAGCCGCCCTGGCAGCGGCAGTGGCACATGAGCCGGTGGTGAATCCGGTATGCAGAGCATAGAAGTCCGGAAGCAGCCGCTCTATCTCCCGCCTCAGTCCATGGCGTCCATGCACAATTATAAACGACCTCGGCATCTCCGGCCGCCTCACCACATACACCCTGACACCATGCGCCCGGGCAATCCGGAGCTTCTCCCCGAAGCCGCCCGTCGGGCCGCACTCCTTAGTCAACACTGCGTCAGGACAGATCCTCTCCATCAGAGACTCCATATCATCACGGGGATAATACACAATACGCGACATCGGGAAACCCTGCTCCGCGGCCTTTCGCCTCGAATCGTCACGGTCGAGAATCCGGAACCAGGCCTCCCTTTCCCTCCAGAATCCGGAAAGTTTTCCTATGGTGCCCACTCCGGAAAGAGCCAGCAGGCGCCTTACGCCATCGGCCTTTATTTTCCTGACTGCATCGGCATAATCCCCACACACCACCACATCTTCCCCCCCTGTATCCTCACGTGGACGCTCCATCCTGACCACAGGCAGACCCAGTCTCCGGGCTGTCTGCTCCACATTCCGGTGAACACCGGCGGCATAGGGATGGGCAGCGTCAACAATCACACGTATCTTCTCCCGGGAGCAGAAACCAGCCATCTCCTCCGCGTTCATGCCTCCCAATATCCTGACGCCTCGCGCGCATGTCACATCCTGCTCCGGGCCGAGAGTGGAATAGAAATACGTCCCGTCGCCCTCATCAAGAGTGTCGGCAGCGATGCGGCCTTCGGAAGTCCCGCCTATGACAAGTATCATTTTCTGAACAGATGTTTGAAATGGCTGCTGTAAAGCCTTGAATTCCCCTTTCTGTTGCCTATGGCCTCACCTACCACGATGAGCGAGGTGAGCGTCAGTCCGTTATCCTTAACGATAGAAGCGAGATTCCTAAGCTCACCTCGGAAAATCTTCTCGTCGCGCCAGGTAAGCTTATGACATACCGCCACCGGCGTCTCGGGAGCATACTCCATGAGAAGCTCTCTCTGCACGTCATCCACCACTCCGGCACTCAGAAAAATGCACATCGTGCTGCACGAACGTGCCAGATTGTGAAGCTGCTCCCTCTCCGGCATAGGAGTGCGTCCTCCGCCTCTCGTCAATATCACTGTCTGAACCTTCTCCGGAATCGTAAACTGCGAACGCAGAGCCGCAGCGGCAGCCTGGAAAGAGGATATGCCGGGAGTGATGTGGTAATCCATCCCGTATCTGTCGAAATACGCCATCTGCTCCTGTATAGCCCCGTATATGCAGGGATCTCCCGTATGGAGCCTGACCACCTGGAGACCCCGGTCATAAAACTCCTTCATAAGGGCGAACTGGGACTCAAGATCCATCGACGCGGAACTTCTCACCACACATCCTTCTTTAGCGAAATGCGTAAGCTCGACAGGCACAAGGCTCCCTGCATACAGAATCAGATCAGCCTGCGAAAGAAATCTCCTTCCCCTCACTGAAATAAGGTCTGGAGCTCCGGGACCGGCCCCTATTATCTCAATGTGCCCACCACGCCTCATGCCGGCAGTCATGGCAACAGCCACGGTGAACTCGGAGCCTGACCCAAGCCTGCACTTCTCCTTCTCCATCACCAGCGGCCCACCTCCGGAGGCCATCAGGGCGCAACTCTCGGCGACGCCCCATACCCCTGTGACCTCCCTGACCTTACCGGATGGATTCGGTACCTCAACGCCAGCCAGACTCTCTGCGTCATAAACATTGACTTCCTTTACATTGCGCCATTCCGACAGCCTCCGTACGACCTTCTCGTCTTTTTTGAGCTCTATGGTCGATACGCTCGCCACGGAATCCGGACTTATCCGCCTGGAGAGCAGCAGCTCTTCGATATGTTCCGTGACTCCAGACGGGTCGCAGTCACGCCGGCACCCGAACCCGAGATTCATCACCAACGGCCTGTAATAAAGCACCGGGACCTCACTCTCATAGACATATGGAGTAACCGCTATGACCATATCCAGTCCCCGCGCTTCCGAAGGATCCTTTATTCTCCTGACATTGGATGGCAGTGTGGCTTCGAGTTCAAGACTTCCTCTGTCGCGCACATCCAGAAGCAGCCCGACCGGAGCCTCCCCGACAAATCTCGCAATGAATCCGTTGAGATCCAGGCCATAGGGCTCCATAACCCATCCGAACTCATCGGCAAGGGTGTCGAGCGCCCACATCCCCCGGTTGTCGCTCTGTGTGGTCACGGCGGCATGTCCTCCCGTGATACGGGCCACCTGCCTGCACAGCGCGTTGCCTCCGCCGACGTGTCCTGAAAGGAGCGACACGACGTTACGCCCGAGAGAATCTACACAGACCACTCCCGGATCCCTGTATTTCCCTTCGAGCCACCCCGCGATACGGCGCACGCAGATTCCGGCACTTCCGATGAAAACCACCGCCTCACTCGCCCTGAACTCACTCTCTCCGAACTCATCAAGCGTAATGATCCGGAATCCATCGAGCTCCTGGCATAACAATTCCGCCAGCTCTTTTCCTGTATTGTTTATATAAATGATAAGTTTCATATCGCTTTGATTATCGTTATGGGATTATGACTGTCCAATTGGAGAGTATGACGCTCGCATACCTCACGGCCACACGCAGCGACACTCTCCTCGAAAACCTTTTTGCTTTCCTCACTCACTGAATTGAAAACCATCACTCCGCCAGGCAGCAGGAGACCGTTTATCTTTTCTACCATCTCACGTAACCTGCCTCCATGACCTCCTATGAAAACAGCATCAGGACGCAGAAATGAATCCAGATCGCAATCAAGGAAATCTCCCTTGACTCCCGTGATTCCGGGAGTGCCGAATCTCCTGCAATTATATTCCAGAAGACCCATCGACTCCTCCCTTTTCTCAAATGCCGTAATGTCCAGACGCGGATTTCTCAATTTAGCCTCTATCGACACCGATCCCGTACAGAAACCCACATCCCACATCGACGTGCGCTCCCGAATGCCGAGCATAGACAGCGCGACGAGCCTTACCGGCATCTTGGTGATCATGTTTATCCTCCCCTCGAGATGCGCGAATCCGTCGTCGGGCAGTCCGAAATATCTATGACGCCGACGCTGCATCCGGAGAATCACACAATTTGGATGCTCGAAACCGCGCCCGGCCGCCTCCTCAAGCGTCAGCGTGGCCACCCGCTCCCTCTCCTCATTGCCGAGATTCTCCCCTACCCACATGACATAATTGTCATATCCGTAATAAAGAAGACGCCTGGCGATAGCACCCGGATCCCTTCGCCTGTCGGTCAGCACACCTATCATCCCGCAGTCTTCCATCAGAACAGCATCCAGGTTTTTCCAATCACGTCCGGTAAGAGAGACATTCACCATCTCCCCATATCCTTCCCCAATCCTGTGGGCAAGCGTCTGAAGCGAATTGAAATCAGGAATGACAATTATCTCCGCAGAGGGGAAACGTCTCCGCAGCGTCACGGCAAAACCGTAGAACCAGGGGTCGCCCGAGGCGAAAACCACAATCTCGTCATGTCGTTCATAAGCCCCGAACACATCCTCCAGGGGAAGAGTCACGTTTATCCACTCGCAGTCCCGAGGCAAAATATCCCCCACAACCTCCCTGTGACGCCTTCCTCCCGAAAAGACCTTTCCCCGGCGTATCAGCTCCATCGTCTCCGGAGGAAACCATGGACACCGGCTGTCGGCTATGCCGATCACAATGAACTTCTTCTCAGACATCTCTTCCAGGCTTTAAATCACGGGCATCCGGCCAGCAAAGAATCGAGTTCACGAGAGTGGCGGCAAGGTTGCTGCCACCCTTCCTCCCCTCCACTATAATCTTGGGAACATCGCGGAAGGGCTTCAGCATATGCTTGCTCTCGCACACATGCACAAAACCGACGGGAGCCGCCACGACACCACAGGGACGTGCCTTCCCGGCACGCATCAGCCCACACAGCTCCATCAGAGCCGTCGGCGCGTTTCCGAAGACATACAGAGCGCAGGGATGTTCCTCCACCGCCAGCCTGACGCCGACCTGTGTCCGCGTGATTCCCTCACGCTGAGCGATGCCGGAGGTCTCCGGACGGTTGAGATAACATTCCACCTTTATCCCCAGTCTCTCCAGAGCTCCTTTCCTTATGCCCGAGGCCACCATGGTGACATCGGTGACTATGGTAGGGTCAGCCCCGCACGTGAGAGCGCTGAATATGGTTTCCACAGCTCCTTCGTCAACCTTCAGGAGCCTCTCCATCTCGAAATCGGCAGTGGTGTGGATAGCGTGCAGAAGAGGCCATTTCAATCCCAGGGGGATATCCCGGCTGACGAGTTCCCGCTCTATGGTCCTGAAGCTCTCGATCATGATCGCCTCCCCCTTTCTCCCGCTTTCGTCCACATTCCCCGCCTGATAGCCACGGGGGGTAACAATACGGCCTTCCCAATTGAAAGATGTGGAATTCCCTATGATCACCACCGTAAACATATCCACATCCCCGGGGTCGAAATCGGAAAGAGTCGTCAGGACTGTCCTTTCTCCCTGCCGTCCGGCCTGCCTGACGTAACCTACCGGAGTGGAGGGGCTTCGACCCTCAAGGAAAAGCTCCTTGAGACGCCAGATCTGCCAATAGCGACCAACACTCCTGGGATTATACACGGCTGTGACGAAATCACCGTCAATCGCAGCCTTTATCCTTCTCTCGATAAGGCCCCACGGAGTCATCAGATCGCTCAGGGAGACCACACAGAAGTCATGGCTCACCGGGGCTCCGAGAAGCGATGCGGCCTTCTGAAAGGCACTCATTCCCGGCACAATCTCCACCTCCACGCGGTCCGTGACACTTCTCTCCCGGAGTCTCTGCATCACAAGGGGAGCCATGCCGTAGATATTTGCGTCTCCGGAGCTTATCACTGTCACGTCTCTTCCGGAAAGGGCTATGTCGAAGGCCATGTCGATCCGCTCGGCCTCCTGCCTCATGCCAGTCCCGACAATCTCCACCCCCTCGCCAGCGAGCGGCCTTATCAGCGACAGATAGTAACTGTAACCCACGATCACCCGGCTCTGCCGGATTGCCTCCACAGCACGCCCGGTCATATCGCCCGCATCGCCCGGCCCTATGCCCACTACCGTTATTTTAGTTTTCATATTCTCCTTGTTTTCACTGTAATCCAGTAATTGATTCCCAATCATACTTCATCGGCATCCATCATCATGCAGAGCCTTTACGCTTGTTGAACAGGACCCACATCACCACAGGAGCCCCCACGAGAGCCGTGACGGAATTCACCGGCAACGCCCCCTCGAAACCCGGCAGCCGGGCGATAAGGTTGCAGAGCAGGGCCAGCAAGGCCCCCGCCAACATCGACGCCGGCAGAATCACTGCATGGCTGGACGTATGGAAAAGCCCCCTGCATATGTGCGGGACCGCAAGCCCGAGAAAGACTATCGGGCCGCAATATGCGGTGACCACCGCCACCAGGACGCCGGCCGCGGAAATCACTATGGATCTCGCCCTCTTTATATTCAGCCCAAGGTTTCTCGCATAGTCATCACCGAGAAGCATAAGGTTGAGGGTCTTCGTCAACAGAAACGTAAGCGGCAGCAATATCACCATTATCGTCACAAAAACTGCTGTCTGGCCACCGGAGACTCTCGAGAAGCTTCCCAGGCCCCATATCACGTATGCGCGTATATCCTCCTCCGCGCTGAAAAACTTCAGGACGCCGATCACTGCATTGGCGATGTAGCCTATCATCACCCCCATTATCAGCAACGTCACGTTACCCCTCACCTTCTGGGCCACAAATGCTATCAGGGCCATTATGAGCAAAGCCCCCACTATGGCCGCAACAGTGACGGTGACCTCACCCATCACTCCGAGCCGGCTCAGGGCAACCCCGCCTATACTGCCGGAAAGCAACACCACAAACGCCACTCCGAGACTTGCCCCCGAGCTTATTCCAAGCACCGAAGGCCCAGCGAGGGGATTTCTGAAAACCGTCTGCATCAGCAGTCCGCTCACCGCCAGACCGGCTCCGGCCACGGCCGCTGTCAGTGACTGAGGCAGTCTGGACTTGAGTATGATATTTGTCCATATAGCAGGCTCCCCGTCGCTTCCCGCAAGAATGCCTGCTATCGACCTCACCGGAATCTCCACTGATCCCAACAGAAGGTTGAGTATGAACAGAACCAGAATGGAGACACCTATGCCCGCAAGCAGAATCCAACTGCCTAAACCCCTCATTTCCTCAAAAGATGATAATATACCGGCTGATGGTCAGGTAGAAGCTCCGGGTGAAAGATATGGATAAGGTCGGAAAGCACGACCTCCGGCTCCACCGGCATACGCTCATAGAACGGGACCTCCTTCATATTGCAATATATCACGCCTCCGTTTTTCCAAGCCGCGAAATCCGCATATCGCTGGTCGTTGTCTTTCAACACCTCGTAGCTGAAGTCTCCGTCGAAACTGTTGACTATCCTCCAGTACATGGCGTCGGAGGCATTGGAATAGACCGTCTCATAATCAAGTGTGACACCGCCGGACTCCCCGTTGTCCTCAAGGAAATACTTTCCGCCGGCGTCCCTGAACATCTGGGCCAGGAAACTCCGGCCGCCGACTGCATACCAGTTGCCGCCACGCATCTCGCCGGTGAAGACCCGGGGACGCTCCTTGACACTGTCGGTCCTGGCTTTCAAAGCCATGTAGCGTCTCTCGATGCCTGAGAATATCCTGTTGGCCTCCCCGGAATGTCCCGTCAGAAGCCCGACCACCTTGATCCACTCAGCCTGTCCAAGCGGAGTAAGTTCTTTGTAGCCCAGATGTGGAATCAGGGGGATGCCCACATTTCTCAGGACGTCATATCCCCCACGCTTGAAAGGGGATATGAAGATTACATCCGGACTGAGGGCGAATATCACCTCATTGTCGAAATTGCCCTCTATGCCGATCTTATGAGTCAGCCCCTCACGAAGACGGCGGTTCATCACCGTGTCGTGAAGATGGCGTGTGCTTGTGATGCCCACTACGAGATCCGAAAGGCCAAGCTTCAGAAAATTCGACAACTGCAGCGACGTCATGCATATCACAGACCGTACGGGAACATCTATCCTTGTATATCCCTCCGGAATCTCCCCCCGGAAAGACCTTTCGGCCAGGGCGAAATGGAAACGCTCCGCCTCCCTGTTTTCGGGATCCCTGATGTCGAGAAGCGTGATCTCTCCCTTTTTCTCCACGTCGAAACCCCGGGCATGCCTGGGTCTTATAACAGTTTCCTTATCCTCCGTGTCTCCCGCCCCCTTGTATTGCGAATCCTTGTGTGCGCAAGACGCCGACATAAGCAAAAGGGCCACTACCATCAGTCTCAATTCAACTTTCATATTCATTCAGGTATATATACGATTTCGCCATTCTCAAGACGATATGCCGTCCCGACTCTTTCCCCGAGATTTCCCGAAGAGGGGTCGCTGTCGGAGGAAGGAGTGTATTTTTTCACCTTACCCTCCGCTTTGGTGATTATCTCCATATTATCTTTGCCGGGATTCTTTACAATTGTGAAATCCTCCCTGGAAAAAATCTCGTTCATATTGAAATGCGCCACGAGAGCCACCATCAATGCCACGGCGAACACCATCGCCACGTCAAAAAGATTTGTCAGCATCCCCAGCGGATTGTCTCCTTCCTCCTCCTCGAGTATCGGATTCCTTTTCATTTTTCCTTCAGTTTATCCACTATGAATTCTATATCGTTGAGGGAACGCGCGTAATATCTCTGACTCAGCTGAAGGCCGGCAAGACCTATGGCGGCCACCAGCATTCCGACAACTGTGGTGGAGAAAGCGAGTTCCATGTTACGGGCCATTGACGAAATGTCTCCGGCGGCGAGCCCTACCAAAGCAGGCCCCATGGGAATGAGGGTGCCCATAAGGCCGAGCAAAGGCCCGAACTTTATCAGCATACGATATCCAGCCAGTTCACCCTGCACGGCCACCTGATAGTCAGCGGCCTCGCGCTGACAATATGAATCATCGTAGCTATGCGCCACTATACGCTCCAGGCTGCGACCGAATATGCCGCCTCCTGAGGAACTGACCTCCCGCGCCACCTCAGACAGCCTCTGCCGGGAAAAATCCTCTATCAGGGGGCGTGTCAGACGCATGGTTGACTTACACAACATATATTGCCGGTAAAACCCGAAAACAATCACCAGTCCCCTGGCCAAAAGAAAAAGCAGACCCAATATGACAGGCACAAGAAGGCCATTGGATATGGCAAACAGAATTTCCGTCATTGCTTCCATTACATTCCCATTGTTACTATACAAACCATAATTCCTAAAACCGAAACAAGATAAAGGCCCTTCTTCCGGTCCCTTAGCCTATCTGCGACAAAAACAGACGCACTAAAGACAGCGAACACACAGGACGCAAAGACCGGACACAGATAAACGGTTTCCAACGACAACACATTCCTTACGCACGCATCGGCAAGAATCGCCAGAGGATAAACGATCATCAGACCAGGATACAGGCGGCAAAACCATTCCGGAACTCCTATGCCGAGACCCATAGCCACCATAAGCATGAGTTCCAGAAATACCAGAACCGGAACCAGCATATTGCCAAGTATGCTGACGGCCTGCGCCCCTGACAATCCGCTGAAAAAATATATCATGCCAGATCCCGCAAGACCCCAGAAGACTCCAGTCAGGATTCTTACTCGCCATGAATGGAGAGAGGTCATCAATATATCTGCCGCAGCTACCGCCACACCCATCAATGCCGTCAGCTCATTCATTTTTCCTCCGCTTACGATAATTAACATACACTGCCACAGCGGATACCAGGCATATGAGGATAACCGTCGCAAGGAGAGCGTCATGACTTCGGCGTTCTGTATCACCTGTGTTCCCGACATCCTCTCTGAGCACCTGACTGTCACCATTTGCGGAAACGGCTGCCGACATATCCGAGGCAAACCTCTGAGCGGCCGCCTTGTCAAGATGAGACGCGATATAATCATGAAGCTTGCGGTTGGCACACACAAACTCGGTGCATGGCGCTCCGAACTTCTCCGTCATGCGGGCATGACAGCCTGCCGTGGCCTGAATCTGCTGCTCCGAAGCCTTCCAATATCCCTTTCTCGCGCTTTCCAGCATTATGGCCGTCATTTCCTGATAGGCAGCTGGATTCACCCTCTCGAAATATGCCGCGATTCCCAACCCCTGCTTATCGGCTATATACATGTCATACAGCTCATCATATATTCCATCTGTGAGCAAATCGGGGCGAGTGGCGCTCCAGCCGAAAATATTTCTGAAAATCTCCCCGAACATCTGGGCCGTCGTGGCATCCCCCTTCATTCTCTGCCTCACGAACTCCGGATTGAGGACCGTCGCCCTTGTCTCTACAGCGACAGCCTCCTTTGTATCCTGAATCCGTGAGACATAAGGATTACGGTAGTCGGCCATTACGGCATCAGGTCGTTTTCCGCCAGTCTTCTCGGCGGCCAGCGACATCGAGCCGGTGAACTCATATACATGGTCGAGCGAGACGGGACCCCAGGTGTTGCTCTGGCGAGGCTGGACTATGACATCCGACCCGTCCAAGGCGCTCTCCAGCGCGTTTCTGGCAGGAACACCCCAATTGTCGTCATCGCCATACATAGCACTCATATTGTTGAGGTAACCCTCGGCCAGTTCATCGGGACTGTCCCACTCGCCGGATTTCTCGGTATAGGCCAGCATACCTGTACTGTAGCCGGAATTCAGGGGTCCGAACACACGCATTGAGGCCAACTGCTTTGCCCGGCGAGGAGCCTCCCCCTTTTCGATAAGAGCCTTCTCCTGACGGAGTGTGCCCTCCGCCACATAATTGGGGAATTCCTCATCTTCCGCCACTGCGGCAAGCGCCACAGCATCGGTTATCATCTTCAGGCGTGCCCCTGCGATGTCGCGCAACTGTCCCGACACCTGCACCATGACATCGACCCTCGGACGTCCCAATTCTTCGGAAGGGGTGAGCTTAAGATCCACCACCCGTCCCTGACTGTCGCGCACCGGCTCCACGCCAAGCATTCTCAGAGCCTGGGCCACAGTGGCACCTCCGGAAGTTATGAACTCTCCCGCCCAGAAAGTATAGGCTACCTTCCTGGGATATTCACCATGTTTGCGGCGATAATCCTCAAGTGTCTTTTCTGCAAGTCCCACACCCTTGCGCCAAGCCTCGGCATCCGGGGTGGACTCCACATTTATACTGTACATGTTGCGACCCATGGGAAGGACATTGGGATTAACCACCGGATCTCCACCGGGAGCAGGCCGAACCGGGACACCCGAGAGAAGTCCTATCATCGCATCCATCTCAGCTCCGGCCGAGCTCTGGAGAAGATCTCGGTAACGAAGGGCGGACTCCAGCCCCTCCTCATCTGTCGCAATCCCGCTGTGCAAGGCCTTTCTTATATCCTCCCTTGCCCCGGGAAGATAATGATGGGCGATAAAAGTATGTTCCGTCAGATTCCTTTTATCTATTTTCCCCTCGTCGCAATCCCTTTTCGCCCTGTCATATGCAAGTCTGTCGGCTGTCATAGCCAATACGCTTGTCTCCATGTCGCCGCCGGAGTATGGCCGCCCCATCACATAATAGGCTCCCGTGACCTTCTCATTTGCAAGCTCCTCTATGAAAGCATCGACCTTGGCAATGTCTTCAGCAGTGTATGTTCCCCCCGCTGCGGAATCAAGTCCTAGATCCTTATGTATCCCGAGCGCCTGGATATCCCTTTTCAGGGAAGGTGTGTTTCGGGAAGCATCGGCAAGGGCAGCGTGAAGCCTCTCTATCATGGCTCCATACCGGCTTCTCATACCGCTCTCCACGAAGGGCGGGGTAAGATGGGTAACAATTACGGCGTGTGAACGGCGCTTGGCTATTATCGCTTCCCCTACATTGCCGGTAGTATAGAAATAGAAATGGGGTCGGTTGCCCAGCAGTGCCTCCGCCCAGTCGGCTCCAGAGAGCCCTACATTCTTACCCGGAGTGAACTCAAGGTTGCCATGAGTGCCGAAATGTATCACCACATCCGCGTCGAATCCCTTCTGCATATACAGATAAGGAGCAAGATAACTGTGTGGCGGAGCGACATCTGAGCCATGCACAAGTTTGAACTCATCATTACCCAGGGCTGGCCTCGGCTGAGGAAACAGCAGAACATTTCCATATCTCAGCACAGCGACAGCAATGCTGTCTCCTCTCGCAAGCAGCTTTCCCGGGGACTTTCCGTAACGTTTCACCACTTCCGCATACTTTCCTGGCGACAAAACCTCACCGGCCCACCTCTCATATGTCTGACGGTCAATCCACAACAATTTCCCAGTCTCCATGAACCTTTTCTGTGCTGCCCCAGCATAATCACCCATCACCGCCCCGCGCGACATCAGCTCCCGTCCGAACGTCGCCTCGTCGTCAGGAAGCCCCGTCACGTCATAGCCCTCCTTCTCCAGTCTTTTCAGAAACGCATATAACGACGGAATCACCTCCATTCCGGAAGCGAGCAAAGCATCCTTTCCCGGAGATTTGAAATATCCTATGGCGATTTTCTTGTCGGAGTTATCCATTGTCCTGAGCCTCATGAACCTTCCGAACTGCTCCATAAACGCATCTACCCGCTCCGGCTCGGGCGTATAGAGCATATATCCCTCATCGTTAGGATTCTGGGTCGACACACAAAGAGGAGCCATTCCGCCGTCTATCTCCGGAACCACCACACGCGCCGTAAGTGTACCCCCGCTTACGGCCTTACCTTTGTCGAGCCATTCCTCTCTTGTCTGAATCAATGGAAACGGAACAAACAACGGTATCTTACGGTCGTATATCCAGTTAACCAAAGAGTCGTTGCCCAGCTTGCCCATAGGCATGAAGACTATTGCATCCGGAGCGATCTCCCTCAACATTTCGGCGCGTCTGCCTCCTGACGCGCTCATGGGATATACATTGCAGCCGCTTCGGGTCAGTCTCTGTATGAGGGTATCGACATGAGCGCGGTTTCCCTCAACAGGAAACTTTATTCCCGATATGAACGCCACACGCAGGCCGCCCTCATTGTAAATACCCTTCTCCTTCAGATATTCAGTAAGCTTGCCGGCATTTTTGAAGTATATCCCGTCCTCCAGATGATAATACATGTCGGAGGGCAGAATAACCGGGTCGGCGCATTCAATGTTCCCGAGACGCCATGGAGACGCGAGACTTCCCAGATAACGCACCATATTTCGGAAATTCGGGCGGCATGGATTGTCGAAATAGGCCCGAAGCCTCGACTGTTGGAGCGAATCAAGATTATGACACGTCACTACTGCCGATGTCTGCCGACTGTTTATAAATACAGGCACACCATTCTCCTGCGCCATGGAGAGGGAAGCAAGCTGGAGGGAGTCAAGATAAAGCCCCCGCCCATACATCAGAACCGCATCATAATCCTCAAATCCGGATGCCTCCTCCATCTTGCGGCAAACCACCTTTATCCAGCGACTGTCGTTGTCAAGCACCAGATCAGACTCTTGCGACGGCAACGCATTGACTACCAGTATACGAACCTGGCTGAACCATAATTGATATACCAGGACGCATACGCAAAGAGCGGAAACACACGAAACCACTATGAGCAGCAGCCTTCTTATCTGACCCTCTCCTTTCATTTTTCTTAAGAATTTGTATTTTAAATTCAGATATTCTCCTTTACATATGCCGATTTCAACTCAATGGCGTCTCTATCCTTTGTGTCGATCGCATTCCGGATATGGTCTATATAAAGGCTCTGTATATCCTTATTTTGCCCGAGGCCCTCAATTACAGCTGTAACCTTGAAACCGGCCTTCTCAAGATTCTCCTTCCACTCGCCGGCGATATCGTTGCGCGCATGGTCGCCAGCCACAAACATGAAAGGCACGAGTGCCACTTCCCGCGCTCCGGAAACCTTGAGCTTCGCAAGTGTCGTTTCATAGGTAGGATAACCTTCTACGGTAGCCACATGGATATTGGGATAGCCTCCAGCCCCGAACATATAGTCGACCTGGGAATACATGGCGTTGGCAGAGGTGGATGTTCCGTGGCCCACCATCACCACATGTGACTTCCCTTCGGATGCGGCGGTATATTTGGAGGCGAGTATTCCCACTGTCTTCTCCCCGTCTTCCACCGAATAAAGTAACGGACGTCCGACCCTGATATCCTTGAAGAAAGGTTTCATCATATCTGCCTCACGACGGAGCACTTCTGTCTCTATCCCGTCTATTATGCTTGTGCCCTGCACTATGACCGTGTCATAGCCATCAGCGGCAAGCCTCAGCAAAGCCTCGACGGGAGTATGCTTCTCAATTCCCCTTTTTTTAAGACGGTCGATTATTATCCGCGACGTATAGGCCTCAGCCACCGTAAAATCAGGGAATGCCTCCCTCACCCTGACATTGAGAGCATCGATAGTCACGGCGCGCGTGTCGTCGAATGTAGTTCCGAAATGCACCATCAGAATCGCACACCGCGACGCCTTTTCATGGGCCTGCTTTTCCGCTGACGCACACATAAAGGCCAGCATAAACATTATGACCGATATTATTCTGTTCATTTCCCTTTGTTTTCAGACGCACTCCCGGGAAACCGGTTCCCGGGAGGCGTCCCCATATAAGAAAACCTGTCTTGTCTGTCTCTTGCTCAATCCCTTACATTCTCCACGACACGTATCTGCTCGAAATAATAGCCAGGCGCCATCGTGGCTCCGAGGGAGGTCTTCCCAGTCGCCACATCATAAATATAGATCTGGGGGTTGCTTCCCTGTCCGTCCACTCCGATGTATGCCTTGTGGTTCACGTAGGCCATGCGTGAGGAGAAACGGCCGCTGCTGTATGCAAGCGGCTTGCCATCGCATACCACCGGCGTGCCTGACTTGCTGTCAAGGTCGATCACAGTGTAATAATGGCTGAAATCGTCAATACCGGTTCCGAGGGAATCCTCCCTCGCATATGCCATGATTTTGTTGCCGCCGATATACATCACTGAAATCAGTTTTCCCGATGAGGCGAAGCCGTCATAAGACTGGTCGAAGGTGGTCTGTCCGGCCGGTATTTTCAGCAGATGGCTGTGCTCAACACCGTCCTCACTGTCGGTGAAGCATGCTATATAGAGGTTGCCATCTCCGTCAATCACCGTTGTAGTTTGGAGCAGCTCCCCATAAGCCGAGCCCACCATCTCGCAATCCATGAAGCATGGCGTATTGCTCTGCACCGACATATCGGCTGGATTGATGACGGCGGTCATCATGGGCGTCACCCGTTTGCCTCTCTTTCCGCCGGTCTTCGCATAATAGAAATAGAAAAGCCTGTTGTCGGATTTACGATAGGTAAGGATTCCGGATGAGGTGAAAAGCTCGCCACCCTCCGGCATAGGTATATCGAGCGTACCTTCCGATATTATCGACATATCATCGGCATTCAGCTTTGTCCATATCACACTCTTGCCATCCCCGTCGGCTGCCATTATGACAAGTGTGTTCTCGTCTGTCCAGGCATGGGTATACTTGCGTGTGGAATAGGTATTTGTCTTGAACCTGCGGGCCTTTATCTCCTTGACCTGGTTGTCCTTGATTTCATATTTCGCAAATCTGTCGCCCGAGACGGGCACCTGGTAATAGTAAGCCCCCTTCAATATGGTCTCCAGCGAGAGAATGGAGTTGACCTCGGCTCCGGTTCCCTCGAAAGTCACCTCCGGTTGTCCGGCGTCGAGATTGTCGAGACTGCGCACAAGAGTCTGCACGTCCCTTCCCATTCCCCCGTGACGGTCGAGGGCGACCCAGAGGTCGAAGTGATAGTCCTGGACAATATCCGGCTCATTGGGGTTGTCAGGCCCGTCGGATTCAGAGGAACAGCCTCCCGCTCCGAGGAGAAGGAAAAGTCCTGTCAGCAAAAAGAGATTTTTCTTTAGCTTTTTCATTGCATGTTGGTTTGAAATTGATATTGTTGTTAGCTTTCTATCTTAAGAAGATTCTGAATTTGGCCGTCAGGCTCCTTCCGGGATTCTGAAGCATGTAATTGTCATAGCAGACCCTGTCGAAGATATTGTCGCACCCCAGGGAGATGTTGTATCTTGAACTGTGCCATGAGTATGACAGCGACAGATTCATGACCGCCTGCGTCGGGATACGCGCTTTTGACGACGCCGAGCCATATGCCTCCCAGTTGAGATAATACCAATGGATGTACTGACACTCGGCCTTGATTCTAAGGTTGTCTGTCCGGTCGATTATGCCGTGGAATGTATAGGAGGCATCTGCGTTGCCGAACAGCCAGGGGCGGTTGGGCACACGATTTCTGTAGGTGGCGGAGGGATTGCCGTCTGTCTTGAATCTCTTCATGTCGCGAGCCTCCGACCAGCTTCCGTTTACAGTGAACTGAAACCTGTTCTGCCAAAGATAGGTCAGCTCGAAATCGACCCCTTTCACATCTATCGCCGGCTCGTTGACATATCTCATCATACCCTCCTTTTCCGAGACCGTGGCCCTTATGTAATTCTGCACATGGCGTATGAAGGCCCCGGCCTCATATTTTAGCACGTGTCCGGAGCCTGTGTCAACGCTTCCGAACAGACCCAGGTTATAATTGTTTCCGCTCTCAGGCCTCAAGTCGAGATTGGGATATACGGTCGTGCCGTTGCCGAGAAGCTCCCGGGAAACCGGAAGCCTGACACTGTGCTCATATGAGCCCTTCAACGCCAGTGACGGCAAAAAGGAATATCTTACTCCTATTCCGGCCCCCATATGGTTTTTCACAGACCGTGAGCTCTCAAGACTGCCGGAGGCGGCTGCCGACTGCCGCGACAGACAGTTTATGTAATCTTTGACGAAACACGCGCTCTGAAGCTTTTCATCCAGATATTTCTGGTAGAGGCCTAGCGAGATTATCTGTTTGGTCACGTGGTCGTTGGTAGGCTCGAATGTCCTGTCCGCATCATCCCGCCGTCTGTTTCCCTGGCTGTTAAGCATATAGCCGAGCGACAAGGTATTATGGCCGTCTATCATGTAATCAATCCCGGTCTCCAGAATAGTCAGGGGACGCCGGTATATTCTGAGCGACCGGGAGCCGCCGGTCATCTCATTACCTGAAGACGGGAGCCATGTCCCGTCCCAGGAATATTTACGGAACACGGTATCGACGGTCTCGCTGCGGTCCCACGTATGCGACAGGCTCAGCCTGGCGGCAACATCGCCGAAACGTTTCGCATAACGTCCGGCAACATAGACAGAACTCGAACGGCGTCTTGCCTTGCCGTAGACCTTGTTCTGCATCGCTCCTGTCTGAATATCCTTTTCGAGCCTGTCGTAGCCTACGGAAATGGAGAAGCGGTCGGCCCATTCCACATTGTCTACGCCACCCTCTATCTGCATGAACATGGAATCATAATCGTCATGGAAGCGCTTCAGGTCTTTGTGGACATACTCCTCCTTTTCCTCGCTCCACACCTCCACGTCCTTCATCCTGTAGTCATTGCGCGAATGGTTGATTCCTACCGTCGGGCGTATTGCCACAGACGTGGAGGGTATGCGCCATTGGCCGGTGACGTCCGCCTGGACCGTATGAAACGAGCCTACGGCCAACGATGCGTCGAGGAAATTGTCTCTTTTCCTGCGTGTGACTATATTCACGGCTCCACCCAGCGCGTCAGACCCCAGATAGGACGGCACCACCCCCTTGAACAATTCCACCCTCTCTATCAGGCTGACCGGAATATTGTCAAGGGAGGCGGAGCTTCCCCTTGTCTCAAGCGGGACCCCGTCGATAAAATATCTTATGGAATTGCCGGAAAGACCGTTTATGACGAAATCGAAATCCGAGCCGGCACCTCCCTCCCTTCTCAACCTTACGCCTGACGTTCGTCCGACAATATCGTTGAGCGTTTTCATTCTGTTGAGGTCGGGGGCGATATCGAGGCTATTCACCATAAAAGCCCCCTCGGCAATCTGACGGGACCTGCTTCTGGCGACAACGTTTATCTCGTCGAGCTGCCTGACATCGACTCCGGAAGCTACCGTATCGGTATATGCGGGAATGGTATCCGCATGGCAAAATGTGCCCCCTTTCGTCAGAAGGGAGCAGGGCAACAGTGCAATAAATAGAAATCGGTCTTTCATATCGGCTTGCCGCGGTTCGATTATGGAAAACGGTCATATCGCAGGCAAACCTCTGTCTCCGGCCATATGGCTGGCCGGCAACTTCGTTTTGTCGTAATATAACCCGAAAACTACAAAACTATGTTGTTCTGGCAGGTCTCCTGACTTATCCCAGCCTCCCGGCGCCTTCCCGTCTGTCAAGACAGTGGCTCCTTGCCGAGAGGGTTTGATAGGAATTACAGTAGCGGGCCTGTTCCGGATTCTCACCGGATTCCCTATTAATCGCCTGTGGCGAACCAAAACTGCGCAAAATTAATAAAAACCCCGCAATCCGCCAAAATCACACTCATATTTTTATTTCCCGACGATTTTATTTAATTTTGTGGGTGATTTCCACCGCAAGCCTCTCGCAGGCTTCACAACAACCGCAATTATGGAGAGAAAAATCAAGATCTTCTGCCGCAACACTTCCGAATATATCGACGTAGAGGGCGGGGCAACCCTTGCCGAAGTGGCGTCACAGCTCGCCGACGAGCTCACGATTGTGCCAATATGCGCACGAGTGAACAACAAGACCGAAGACCTCGGTTTTCCAATACATTCCCCCAAGCAGGTGGAATTTCTTGACCAAAGCTCCCCTTCGGGCAACCGCGTCTACGTCCGCTCGCTATGCATGATGCTGTATAAGGCCGTCACCGAAGTCTGCCCGGGAGCCCGCCTCAGGATAGAACACAGCATCTCGCGCGGATATTACTGCCGCCTGCTTGACGACCAGGCCCACCAGATGGAGGTCAACGAACAGACCGTCACCCTGCTCAGGGACAAGATGCGCTCGCTCGCCGAAAGCGACATTCCATTCCTCAGACGCGAACGCCTCACCTCCGACGCAATCAACCTCTTCCGACGCGAGGGACAGCTTGACAAAGTGACCCTTCTCGAGACTGTCCACGACCTCTACACCACCTATTACAAGCTCGACGGCCTCGCCGACAGCTACTATGGTCCCCTCGCGCCATCGACCGGAGTGCTGAAGGTATTCGACCTCTGCCTATATAAGGAGGGATTCCTGCTGCTAAGCTGCGACAAGAAAGACCCGTCGAAGCCAAACACGCCGGTAGACCAGGAGAAGATGTATCATGCCTTCACGGAATACCTTAAATTCAACAGGATAATAAAGGTAGGCAACGTCGGCGAACTGAATCTCGCCGTCAAGGGCCGCGAGACGGCCCGGCTCATCAACGTGGCCGAGGCAATGCACGACAAGCTCCTCGGGCGCATCAGCGACGACATAGCACGCCGACGGGAAGAGGGGGGCGCCAGCATAGTGCTCCTCGCCGGACCCTCGTCAAGCGGAAAGACCACCACCAACAAGCGGCTCGCCATACAGCTGATGACAAATCTCATAGTGCCCAAGATGATCTCGCTCGACGACTATTTCATCGACCGCGAGCGCACTCCGCTCGACGAGAACGGCGACTATGACTACGAGAGCCTGTATGCGCTCGACCTCGACCGCCTCAACAGCGACCTCATGCGCCTGCTGCGCGGAGAGGAGATCAACCTGCCCACCTACAGCTTCGAGCTCGGCCGGCGCATCGAGCGCCGCCGCCCGTTGCGCCTTGACGACCACGACGTGCTGCTCGTGGAGGGTATCCACGGGCTTAACCCCGAGCTTGTGGCGGCACTGCGCTCCGACGACATATATAAAATCTACGTCTCGGCGCTGACCACGCTGCGTATCGACGACCACAACTGGATCTCCACCACCGACAACCGTCTTCTGCGCCGCATCGTGCGCGACCATAAATACCGCCACATATCGGCCCTTGACACCATAGCACGCTGGCCCAGTGTGCGCCGCGGGGAGGAACGCTGGATATTCCCCTTCCAGGAGAACGCCGACGCCATGTTCAACTCCTCGCTCATCTTCGAGCTCGGGGTGATGAAGCCATACGTCGACCCGCTTCTCGCAAACGTGCCTCACGACGTGCCCCAATACGCCGAGGCATACCGCCTGATGAAGCTGCTGAGCTATTTCGAGCCAATCGCAGCCGACCAGATTCCTACCACATCCCTGCTGAGGGAATTCCTCGGCGGTTCATCTTTCAGATATTGAGCATATAAAGCCGAAAATGAGAGATTTCACCGACAAAGACTTAGAACAGATCGAGATTGTGATCGAAGACCGCAACGAGCATGAGGCCCGGGAGTGGCTGCGCGAGCTGCACCCCGCCGACGTCGCCGAGCTCTTCCGCAAACTCGACATCCGCCAGGCGGAATGGCTCTTCAACCTTATAGAAGACAATGAGAAGAAGGCCGACGTGCTGATGGAGCTCGATGAGGAGGACCGCAAGAAGCTCCTCGAAGACATGGAGCCCGAGCAGATCGGTCACTTCATCGACCTTCTCGACACCGACGACGCCGTAGACCTCATCCAGGAACTCGACAAGGAGGACCGCGAAGAGGTGATGCAGCATATCGACGATGTGGAGCAGGCCGGAGACATCGTTGACCTTCTCCAATATGACGAGGATACTGCCGGAGGACTCATGGGCACCGAGATGATAATGGTCAACGAGAATCTCTCCATGCCCGACTGCCTCAAGGAGATGCGGCGGCAGGCGGAAGACCTCGACGACATCTATTACGTCTACGTCATCGACAACGACAACCGTCTGCGCGGAATCCTGCCGCTCAAGAAGATGATAACCCATCCCTCTGTCTCGAAAATCAAGCATGTGATGGAGGCTGACCCGGTGTCGGTGCGCACCGACACACCCATCGAGGACGTCGCCAAGGATTTCGAGAAATACGACCTTGTGGCGATGCCTGTGATCGACAGCATCGGGCGCCTCGTGGGACAGATCACCGTCGACGACGTCATGGACGAGGTGCGCGAGCAGAGCGAGCGCGACTATCAGCTCGCCTCCGGTATCTCGAGCGACATCGACGCCTCCGACTCGGTGCTGGCCCAGACCAAGGCACGCCTCCCCTGGCTTCTGATAGGAATCGCGGGAGGAATCATCAACTCGCTGATTCTCGGCGGGTTCGAGGCTCAGATAGCAGCAGTAACCTGTCTGGCGATTTTCATTCCCCTTATAGGAGGCACCGGCGGAAACGTCGGCGTGCAGGCCTCCGCAATCGTAGTGCAGGGCCTTGCCAACGGCAGCCTCGACATCCGCAACGCCTGGCGCCAGATCGGGCGCGAGTCGCTCGTGGCAAACCTCAACGCCATCGTCATCTCCGGGCTCGTGCTCGCATACGTCATGCTCACGCAGCCCGACCCGGTGAGATATGCCGTGGCGGTTGCAGTAGGCGCCTCCCTCTTCTGCGTCGTGATTTTCGCCACAGTGTTCGGCACATTCGTGCCCCTTACCCTCGAGAAACTGAAAATCAACCCGGCTCTCGCCACCGGCCCCTTCATCCAGATCACCAACGATGTGGTGGGACTGCTCATCTACGTGGGCATGTCGACCTGGATGATGAACGTCTTCGGGCTCCGGTGACCCTCCGGCACACCAATTATTCAACAACACCTTCCAAAACGACATAAAAGTGGCCAAGATAGTTGAGACCCCCCTGATGAAGCAATATATCGAGATGAAACAGAAACATCCCGACGCCGTGCTGCTTTTCCGGGTGGGCGACTTCTACGAGACATTCTCCGACGACGCCGTGACGGCGAGCGAAATCCTGGGTATCACCCTCACGCGCCGCGCCAACGGCAGCGCCTCGTCGGTGGAGCTCGCCGGATTCCCCCACCATGCCCTCGACACGTATCTCCCGAAGCTCGTGAGAGCCGGAAAACGTGTAGCCATATGCGAGCAGCTCGAAGACCCCAAGCTCACCAAGAAGTTGGTGAAGAGGGGAATAACCGAGCTCGTCACTCCCGGAGTGAACACCAACAGCAACTCCCTTGACGCCACAGAGGCCAACTATCTCGCCGGAATCCATGTAGGAAAGACCACCGTCGGAGTGGCTTTCCTCGATGTCACCACCGGAGAGTTCTGCTGCGCCTCCGGGAATCCGCGCAACGTCGACAAGCTCATATCCACCCTCATGCCGAGGGAGCTGCTCAGGATGCGCGGCACCCGCGACTTCTGCGAAAAATTCCTCTCCTACAAGGGAAGCATATTCGAGCTCGACGACTGGGTCTACACCGAAGACGCCGCCCGCGAGCGTCTTCTGAAACAATTCTCCACAGCAAGCCTGAAGGGATTCGGCGTGGACTCCATGCCCGAGGCCGTCATTGCAGCCGGAAGCCTGATCCACTATCTCGATATCACCGGCCACGAGCGGATGAGCCACATCACCTCGATCAGACGTATCGACGAGGACGCCCACGTGCGGCTCGACAGATTCACGCTCCGCAACCTGGAGGTCATCGACCCGATGGGACCCGAAGGGAAATCCCTCTTCGACGTCATCAACAAGACACGCACACCCATGGGAGGACGTCTGCTCAGGAAATGGCTTCTCTTCCCTGAGCTCGACATAAAGGAAATCACACGCCGCCAGGACGCGACCGAGTATTTCTTCAAGTCTCCCGAAGTCAGATGCGCCGCGGCCGACATCCTCCATCCCATAGGCGACCTCGGACGCCTGTCGGGACGCCTGGGCAGCGGAAAGATAACCCCGAGGGAGATGTGGCAGCTCGCCGAAGCGACCGAAGGGGCCGTAAGACTCAAGACAATTCTATCGGAATCAGGCTCCGAAGTGCTTGCCGCTATAGCGGAGAACATGCCCACGCTGACAGGTGTGGCCAGGAAAATAAAGACTACAATCACACCTCCCTCACCCGGAGGGCTCAAAAACGACAGCATCATAGCCGACGGTATTGACGCCGACCTCGACAGCCTGCGCGACCTGCGCGACCATAGCCGCCAGGCCCTCGACAGCATCAAGGAGCGGGAGATGGAGGCCACGGGCATAAATTCCCTGAAGATAGGGTTCAACAACGTGTTCGGCTATTACCTGGAGGTCAGGAACACCCATAAGGACAAGGTGCCGGAGTCATGGGTAAGGAAACAGACCCTGGTGAGCGCGGAGAGATACATCACCCCCGAGCTCAAGGAATATGAGGAGAAACTTCTCGGAGCCTCAGAGCGCATCGCCGAGATAGAGGAGCGCCTCTACAACAAGCTCAAGACCGACCTGGGGCCGATGCAGCCCGACATATCGGCCAACACCGACGCCCTGGCCCGCGTGGACTGCCTGCTGAGCTTCGCCGATGCCGCGGATCAGTACGGCTACGTGCGCCCGGTTGTGGACGACGGGACGGCCTTCTCCATCACCGAGGGACGCCACCCCGTGATAGAGCGCACGCTTCCTCCGGGGGAGACCTACGTATCCAACAGCGTGGAACTCGACTGCGACAACCATCAGATACTGATGCTCACAGGCCCGAACATGAGCGGAAAATCGGCTTTGCTACGGCAGACGGCCCTGATTGCGCTCATGGCCCAGACGGGCAGCTTCGTGCCTGCACAGGCCGCCAGGATAGGGGTCGTCGACAAAATTTTCACCCGAGTGGGGGCAAGCGACAACATCTCCTCGGGAGAGTCCACCTTCATGGTGGAGATGAACGAGGCCGCGTCCATACTCAACAACATGAGCCGCCGGTCGCTGATTCTTTTCGACGAGCTCGGGCGAGGCACATCCACCTACGACGGCATCTCGATAGCATGGTCGATAGTGGAGCATATCCACGAGAACGGCCGCTGCCGCCCCAAGACCCTCTTCGCCACCCATTACCACGAGCTCAACGAGATGGAGAAATCCTTCTCCCGGATAGTCAACTACAACGTCAGCGTCAAGGAGGTGAACGGCAAGGTGGTGTTTCTCCGCAAGCTTGAGCGCGGAGGATCGGCCCACAGCTTCGGAATCCACGTGGCGAAGCTCGCCGGGATGCCCCCCTCCATCGTGAAGCGCGCCTCGCAGGTGTTACGACAGCTTGAGTCAAGCTCGGCAAGCCGTGGCGACGCAGGAGTGGGAAAGGCCGACCTCAAGGAGGTGGCCTCATCACGCGAGGGATTCCAGACCACCCTCTTCCAGCTCGACGACCCTCTGCTCAAACAGATACGCGACTCGCTGCTTCACATCGACATCGACAACCTCACCCCGCTGCAGGCCCTCACCAAGCTACACGACCTCCAGTCGCTACTCACCGGGAAACAGTGACCGCCCCGGGCTGCGCCGCATGCGGCAATAAGTCCGCGCATCAATGCGTTATAGAAGCGTGACAATCTTCAAACGCCATATAAATCGACCGTGCCACGTGGCTCCGGGACTCCTTCTGCTGGGGGTCCTGGCGACTATGCTTGTAGCCCTGAGCTCATGCAGCACGAAGAAAAACACTGCCCTCTCGCGCAACTGGCAGGCGTTCACCACCCGCTACAACGTGTATTTCAACGGCTCCGAACACTATAAGGAGACCCTGAAGGCCATGGAGCAGGGTTACGAGGACGACTACACGCGGCAGGTGCTCATGCATCCCGCCGAAGCCAAGGGTGACCCCCTGATGCCGCAGCCTACGGGCAATTTCGACCGCACCATAGAGAAGATGCAGAAGGCAATCCAGCTCCACAGCATCAAGAAGAAGCCGGCTAAGAAAAGCGGCTCGGAGAAGGAAAAGAAATTCCGTGCCCGCGACGAGTTCAACCCCTTCCTGCACAACGCGTGGCTGACGATGGGCAAGGCCCAGTATCTCAACGGCGACTTCCTGGGAGCCGCCGCCACGTTCATGTACATCTCCAAGCACTTCAAATGGCTTCCGGCCGTGGTGACGGAGGCGCAGCTATGGCAGGCCCGCTGCTACTGCGCCCTCGACTGGGCCTACGAGGCCGAGAACATCCTGCGGCTCGTGAAACCGGCCGCACTCACATCCGGCTCGCTGAAGACGCTGTATGACAACGTGCAGGCAGACTATATGCTGCGCAGCGACCGGGAGCAGGAGGCTGTGCCATATCTGCAGCGTGCGGCGCAGGCCGCGAAAGGCTCGCAGAAAAACCGCCTCTACTTCCTGTTGGGACAGGTCTACAGCAGGCTGGGCAAGAAGCAGGATGCCTACATGGCATTCAAAAAGGCCGGGAGCGGAGCCTCCACCGCCTACCGTGCGAAATTCAACGCACGTATCAAACAGAGCGAGGTCTTCACCGGGAGCAACATCAAGGGGGAGGTGAACGCGCTCCGCGCCATGACGCGCTATCAGCGAAACAACGAATATCTCGACCAGATATACTACGCCATAGGCAATCTCTACCTAAGCCGCAAAGACACCGCCGAGGCCAAGAAAAACTATATCCTCGCCGCCGAGAAATCCACGCGCAACGGTGTCGACAAGGCCCTCGCGCAGCTTGCCCTGGGAAACATATATTTCCAGGAGGGTGAATATGTCAAGGCGCAGCCATGCTATTCCGAGGCCGTGCCCCAGCTGAGCGAGAACTATCCCGGCTACAAGGCCATAAAGAAGCGGAGCGATGTGCTCGACGAGCTTGCTGTCTTCGCCGGAAACGTCCATCTCCAGGACTCCCTGCTCACGCTCTCAAAGATGACTCCGGAGGAACAGAAGGCCGTATGCCAGAAGATTGTCGACGAGCTCATCAAGAAAGAGAAGGAGGAGGCGGAAGCCGCCAAGCGTGAGGAATACCTCGCCCAGCAGGAGGCACAGGGGAATGTCAACAAAGACAAGAACCCGACGCAGAGCTTCCAGATGAACACCGACAAATCATGGTATTTCTACAACACCATGTCGAAAAACCAGGGAAAGACGGAGTTCCAGCGCCGTTGGGGAGCGCGCAAGCTTGAAGACGACTGGCGCCGCAGAAACAAATCGAGTTTCTCGTTTGACAACGAGGATGAGGAAGAGGAGACGGGCGAGAATACCGAGGCTCCCAACGACTCCGTGAGCGCCGAGGAGAAGGAGGCCCTCGACAAGGCCAACGACCCACACAATGTGGAGTACTATCTCAAGCAGATACCCTCCACTCCGGAGGAGATACAGACTTCCAACGACGTGATCCAGGAGGGGCTCTATAACATGGGCCTGATCCTTAAGGACAAGCTCGACGACTATCCGTCGGCCCGAAAGGAGTTTAACGAACTCGACACCCGTTATCCTGACAACGTATACCGTCTCGACGTCTACTACAACATGTATCTGATGGCTGTCAGGGAAAACGACCAGGCAGCCGCGGAGCGCTGGCGGCAGATGATTCTGAGCGAGTTCCCGGACAGCCCCTACGGAAAGGCCATGACCGACCCCAACTATTTTGAGAACCTGCGCCGGATGAACGAGATTCAGGAGGAGATGTATGTCAAGGCATACGACTCCTATCTGGCTGACGACAATGCGGAGGTACACGCCCTGACCGCCACAATGGAAAAGGATTATCCCCTGTCGAAGATTCTGCCTAAATTCGTCTTCATCGACGCCCTCTCCTATCTGACGGAAGGGGACAACGACAAGTTCAAGGACCGTCTGACCGAACTGCTTCAGAAATGGCCGGACACCGACATGACAGATATGGCCGGCGGCATCCTCAAGGGGCTCAAGGCCGGCCGTGTGCCCCACGCCGGAATTAGCAACTCCCGAGGCATGCTCTGGGACACCCGCCTCAGCGACAGCGCCGAGGGGGCTACAGGCAGTGACGGACAACCGGCGAACTTCGAGCGCGACCCGGACGCACCGCAGTATTTCGTACTCGCCTTCCCGAGAGACTCGGTGAATTCCAACCAGCTCCTTTACGACGTGGCACGCTTCAACTTCTCGTCGTTCGTGGTGAAAGACTTCGACATGGAGCCCATGAGTTTCTCCGACATAGGGCTGCTCGTGATAAAGGGCTTCGCCAATCTGCGTCAGCTTGAGCATTACCGCGAGGTGATGTCGGAAAGCGACTTCCGTCTGCCTCCGGAAGTGAGGCCGATCATGATCAGCAAAGCCAACTTTGAACTACTTCTGCGTGAGGGACGTTCTTTTGAAGAGTACTTCCGCTTCGAGCAGGAGCAGACGGCAGCGGAGACCGAGGAGAAAGTCGTCGGCCCCGGCATGACCATGCCCCCGGGCCCCGATAACTCCGATTCCTCCGATAATTCCGATTCCTCCGAGAATCTTGATAACTCCGATTCCTGCGAGAATCCTGAGTCGCCCGAGTCTCCCGAGTCTCCCGAGGAGTCTCCCGCTCCCTCCTCCGAAGAAGCCGAATCTCCCTCTATTTAACCCCCTAAAAAAGCTGCTATGGAAAAAATATTATGGGCAGATGATGAAATAGACCTGCTTAAGCCACACATACTGTTCCTGAAGGCCAAGGGCTATGATGTCACAACCGTCTCCAACGGACGTGACGCGCTCGACGCGCTCGACAGAGAGCCGTATTCCCTTATCCTTCTTGATGAGAATATGCCGGGACTTTCCGGCCTTGAGACTCTTGCCAGAATAAACCTGGCCCACCCCGAAGTGCCGGTGATCATGATCACCAAGAGCGAGGAGGAGAATATCATGAACCAGGCCATCGGAAACCAGATAGCCGACTATCTGATAAAACCGGTGAATCCCAACCAGATTCTGCTGAGCCTGAAGAAAAACCTCCACAGCGGGGAGCTCGTGGCCGCCCAGGCCACCTCAAGCTATCAGCAGGAGTTTCAGAAAATCTCGACGCTCATCAATATGGCCGCGTCCATCGAAGACTGGATGGAGGTATACCGACAGCTCGTATACTGGGAACTGAAACTCTCCGACACCGACCCCGGAGTGGCGGAACTGCTGCTGATGCAGAAAAGAGACGCCAACGCAAGCTTCTGCAAATTCATCAAACGCAACTACGAGGGTTGGGTAAAGGGTGAGGAACACCCGCTGATGAGCCATGAGATCTTCAAGAACCGTGTCTTCCCCCTGCTTAACGCCGGAGACAAGGTATGCTTCTTCCTTATCGATAATTTCCGTCTCGACCAGTGGAGGATGATCCAGCCCCTCCTGGCCGACTTCTTCACAGTGGAGGAGGAACTCTACAACACTATCCTTCCCACTTCAACCCAATATGCGCGCAACGCGATATTCGCCGGCCTGATGCCGCTGCAGATCGCCACCATGTTCCCGCATCTATGGGTCGACGAGGAGGAGAACGAGGGATTCAACGCACACGAGAGCGAGCTCATACGCACACAGCTCGAGCGCTTCCGCCGCAAGGAGACATTCACCTACAACAAGCTCAATGACTCAAGCGCCGGGGAGAAGTTCATCCAGAAGCTCAACCAGAACAAAGACGTGCCCCTTAACGTGGTAGTGCTCAATTTCATCGACATGCTCTCCCACGCCAGGACCGAGTCGAAGATGATACGCGAACTGGCGAACTCGGACGCGGCATACCGAAGCCTGACGGAATCCTGGTTCCGCCATTCGGGAGCCGTCGACATATTCCGCAGGCTTGCCGAGCTGGGATACAAGGTGATTGTGACTACCGACCACGGCACCATCCGGGTGGACAATCCGATAAAGGTTGTCGGCGACCGCAACACAAACACCAACCTGCGATACAAGGTGGGGAAAAACCTCAACTACAATCCCAGACAGGTCTACGAGATGCATAATCCGAAGTCATTCGGGCTTCCGGCCCCCAACATCTCCAGCGTCTTCATCTACGCCTGCAACGAGGATTTCTTCTCCTATCCGAACAACTACAATTATTACGTGCAGTATTACACGGGGACATTCCAGCACGGAGGCATATCGCTTCAGGAGATGCTCGTGCCCCTGGTGACACTCACCCCAAAACAATAATATCCAATCGAGATGAGGAAGGGCGTATGGTCTGTCATTCTTCTGGCCACGTTCTGCATTATGTCGGCCATCGCTTCCTCCCCCCGACGGGAGGAAACCAGGGAGGCCCTGCGTAAACTCAGGGAGCGTGCCGAGGCCGGGGATGCCAAGGCACTCTACGACCTGGCCTATCTCTACGACACCGGATATGACACTATTCCGGTGGACAGCGTGCTTTCCTCGGCCCTTTACCGCGCCTCAGCCGAGAAGGGATATGCCCCGGCCAGGAACTATCTCGGATTCCGCTACTACAACGGGGAGGGGGGATTGCGCCGCGACATCGACAGCGCCCTCTTCTGGATAGAGAGGGCGGCAGAGAGCGGCGATGCCAAGGGAGCGGCCAATCTCGGCTGGCTTCTGGCGGAGGGGAAGGACGTGGTGCGCGACTATGCCCATGCCCGCTACTGGCTGGCCAAGGCCGCGGAAGCCGGTCTGCCTTCCGGCCAGAGCCAGCTCGCAGACCTGTACAGGCTGGGACTCGGAGGCGCGGCCGACACCGTCATGGCGGCAAGGCTATATACTGAGGCTATCGACGGAGGATTTCCCGACGCAGCCGTGCCTCTGAAGGAGATGATGCTCGAGAAATGGAAAGCCCTGCCCCGCGACTCCGCCATGGCAATCGGCAAAAGCTACTACCGCCGCGCACCCGGAATAGGTGCGGCCATATTCCGGGAGCTGGCGGACAACGGCGACGCCGAGGCCTCGGCGCTGATGGGCGACGCATACAGCAGGGCGCAGGGCGTGGATTATGATTATGAGAAATCATTGCTTTATTTCCTGAAGGCGGCATTGGGAGGCAATCATCCGGCCCAGTTTGTCATCGGAGAACTTCTTGACATTTTTCCGGATATTCTCTCAGAGTCATGGGCATTGGATATACTTAGCCAATATGACGTGAATACAAGCGATTGCATGTCATCCTCCTTCTGGTATGACAAGGCAGAGAAGGGCGGCGTCCCAAATGCGGAGACCGCAGCACGTCTTCTGCTGGACAACACTACGGAATAGATTGCTTTTTTCCTGATTCAGATTGCGGGACAGTTTTATTTTAGCTAACTTTGCCATGTCCAAGCGCGTTGTCGTTGGAAGAGACTTAAAAGAACGCATATGACACAGACCACAGACACCCCGAGATACTCTATCGGGATTCAGAGTTTCGAGAAGCTGAGAGGCGAAAACTGCATATATGTGGACAAGACGGAGCAGATATACAACCTTATATCCACAGGATCATATTATTTTCTGAGCCGCCCGAGGCGGTTCGGGAAAAGCCTCCTCATGTCCACTATGGAGGCATTTTTCCTCGGGAAGCGGGAGCTCTTCAAGGGGCTGGCAATCGACTCTCTCGCCGACGACTGGGAACCCAGGCCCGTTATACACATCGACCTGAACGCAAAGTCCTATGAGACAAGGCAGGATCTGCTTGAGATAATCGGCCGGCAACTGACCCCGCTTGAATCCATATACAGGGTAACGCCGGAGGGAGACCTTTCAGTGGACAGCCGGTTCGCAAGACTAGTCTCGGCCGCATATGCGTCCACCGGACGCAAGGTGGCCATACTCATCGACGAGTATGACAAGCCGCTGATTTCCACTGTGAGGGACGAGCCGCTGCAGGACACGTACCGCTCCATCCTGAAAGGTTTCTATGGGGTTCTGAAGAGCTGCGACGCCGACATACACTTCGCCATGCTCACGGGAGTCACCAAGTTCAGCAAGGTCTCCATATTCTCAGACCTCAACAACCTCGAGGACATAACGCTCGACGACCAGTACGCCACCATATGCGGAATAACGCCACAGGAGCTGACGGACAATTTCGGCCGTGGAATCGACGACCTCGCCGGCAGACTTGGGGTAGGCAGGGAGCAGGCCGTCGAGACACTGAGGAAAAACTATGACGGCTACCACTTCAGCCCGGGCCTGCATGATGTCTACAACCCCTACAGTCTGCTGAGCGCCCTCAAGAAAAGGTATATCGGCTCATTCTGGTTCGAGACCGCCACGCCGACCGTCCTCGCCGACAAGCTCAGGGAGAGCCGCATGAACCTGCACGACCTCGAGGATGAGAGGGTCGCAGCGCCGCGGATGATGACCGTGGACCTCATCTCCGACGACCCCATTCCCGTGCTTTTCCAAAGCGGCTACCTCACCATAAAGGGATTCGACGCCAGATTCCGCAGATTCACCCTCGGCTATCCCAACCGAGAGGTCAAGGAGGCCTTCCTCAACTTCCTGCTTCCCTATTATACCCCGGCACCCACGGAGAGGACGGCATTCGACATAGTGGAGTTCGTGGATGATGTCGAGCAGGGACGTCCGGACGACTTCATGCGGCGCCTCTCGGCCCTGTTCTCGGGCTATCCATACGATATGGTGACCGACTGCGAGCGACACTACCACAACGTGCTCTACCTGGCGTTCACCCTGATGGGATTCCAGGTACGTGCCGAGTACCGCACCTCCGACGGACGGTGCGACGCCGTGCTCCAGACAGATCGTTTCATATATATATTCGAGTTCAAGTATGACAAATCCGCAAGTGAGGCGTTGGAGCAGATATCCCGGAAGCGTTACGCCAACCCCTTCGACGCCGACCCCAGGAAACTCTTCAGGATAGGAGTCAACTTCTCGCCCGCGACACGCTCCATCGACGACTTCATCATAGAATGAGCCATCCCCCGTAACGGAACCTTCAATATATCCAAGACCAACAATTAAGAAAGTAAGAAAGATTAACATGGAACGTCCCCAAAAGTTTTGTATCCAACTTCCGGGGGCGTTTCAATTTTGAAACAGCCACCTGCTTCTGATGTTTCATCGATACGCAGGCAGCTACCGAAGAATCATTTGATCATAACCTTCACAGCTTCGTTTCCGCTTCTGACAATATAAATTCCCTGCAATAGGCCTTCAAGACTCAGACGGGTTATGGAGGATGCCACTTGATTTCCACTGATGTCATATGCCTCTACGAGAGAACCCTCAGGCGCCATGACTTCATGACCTGCGATGACCAATATGTCTCCTTTTATCGGCGTCTGTACAACTGAACCGGTCTGCCCGCCTATTTTGAATGCCGGTGAAATCACCTGCCGGGGTAGTGTTTCACTGAGTG
>DKYZ01000048.1 GCA_002493515.1 Porphyromonadaceae bacterium UBA7087 | reverse complement strand
TTTAATTTATAGAAGTTCCCTACATTTTTTTGCTGATTTAATATTTTTTATTAAATTTGCATCGTAGACCCCGCCAGACAAAAATTGACTGACTGGCTGTTTTACAGAATTTACCCATGTTATCAACCATAAAACGTTATTTACGAACCTAAAGCACCTAAAAAAGCTCTTGCTCGTCGGCATTCTGACAGCGTTTCACGCCTCTGCCGACAACCCGGAGAAGGGTCTCCAAACAGTTGCTCCCAACGCGATTACGACTGTCTGCAACAATGTCAGCGGACAGACCGACGGTCTGAACTGGCAGTCGTTCATCTTCGACTGCACCGCCACCGGCGACTTCTACGTCAACTTCTGGCTCAACCCGGCCAGACACGAAGACAACACCTTCTCGTCTTAAATGCATAAAAGACGCTATAAATAATGCACTTACCAAAGGACGTAACGGAAAAGGATGCGTTGTGGTGAACTCCGCCGGGAACTTTGACTCTTATGGCACCTACTCTCCGTCATTCCCAGCCGGTGCTGTCAAAGACCTGATTGTGGTTTCCGCCATCGAGCAGTCCGGTGAATGGTACGACCAGTCGTGTTACGGAGACTGCGTGAGTGTCTGCGCCCCGGGAAAAAACATATGGACCACCTAGACTACTGACGAGGAGATTCCGTCAAACGGTGTCAGCGGCACCTCGCTCGCCTGCCCCTTTGTCTCGGGAATCGCCGCGCTCATTCTTGAGATAAATCCCGCGCTGACCCAGAAAAAGGTAAAGGAAATCATCGAAAAAAACGCTGTAAAAGGAGGTTCCTTACCTTATTCTGTAAATAAAACGAACGGCACCTGGAACTCCAAACATGGATACGGTCTTGTAAACGCCTCCAAATGTGTGATAAACACCCCATATTAAACAAACATTTAAACAATACATGATTATGAACAGATTTACAATCGCGGCTCTATGCATCGCTTTATGCCCCCTGGCTCTCTCGACAACTTCTGTATCCGCGCAGAATGAGGAATGCCGCCAGCATACGTATATCATCGCGGGACATGAGGCCATTGACCTCGGTCTGGAGAGCGGTCTGCTCTGGGCCACCTGCAACATCGGCGCCGAAACGCCACAGGATCCCGGCGACTACTTCACCTGGGGAGGCGTGGAGCCTCAAACCTCTTTCAACCAGGAGGACTATGAGTTTTTCGACCAAGTGGTTTACGACAAAGACTCCCTCAGAAGGGAAATCCGGGTCAACGGTCTCATCAAATGTCTTCATATCGGCCATGACATCTCCGGAACACGTCTCGACGCCGCAACGGTGAACTGGGGACACGGATGGAGGATGCCGACTTACGAAGAAATCGAGGAACTCATGGGGGAAAACCTCAGCGGCAGTCACGTATGGAGAACCTATGGTGACAAGCAGGGGGCTGACTTCCGCAACCACCATCACGGTTGCAATGAGAAAATCTACATACCTGCCGGAGGCTTCAAAGCCGGTGAGGACCTTTATCATAACAACGACATCATCAACTGCTGGAGCTCCACCTACAGCCCGGATGAAATCATAAACCAGATTTCCAGTAAGGCGACCGGCTCCTCGGCCAAGATACTGTATTTGAATCACGATTTTTTCGAACCAAACTCATTGGACCGTTCATTCGGGCTGAACATCCGTCCGGTAATCTCCCGCGAGGACGCGATGGCCTCAATCAGCAATATCGAGCATAACGCAAGAGTGGACATACGCGCCTCCCATGGCGACATCACGGTCAGCTCGGAGCTGCCCCTCTCCGCTGTAAAGGTCTATTCCGCCAGAGGCACCGAGATATATCACGTCAAGGCCTCCGGCCGGAATCATGCCGTCAAGGCGCTTCCCGACGGAATCTATATCGTGGAGCTTACTTTCGACAACGGCAGGCACTACACCGACAAAGTAATCCTCTGAGACTCCGGCCTACCCCCACAATCCGTTTCGCGCATATTCTTCCGGGAATATGCGCGAAATCGCTTTTACTTACGTTATAGGGATAGATAGATTCACAAACAATCTGAACAGACAAAGATGAAATTCAAGACAAACGCAAAATGCGCCGGTTGCTCCGGCGCGATACTGGGGGCCGTAAGGGCCAAGTTTCCCAACGCAGAATGGAGCCTCGACCTGGAGAACGTGGACAAAGTGCTGGAATGCCACGGCATTCCCGATGACCCGGAGCAGGCCGCCCGGATAATCAAGACAATAGAGGAGACAGGCTTCCAGGGCAGCTGGCTCAGAGACTGACGCGGCATGGAGCAATATCCTACGGAAGCGTGGAACAACCGTACGGTAAGACTTCTCGGCACGGAGCGCGCCGAAATTCTGGCGCATAGCTCCGTGCTCGTCGTTGGCCTCGGTGGTGTCGGTGGCTACGCCGCCGAGATGCTCGTGCGCACCGGTGTCGGCAACCTCACGCTTGTGGATGCCGACAACGTGGCGGAAAGCAACATCAACCGCCAGCTGATTGCCCTGCGCCGCAACATAGGCGAGTCGAAAACCCTGCTCTTCGCAGAACGCTTTCACGAGATAAATCCGGAGGCACATATCAACACCCTCCGCATATACGTGGAGCCGGCGAACATTGCCGGTATCTTCCTCGAGAGGCATTACGATTACGTGATTGACGCAATCGACACCGTAGCACCGAAGACCGCGCTGATCTCGCATTGCCAGCGCAACCGCATACCCGTAATCTCCTCAATGGGCGCCGGAGGACGTGTCGACGTCACAAAAATCGGGTATTTCGACCTCTGGGAGACCCGGGAAGACGGCCTGGCGAGAGCCGTAAGGCAAAGATTGAAGAGAGAGGGGCTCAGGCGTCCGCTGCGCGTGGTGGCATCCGTCGAGAAACCCGTGTCGCACTCCCTGCTCGAGCTTGACCATGCCAACAAACGGTCGTCATACGGCACAATCGCCCCTATACCAGCCATCTTCGGCATATACCTCGCCAACCACGTGATCCGCGCGCTGTGCCGCGTGTAGTTACCAATACACTCACATCAAGACCAAGATGTTACAACTCATCGACCTTTGCAAATCATACGGCCCCCTGGAGGTGGTCTCGCATGTCTCATTGGAGATAGGAGAATCGGAGATAGTGGCCATAGTGGGGCCGAGCGGGGCCGGAAAGACCACCCTGCTGCAGATTGCCGGCACCCTCGACCGTCCCGACAGCGGACAGGTGATATATGACGGCACCGACGTATTCAGACTCAAGGACAGGAAGCTCTCAGAGTTCCGCAACGCCAACATCGGCTTCATCTTCCAGTTCCACCAGCTCCTGCCGGAGTTCACGGCGGGAGAAAACGTGGCCATGCCCGCCCTGATAGCCGGAATGCGCCGCAAGGAGGCCCTGGCCAAAGCGGAGAGTCTTCTCGCGGAGCTCGGGCTTGCCGAAAGGATCCACCATAAACCCTCCGAACTCTCAGGAGGAGAAAAACAGCGTGTGGCCATAGCCAGGGCCTTGATCAACAGCCCGCGGGTGGTGCTCGCCGACGAGCCCACCGGCTCGCTCGACTCCCGCAACCGCGACGAGATACGAGCCGTCATATCGTCGCTGCGCGACCGCCTCCACCAGACCTTCGTCATAGTCACCCACGACCCGACAGTAGCCTCGATAGCCGACCGCACCGTGGCCATGGCCGACGGTAAGATTACGGCGATATCCGTCTGATTTGTCAAAAAGTGTTATTTTTAACACGTTCGCAGCCGCGATTCCGACTTTTTTTGCTATCTTCGCAGTCCCGACGCGAAACCGCTTGCTGTCGGCATAACGAAATTTCATATATTAACCAACAATCATAATCTATTATGGCAGACAACAAAAACGAGAACAAGAATCAGCTTCAGATCCAGCTCCGTCCCGAGACAGCCGACGGAAAATACAGCAACCTGGCCATGATCGGCCACGGCCCCAACGAGTTTCTGATCGACTTCATCTTCGCTGCCCCCGGCATGCCCCAGGCTCCCGTGGTAAGCCGCGTCATCATGAGCCCGGAGAACGCCAAGCAGCTCATGTTCGCCCTCACCGACAACATCAACAAGTATGAGGCTCAGTTCGGCGAGATCCAGCCGCGCGGCAAGAAGCCCTCTGTAAGCAACAACTGATAAAACCCTTACGGTGATGGAGAATCATCTGACTCTCTACAACTCACTGACCCGTATCAAACAGCCCTTCAAGCCCCTCCACGAGGGGCTTGTCGGGATGTATGTATGCGGGCCTACGGTGTATGGCGACGCCCATCTGGGGCATGCCCGCCCGGCTATCACTTTCGACATACTGTTCCGCTACCTGCGGCATCTCGGCTTCAAGGTGCGTTACGTCAGGAACATCACCGACGTCGGCCACCTCGAGCATGACGCCGACTCCGGAGAGGACAAGATTGCCAAGAAAGCACGCCTGGAGCAGCTTGAGCCGATGGAAGTGGTGCAGCTCTATCTGAACCGTTACCACCGCGACATGGAAGCGCTCAACGTGCTTCCGCCAAGCATCGAGCCTCATGCCTCCGGCCATATCATCGAGCAAATCGAGTACGTGAAGAAGATAATCGATGCCGGATTTGCCTACGAAAGCCAGGGCTCGGTATATTTCGATGTGGAGAAATACAACAAGGCCCACCACTACGGCAAGCTCTCGGGACGCAACATCGAGGACCTCATCAGCGCCACACGCACGCTCGACGGTCAGGACGAGAAGCGCAATCCCCTCGACTTCGCCCTCTGGAAGAAGGCCTCGCCGGAGCATATCATGCACTGGCCGTCGCCCTGGAGCGAGGGTTTCCCCGGCTGGCACCTGGAGTGCTCCACAATGGGCGAGAAATACCTCGGCGAGACCTTTGACATTCACGGAGGCGGCATGGACCTCATGTTCCCGCATCATGAATGCGAGATAGCGCAGAGTGTGGCCGCCCAGGGCCACGAGGCAGTAAGATACTGGATGCACAACAACATGATTACCATCAACGGCAAGAAGATGGGCAAGTCATACAACAATTTCATCACCCTCGAACAGTTCTACGAGGGCTCGCATCCGCTTCTCACCCAAGCCTACGCGCCGATGGTGATACGCTTCTTTATCCTCCAGGCCCACTACCGCAGCACTGTCGACTTCTCCAACGAGGCTCTCCAGGCTGCGGAGAAGGCCCTGCAGAAGATGACCGACGGCTATCGCCGCCTGCAGGCCCTGCTTCCGGCGGAGAAATCCACTGTGGAGCTGCCCGACTACCTGAGCCAGTGTTACGAGGCCATGGACGATGACCTCAACACGCCGATGGTAATCGCCACGCTCTTCGACGCCTGCAGAATCATCAACCAGGCTTCCGACGGCACGGCCAAACTCAATGCCGAAGACCTGGCCAAACTGCGCCATCTGTTTGACATATTCTTAGTGGAGCTGTTAGGCATCAACGTCAATTCCGATGCCGACGACTCATCGGCCCTGAAGTCTTACCACGGCGCAGTGGATCTCCTGATGGACATCCGCAAGAACGCCAAGGCCAACAAAGACTGGGCCACCTCCGACCTCATCCGCAACAAGCTCTCCGACCTCGGATTCGACGTCAAGGATACCAAAAACGGAGTGGAATGGAGTCTGAGATGACCTTCCGCATACAAGAAAATCATAATGTCGCTTAAAGACCTCGGCGCAGGGTATTGTTCCCTGCGCCGAAGTTTCATTTTTACACCGACATAGCCATACATCCATCTTTATCAAACGCGGAATATAAAAAAACGCCACTTACATAGCAAGCAAAAAACAAGCGATTTTATTAAACTATCTTACAATTTTACCTCCCCTCCATTGTTTTTTAACATTTAATTGCTAATTTCGCGACCGCATAAGCAATTTTTCGCAAATCAGCTATGCAATGTTTTTTCAACACCAAAAGGGAACTTCTATAAATTAAATA
>DKYZ01000062.1:6171-17205 GCA_002493515.1 Porphyromonadaceae bacterium UBA7087 | reverse complement strand
TTTTTAACGAACTATTGTTATTATAGCTGAGGGAGGGAAATATGAACTTTGGGATTGCCGGCATTGTTGAGCAGATATGAATGGACTGACTTTAGGACTGATATTGCCTTTCCTGGGCAGTGTGGCCGGCTCGGCGTGCGTCTTTCTTATGAAGGGAGAGATGCCCTTGCGGCTGCAGAAGCTGCTTACGGGGTTCGCTGCCGGAGTAATGGTAGCAGCCTCGGTGTGGTCGCTTCTTATCCCCTCGATGGATATGAGCGGCCAGGAGGGGTTCATGAGTGTGCTGCCCGCGCTTGTCGGATTTCTTCTCGGCATGGCCTTTCTGCTTATCCTGGATGTGCTTGTACCTCATGAGCACCTTGACGGAAAGGGGAGCGAGGGGCCGAAAAGCCGTCTTTCGCATACATCCAAACTGGTGTTCGCGGTCACTCTGCATAACATCCCGGAGGGAATGGCAGTCGGTGTCGCGCTCGCCGCCGCTCTCGAACACAACGCGTACATCCCGATGGCAGGCGCGCTGGCCTTGTCGTTGGGCATAGCGATACAGAATTTTCCCGAGGGCGCGATTGTATCGATGCCGCTGCGCGCGGACGGCAACAGCCGTGCACGCTCCTTCATCATCGGCAGTCTTAGCGGGATAGTGGAGCCGATAGCGGCTGTCATCACGATGATGCTCGCAGCCTTTGTGCTCCCGGTGCTGCCGTATCTGCTGGCTTTCGCTGCAGGCGCGATGATTTATGTGGTGGTCGAGGAACTGATACCGGAGACCCAGGAGGGTCTTCACTCAAACATGGGCACGATAGGCTTCGCCTTAGGTTTCGCCCTGATGATGGTGCTTGACGTGGTGTTGGGCTGAGGTCAGACCACAGTTATGAAATTCTCGTCGGCGTCCGGCTTCTCGAAATTGGCGAGAAACGATGCAAGCTGCGCCGGCGTCACAATCTGGTCGTCAGGGCCGGTTCCCTTTCTGTTTTCAAGCCGTTGCGAAAGTATCTCACCCGGCGTATCGAGATAAAGGGTAAGCGGCCTCACGGAGTGTCGAGAGCAGATTTCGCGCATATGGTCGCGTTTGGCCCGCTTGCACATCGTGGAATCGACCACGATTCTCTCTCCCTTGGCAAGAAGGGTCTCTATCTGACGCCCAGCCTCGGCGGAGGCCTCCATGAAGACATTCTTTTTGGCACCGAACGGCATATCATTGAGTCCCGGCCCATAGGCCGACCATGCGATATCATCCACCGACACGCGATGGAATCCCATTCCCTCAAACAGACGCGACAGGAATGTCTTGCCGGAGCCACTTACGCCGCACATCAACAGGACGCGCTCCCCGCGACAGCGGTCAAGACATTCTGCCGACATTCCGGGGACTGGAAAACATGAATTGTCACTCATAACTATATGAATCAATTAAAAAAGAGCCGCCCGACACAGGCGGCTCCTTCTACTAATTATGATTGGCTTATGATTGATTGCGTATTACTCCGACTTCTTGTTACGGTTCTTCATAGCCTCGCGAAGAGCCTTTGCCTTCTCGTCGGCAGCGGCATCCTTGGCAGCATTCTCGGCAGCATCCTTAGTTGCCTTCACAGCAGCCTGGGCAGCGGCCTTTGTCTTGTCAAGAGCCTCGTTGGCCTTGTCCTTGGCCTCGTTAGCCTTGTCCTTTACCTTGTCTTTGGCTTTGTCAGCGGTTTTCTTGGTCTCGGACTTTGCGTCCTCCACCTTCTCCTCGACAACCTCTGTAAGGGAGTCGACAACAACGGTGTCGTTGTTTTCCTCAACCGCAACCTCCACTATTGTATCCTCAACAACGGAATCGTTGGCGTTGTCAGCCTTGTTACCACCGCATGCCGTAGCAAGAGACACTACTGCAGCAGCGCAGGCGAATGAAAAAATCTTCTTCATGACGAATTATATTTAGATGTTCTTGTTTCAGATTACTTTCTGACGCTGTTCACTATGTCGAGGTGACGGCTGATGGCAGCCTCCACATTCCCGGAGCGAGTGCCGTCGTTGGGAACGAAGATAGCGCTGAGATTTGTCATTTCATCGTTGGGAGAAACACGGACAATCACTGTAGACTTGGCTACAGTCTCAGCATTTGCGTATGTGTATACGAGAGTCTCCTCGTTGTAGCTAACCTCCTGATAATACTGGTCAAGGTAATTTGCCAGGTTGTTGAAGGAGTCCTCATTGACGAATTCGACAGTGAGTGAGGAGGAAACGAGAGCGTCTTTCTCGAAGTTGTAGATATACCAGGGATAACCGTAGGCGTTCTTGGTGCCGTAGAAGAGAAGGTCGGCTGTGCTCATCTCATCGTTCTTTACGAGACCTGAAACCTGGCCTGCGACCTTCGACTGGGAAGCACCGAAGTCAAGGATGGGGCGTGTGAACGAGGAGTCGGTAGCCTTTACGGTAACCTTGCAGCTTGCCTCGGCACCGGGGATTGAAGCCTTGATGATTGCCTCGCCGACGTGGTTGGCAGTAACGACACCCTTGTCGTCGACAGAAGCGATGAAGTCATCGCTCGAAGACCAAACGGCACTCTTTTCGGTGGATGTCAGGGTTGTTGTCTTGTTCCAGTCGATATCGACTGCCTGAGTGTTGAGGAAGATTTCGGGATCTTTCTCTTCGTCGTCACCGCAAGCGGTGAAAGTGAGCCCTACGGGGAGGGCGAGTGCCATCATCCAGGCAAATTTCTTGATGTTTGTTTTCATCAGTTAATCAGTTAATATTTGTGAGTATTTGATTCCTTACGGAATCGACCGCACGGAATGCAGCCGAATCCGGGCCGGGGTGGCCGGACAGGAAGCCCCGGCAAAACTGATGCAAAGTTAACACGTTTTGACGAAATACTCAAAAATGAGTCTTAAAAAAAACTTTAACAGATGTATAAAATAGTAAAGCGAAAGATTCTATCGGTCTGAATACAAGGCAATTGACAAAGCTCCGCCGCTTTATGCAAAGTGGCGGGGCGACCATCGGTATATGAAAAGAAGCTTATTAAGCGGCTCAGAATATAGGCATCTGCCAGATGAATCCGACAGAGAGATTGTTGGTGGCGTAGTTTTCGCTGCCGAGGGCTTTGGCGCGATGCGAGTATTTATAGTTGCGGCCGGTGTATGTGGCGAAGAAATGGAGGTTGCGGTCTTTGAAGGGGTAGAACTCTATGCCGCCAAGATAACCCCAGGAAGTCCTGTAGTTTCCTTTCTGCAGGCCGTCGTGGGCCTCGTAGATTCCAGCTGTCTCATACATCGCTTTGGCGAAGATGTTCCACGAGGGATGGAACCGGTAGTTGAGGTGAAGCACAAACGACATGTAGTCTACCTTAGAGGTGTTGAACTTATGGTCTTCGGGCGCCACGATGCCGGTGATTATTCCCTTGCGGTCGACACCCTCGCGGGAATACATCCAGTCGAAATACGCGCCAACCTTAGGCGAGAAATTAATCTCGTTGCCAAGAGCGAAATACCACATATGCTCCCCTTTGGTCTCATTCATTAAGGATGCCGACCAACGGGTCTTGTAGACATCGCTGAAATTTCCGTTCCAGTTGAGGGTATAGACCATAGGCAGCTTCGCCTTCACGTAGTCGCCATACATCTCCTGCGAGCTGCGCGTGAGGGCGTTGAGCATCTGGAACTGGAGCTGCTGGCGGTCGGTGAAATTATAGGCCACGTTTACACCGGTCATGAAGTTGCTCATATATTCCACCATGTCGCTGTATTCGTAGATGTCGATAGGGTTCTGGTCGAACTCGATACCTCCATAGGAGGCGCATTGCTTACCGAGGAAAAGCTGGAACTTGTCGAGCTTTATCCCGATGCCGGCGATGTCGATGCTTCCGAGGATATTGTCGCGGTATTTGCTCGCCTCGTCACCCTTGTTGAGGCGCTGGCGGTAGCGGTAGCTCAGCCAGTCGTTGATGTGTCCCTTGATTTCCAGTCGGAGCTGACGCATGTCGAACTTTCCCTCCTGAAACTCGGAACCCCGCCAGTCGGCGTCGAAGTCGCCGTGCATGCCGAGATAAACGTTGAACTTGTCGGTCTTCTTCTCTATCTTTGCCACAGTCTCGATGAGACCCTTTTCGTTTTCACTTCTATAGCCGTTGTCGGTGTTTGACTGGGCGTAGGCGGCAGCCGGAATCATGGCCGCGGCCAGAATGTATATGTTTTTCATAATCGGAGTAATTTTGAATAGTTCTGTAATCGGTAGGAAATGTAATCCCCCGGCGCCTGATGCCGTCCGGCCCATGGCGCCGAGGGAATCAGAGAAGCGTCAGTACTGCTCGAAATACTGCTGAATCTGCTGCCAGTCGGACGTGCGTGTCAGCGCCAGCATCAGAAGCACACGTGCCTTCTGGGGATTGAGCTCCTCGGAAGCCACGAACTGATACTTGGCGTCGTCAACCTCGCCGTCGAGGGTAGTGGGGCCTGTGGGCACACGGCTGCTGCGGACAACCACGATGCCGAGTTTGCGGGCCTCAAGCAGCTTGGGGAACAGATTCCTGTGGTAGTTGCCGTTGCCGACACCGGCATGGACGATTCCCTGGTAGCCGTTGGTCAGGAAGGGGTTCATCACGTCGGAATCCACATTGGAATAGCTGTAGACGATGCCAACCTTGGGAAGCTTGTCAAGGCCGGTGACGTCAAATTCGGAATCAACGGTATGTTTCTTAAGGGTGATGTTGTTGTAGAATACCTTGCCGTTGAATATATATCCGAGCGCACCGGAGTTGGGAGCCTGGAAAGTCTGGACATCCACGGTATTCATCTTGACAGTGCCGTGGGCGTCGAGAATCAGGCCGTTCATGGCCACGAGGACGCCTTTGCCTACTGACTGCGGGGCCGCGGCGGTCACGACAGCGTTGTAGAGGTTGAGCGGGCCGTCGGCGCTCATCGCCGTAGAGGGGCGCATGGCTCCGGTGAGCACTACCGGTTTGTTGCTCTTCACCGTGAGGTTGAGGAAATAGGCTGTCTCCTCCATGGTGTCTGTTCCGTGAGTGATTACTATGCCGTCGACATCGCCGGAGAGAAGCTCGTTGATTCTCTTGGCCAGGGTAAGCCAGACCTCATCGTTCATGTCCTGCGAGCCGATGCTTACGATCTGTTCGCCGGTGACATCAGCAATGTCGTTGATCTCAGGCACGGCATCGAGCAGAGAGCCAATGGCCACCTGTCCTGCCGAGTAGTTGGATTTCGTGGCGCTTTCCCCGGCACCGGCGATTGTGCCGCCGGTGGCGAGAATATGGATCTTGGGCAATGCATAAGCCTGGAAGCCAAGCAGAGCGCACAGAATGACTGCGAGAGAGGACATCAAAGTCTTTTTACTGTTCATAATATTATATTTTTGGTTGATAAAGCGCATTTGAGTCAGTCCGCATCGGGTTGTTTGTCTTAACGGACTGCCTATTATAATAGGAGAGGGTCAATAAAGCTGTATAAGCAGCAGTCCTGTCAGGACGGCCCCTATCGTGGCCACCATCCCGGGCATCATGAATGAATGGTTGAGGATGTATTTTCCGATATGGGTGGTGCCGGTACGGTCGAAATTAATGGCCGCCACGAGAGTGGGGTAGTTGGGGATGAAGAAATATCCGTTGACAGCCGGGAAGAGGGCGATAAGCATCATTGGGCTGATTCCCAGGGCGACGCCGAGCGGCATGATGGCCCGCACGGTAGCGGCCTGGCTGTAAAGCAGAATCGACATAACGAACAGGGCAAGAGCGAAGAGCCAGGGCATCTGGCGCACTATGCCCTCAATGCCTCCTGTAAGCTCGGCCATGTTGCCGTTGATGAAGGTGTCGCCCATCCAGGCTATACCGAAAATGGCGATGACGGCCTGCATGCCGGCGATGAAGACGCTGCCCTGGGTGGGGGTGATGCCGTTGGTCTTTGTGCAGAGCAGGATAACCGCACAGGCGGAGAGCATCAGAATCTCGATGATCGAGGGCATGTCCATGGCGGTGCCGTTGAAGACGGGACGCATCGACGGGATGGAGCCGAAGAGGACAATAAGCACTGTGGCCGCCAGGAAAAGCACGACGGAGAGCTTGGCTTTCCACGGGCTCTTTATCTGGTTGAACTCAAGTTTGTTCTCCTTGATCATGCCCTGCTCCACTCGGCGCAGATACTCAGGATCCTCCATAAGCTCCTTGCCGACTTTCTTCGAAAGGAAAGCTCCGAGAAGCACGCCAACGAGAGTGGCGGGAATAGTGATTTTCAGAATGTCGAAAAGGGTGATGTCGAAGCCGGTGAGCAGTCCGAGCAGTGCCACGGTCGCTGCCGAGATGGGGCTTGCCGTGATTGCCTGCTGAGAGGCTATGACCGCTATGCCGAGGGGTCGCTCGGGGCGTATTTTTGTCTCACGCGCCACCTCTGCTATTACCGGAAGCACAGAATAGGCCACATGGCCTGTGCCAGCGACAAACGTGAACAGGTAAGTGACGAGGGGGCTGACGATCGTCACCTGCGAAGGATTCTTACGCAGAAGCTTCTCCGCGATCTTCACCAGATAGTCGAGACCTCCGCCGGCCTGCATGGCAGCAGCCGCAGAGATGACGGCCGCGATCATGAGCATCACGTCGATGGGAGGAGAGGTAGGCTGCAGGCCGAATACAAATACGAGGATTGCCATTCCGACGCCACCCATAACTCCGAGACCTATACCTCCGAGGCGGGCACCGACGATAATCGCGGCAAGGACAAAGAGTAGCTGTAGTATCATAATCTAAAATTTTACGGGAACGATCTCAAATTTAACGGGGGCGCAGTGCAGTTCTTCTTCGCATGGAATCGGCACCGCAGCGCGAGCCGGTGTTTTTCGATGGTTTTTAATATAAACCAATACACCTCCATGAATGTTTATGCAAAAGCCGACATATCCAGCTGCCGCGTAAGAAAGGGACGGGGAAATAAAAACCGGACAATAAAACGGGCGGATATTTGGCTTATATCGTATTAATTCATAAATTTGCTGAATAAATTAATCCGGGAGAGCTCCGGAGACGCGAGACGGTGATGCCTTTTGCATCCGAAACGCTCCGTTTGTATAGAAAAACACGAAATCAAAAAGAAAAATACCTTTAATTATAAGTATCATGGAAGATAAATGCAAAGGACAGTTCCGTGTGGAATCTGACCTTATCGGCGCCCTGGAGGTGCCCGAATGCGCCCTCTACGGCGTACAGACACTCAGAGGAATCGAGAATTTCGAGATTTCCAAATTCCATCTCAACGAGTATCCTCTCTTTATAAAGGGACTCGCCATCACCAAGATGGCCGCAGCCCGCGCCAACCACAAGCTCGGCCTTCTCAGCGACGCCCAGGCATCGGCCATAGAGCAGGCTTGCCAAGAGATTATCGACGGCAAGCACCATGAGCAGTTCCCCGTAGACATGATTCAGGGAGGCGCCGGAACCACCACCAACATGAACGCCAACGAGGTGATCGCCAACCGCGCCCTTGAGATCATGGGCCACAAGAGAGGCGAATATCAGTATTGCTCACCCAACGACCATGTGAACTGCGCGCAGTCGACCAACGACGCATATCCCTGCGCCATACACCTGGGAATGTATTTCTCCCACCTCAAATTCATCGAGCATTACCGCGTTCTCATCGAGGCATTCCGCAAGAAATCGGAGGAGTTCAAGTCAATCATCAAGATAGGCCGCACGCAGCTCGAGGACGCTGTGCCCATGACCCTGGGACAGACTTTCAGCGGATTCGCGTCGATTCTCAACGATGAGATCAAGCATCTCGACGAGGCTGCCGCCGACTTCCTGACAGTCAATATGGGAGCCACGGCCATCGGCACCGGCATCTGCGCCGAGCCCGGATACTCGGAGCTCTGCATAGAATCGCTGCGCGACATCACAGGCTGGGACATCAAGATCGCCGACGACCTGGTAGGCGCCACTTCCGACACCTCTTGCCTGGTAGGCTATGCATCGGCCCTCAAGAGAGTGGCTGTCAAGATGAACAAGATCTGCAACGACCTGCGTCTTCTGGCATCCGGTCCGCGCTGCGGCATCGGCGAGTTCAACCTTCCCGCCATGCAGCCCGGCTCGTCGATCATGCCCGGCAAGGTGAATCCCGTGATTCCGGAGGTGATGAACCAGATTTGCTACAAGGTGATGGGCAACGAGCTCTGCGTCACAATGGCCGGCGACGCCGCCCAGATGGAGCTTAACGCCATGGAGCCCGTAATGGCACAGTGTGACTTTGAGTCGGTAGACCTTATGATCAATGGCTTCGAGACCCTTCGCACACGCTGCGTAGAGGGAATCACCGCCAATGAGGAGCAGTGCCGCAAGGAGGTTCACGAGAGCATCGGCGTAGTGACCGCCCTCAACCCCGTGATCGGCTACAAGAACTCCACGAAGATCGCCAAGGAGGCACTCGAGACTGGCAGAAGCGTATATGACCTGGTGCTTGAGCACGGCATCCTCAACAAGGAGGAACTTGACACAATACTCGCTCCCGAGAATATGATCAAGCCCGTGAAGCTCGACATCAAGCCGAGAAAGTGATATAAGCCGACAGGCAGATATTGAAAATGATAAGGGGGATGAATCCGGTATGGGTTCATCCTCCTTAATAATAATGTGGAACCGCGTGGCGTGTCATGGTTGACGAAGAACCATGCGGACCACGTTCTCCACATGGTGAGTGTGCGGGAACATGTCGACAGGCTGTATGTCGGTGACAATGTATCCCTGGTCAAGCAGAGCTATGTCGCGTGCCTGCGTGGCGGGATTGCAGCTTACATAGACAATGACTTCCGGGCGGGCGTTGAGAATGACTTTGACGACATCCTCATGCATTCCGGCGCGGGGAGGGTCGATTATCATCACCTCCGGACGCCCGTGCTCCTCGATGAAACCGTCGGTGAGAATATCTTTCATGTCTCCGGCAAAGAAGAGGGTATTGTCAAGGCCATTCACCCTGGAATTCAGCTTTGCATCCTCAATGGCTTCGGGCACGTATTCAATTCCTATGACCTTGCGTGCGTTGCGCGCCACAAAATTCGCTATCGTGCCTGTGCCGGTATAAAGGTCATAGACCAACGGAAGATTTTCCTTGCGCGACTCCAGGCCGGCAAAACGTCTCGCCACCTTATAAAGCTCATATGCCTGGAGGGAGTTTGTCTGGTAAAACGACTTGGCGTTGACCCGGAATCTCAGCCCCTCCATCTCCTCCTCGATATAATCACGCCCCTTGAAGACCTCCACCTTCTGGTCGGTGATTGTGTCGTTAAGCTTAAGGTTGACCACATAGAGGAGCGAGGTGATTTCCGGAAATTCCTCAGAGACAGCGCTCATCACATCCCTGATTTCCTCCGGATTGTCTTCCCCGAAAACCAGACAGACCATGGTCTCGCCTGTTGAGGCGATGCGAAGCATTAGAGTGCGCAGGAGGCCGGCGTTGCTGCGTATGTTATAAAATGAATATCCCTTGCTTTCCGCATAACCATATATGAAATTTCGGATTCTGTTGCCGAGGTCGTCCTGCAGTAGACACTCCTCTATATGCAGCACCTTGTCGAAAGCCCCCGGAATGTGGAACCCGAGACCGTTTGATGAATCCGTGAACTCGACTCCGGCGTTTATCTCCTCCCAGCTGCGCCATTTCTTGTCGGAGAAGGTATATTCCATCTTGTTGCGGTAATGCCAGATGTTTTCCGAGCCGAGTATGGGGGAGATTTCGGGGAGCTCTACCTTACCTATACGTGACAGGGCCGCGCTGACAATCTCCTGCTTATGCGCCAGCTGCAGGGAATAGGGTATATGCTGCCATTTGCATCCTCCGCAGGTGCCGAAATGGCGGCACCGGGGCTCGGCCCGGTCGGGAGAGGGCGAAATCAGGCGCTCGATGTGCCCTTCGGCGAAACTGTGTTTCTTACGGTCTATCTTGATATCGGCTATATCGCCGGGAGCTCCGAAAGGGATGAACACAACAAGAGGAGAGGGGTCTTCCGGGTGCCATTTCACTTTCGCGATGGCTTTCCCCTCGGCGGCCACACCTGTAATCTCCACAGCGGGCAAAAGGGGTAGTTGTCTGTTCTTTCTGGCCATATATTACAAAAAACGTTAAGAGTAAAACTTTATGAGTGCAAAATTAGTAAATTACGCGAAGTTTTTATTAAATTTGCGCTTATAAACGGTCGGCATCGGTATTGCGACCTGTGGATAACCCAAATCAAGGCGTAGCAAACACGCGAGCTGTGGAGACTCTAAGGTTGCTTATTTCCATCGACAGGGGTCGAAGAAAAGAAAAACGAAAACATTTTTATTAATATTTAATAAAATCACAACTAATGGCACAAAAGATTTATACGTTCGGCGACGGAAAGGCCGAAGGTAATGCCGAGATGCGAAATCTTCTCGGCGGCAAGGGTGCTAACCTTGCCGAGATGAATCTCCTCGGAATGCCCGTACCTCCGGGCTTCACCATCACTACAGAAGTCTGCACAGAATACACACAATACGGACGCGACAAGGTTGTCGAGGACATCAAGGCGGACGTAGAGAAGGCCATCGCCCATGTAGAGGGCCTTACCGGCAAGAAATTCAATGATCCCTCCAATCCGCTGCTCGTATCGGTTCGCTCAGGCGCGAGAGCCTCGATGCCCGGTATGATGGACACGGTGCTCAACCTCGGTATGAACGACGCCACGGTTGCAACCATGGCAGAGAAGAGCGGCAACCCGCGCTTCGCCTGGGACAGCTACCGCCGCTTCGTGCAGATGTATGGCGACGTGGTGCTTGGCATGAAGCCCCAGAGCAAGACCGATATCGATCCTTTCGAGGCCATCATGGACAAAGTGAAGGAGGAGAAGGGCGTCAAATTCGACAATGAACTCAACGTCGAGGATCTCCAGGAGCTCGTGAAGCGTTTCAAGGCTGCTGTAAAGGACTATACCGGCAAGGATTTCCCGGAGTCGGCATGGGAGCAGCTCTGGGGTGGCATCTGCGCCGTGTTCGACAGCTGGATGAACGAGCGCGCAATCCTCTACCGCCGCATGAACCAG
>DKYZ01000062.1:0-5899 GCA_002493515.1 Porphyromonadaceae bacterium UBA7087 | reverse complement strand
GATGAACGAGCGCGCCATCATCTACCGCCGCATGAACCAGATTCCCGAGGAGTGGGGTACGGCCGTCAACGTACAGGCCATGGTTTACGGCAACATGGGCGACAATTCCGCTACAGGTGTGGCCTTCAGCCGTGACGCTGCCACAGGAGAGAATATCTTCAACGGTGAGTATCTCATCAACGCGCAGGGTGAGGACGTCGTAGCCGGAGTCCGCACGCCCCAGCAGATCACAATCGAAGGCTCACGCCGCTGGGCAGCCCTCCAGGGCATCAGCGAGGAGGAGCGCCGCACTAAATATCCCGCTCTCGAGGAGTCGATGCCCGACTGCGCCGCTGAGCTCATCGCCATCGCTCACCGTCTGGAGGACTACTACCGCGACATGCAGGATATGGAGTTCACGATTCAGGACGGCAAGCTCTGGATGCTCCAGACCCGTAACGGCAAGCGCACGGGTGCTGCCATGGTCAAGATCGCCATGGATCTTCTGCGCGAGGGCATGATCGACGAGAAGACAGTGCTTATGCGCATGGAACCCCAGAAGCTCGACGAGCTTCTGCACCCCGTGTTCGACAAATCGGCCCTCAAGAAAGCCAAGGTTATGGCCAAGGGTCTTCCCGCATCCCCGGGTGCTGCCTGCGGACAGATCGTATTCCAGGCTGATGATGCCGAGGAGTGGGCAGAGAAGAAGAAGAAAGTTGTTCTTGTCCGCATCGAGACTTCACCCGAGGACCTGCGCGGTATGGCAGTGGCCCAGGGTATCCTGACAATGCGTGGCGGTATGACGAGCCATGCGGCAGTTGTTGCCCGCGGCATGGGTAAGTGCTGCGTTTCGGGTGCCGGCGAAATCCATGTTGATTATAAGGAGAAGACTGTCGAGATGAACGGCAAGGTTTACCATGAGGGAGACTGGATCTCACTCAACGGCTCGACAGGTGAGGTTTATGACGGCCAGGTGCCCACATCGGAGCCTGAGCTTGACGGCGACTTCGGCGCGATCATGAATCTTTCCGCAAAATACACCAAGACGCTTGTGCGCACAAACGCCGACACGCCTCGCGACGCAAGACAGGCCCGCAACTTCGGCGCCCAGGGTATCGGTCTCTGCCGCACGGAGCATATGTTCTTCGAGGGCGACCGCATCAAGGCAGTTCGCGAGATGATTCTTGCTTCCGACGTGGAGGGACGCAAGGTGGCTCTCGCCAAGCTGCTTCCCATGCAGAGAGGTGACTTCGAGGGAATCTTCGAGGCCATGGACGGCTTTGGCGTCACTATCCGTCTTCTCGACCCGCCGTTGCATGAGTTCGTACCTCATCAGACGGCAACTCAGAAGGAGCTTGCCACAGAGATGGGCCTCACTCTCGAGGAGGTGAAGGCTAAGGTAGACGCTCTCGAGGAGTTCAACCCGATGCTGGGTCACCGTGGCTGCCGTCTGGGCATCACATATCCCGAGATCACAGAGATGCAGACACGCGCCATCATCGAGGCAGCCCTCAACTGCCAGGCACGCGGCATCAAGGTGCTTCCTGAAATCATGGTTCCGCTGGTAGGCACACTCAAGGAGCTCCAGAACCAGGCAGACGTGATCAACAGCACAGCTGCCAAGGTATTCGAGGAGAGAGGCGAGTCGATCCACTACAAAGTGGGTACGATGATCGAGGTTCCGCGTGCTGCCCTCACCGCCAACCAGATTGCAGAGGTAGCTGACTTTTTCTCGTTCGGAACAAACGACCTCACCCAGATGACCTTCGGATATTCACGCGACGATGCTCCGAAGTTCCTCAAGTTCTACAAGGAGAAAGGCATCCTGAAAGTAGATCCGTTCGAGGTTCTCGACCAGGAGGGAGTAGGCCAGCTCGTAAGAATGGGTGTGGAGAAAGGCCGCGCCACCAATCCTGACCTAAAGGTCGGCATCTGCGGCGAGCACGGCGGCGAGCCTTCATCGGTGAAATTCTGCACGAAGCTCGGCATGAACTACGTGAGCTGCTCACCGTTCCGCGTGCCCATCGCCCGCGTCGCAGCGGCCCAGGCCAGCATAGAGGACTGAAAGTTAGCACGTGACTCATAAGTAATTAGGTCGTAACGCTCTGTAAAATCAGAGGTTACGGCCTAATTCAGTCTTAAGCCTCCCGTTCATTCCGACACGCTTCCAGAGCAGTATGAACGGCAATGTTGAGAAATTGTTGAGAGTTTTTCACCCCCTTGTTGAGAGCGTGTTGAGAGCGATGTTGAGAGTAATTTAAGGCTTGTAACTGTCTGATTAATAAAAAAAGCCCACGGGCATTAAACATTAATCAAATATTAGTATCGAGACTTATGGCAACTCTCAAACCCTGCATCCAAGAGATGCGCTCGGACGGGTACTATCCCGTCTACATCAGAGTGGTCCACGGACGAGAGTCGGCATTTATAAAGTCCGGCAAAGTCGTGGCCAAGAAATCGATCTCCAAGACAAGAGAGATTCGAGACAGCGAAGTTCTCCGCTACTGCGTGGAGCTTATAGCCGAGTATAACAAAAGACTGAATCTTCATGACATCTCCAGCTGGACTATAAAGGAAATCGTTTCTTTCCTTGTCAACGGCGACGCAGATCTCAACTTCAGTCAATACGCCCGAAAGTATGCCGACAACCTGATAAATACAGGACATGAGCGTACAGCAAAGAATTACAAGGCGGCTCTTCGTCACCTTGAACGCTATATCGGAACAAACAGCATCAAGTTCTCTCAGCTTTTCTCGAACGTGTTGACCAAATGGATTGGTACGATGGTAGAGAACAACCGCTGCAAGGAAATGTACCCTGTGTGCATGCGACAGGTGTTCAAGAAGGCTCTAATAGAGTTCAACGATGAAGAGAAGGGAATCATCCGAATAGAGTTTAACCCATGGCTGAAAGTACAGATTCCCAAAGCTGACTATACCGCAAAGAAAGTCATCAGCGCGGAAGCCTGCAGGGAGTTTTTCAATTCCCCCCTCCCCGAGTCGAAGATGGTTAACCCTCTCCCGGAAATAGGAAGGGACGTAGCCATGATGGTGTTATGCCTTGCCGGCATGAACACAGCCGACATCTTTCAGCTGAAAAAGGAGAACTATTGGAGAGACCGGAGCATGCTGGGACAGCATGAAGGTTGAAAAAAGGATAGATGATCGGGATTTTACCGCCGTAAGGGATCTTTGATTATCAGTCTATTACATTTCAACAATAACGCATGAGTCTGTAAAAACCGGAGCATGCTGGGACAAAAGCCACCTCCAGCGCCGCACCGCATGAAAAAACGGAGCATGCTGGGACACCGCCTCCGGAGCAACCGGCCGATTGACAGCCGGTTCGCCGAAAAAACCGGAGCATACTGGGACACTTTTGATGATTTTCGGCTATATTCCCATAAAAAAGGATATAGCAATGGCAACACAACCGATAAGCATGAATATCATCAAACAAGCGCTGATACGCCTGTCGCAGAAGGAGTCTATACGCTCGGTGGCGGCGGCTCTGCACATCAACAAGAACACAGTCAGCCGATACAAGGCTATCGCGGAGGCCGACCCGATGTCGGTCAGGGAGCTGCTTGCGCTGGAGGACACGGTGCTTAACCATCGTTTCAACGGCGGCAATCCGGCGTATTGCGATGAAAGGATGGAGGTACTCAAAAACCTTCTGCCGGCTATCGCGAAAGAATTGAAGAAGCCGCATGTCACATCCCGTCTGCTGTGGGAGGAATATCGCAGGGAGCATCCCGATGGCTACGGTCTGTCGCAGTTCCGCTACCATATATCTCAGCATATCAAGGCGGTCACACCTTCCACTCTGCTCAAGGACCTTTATCAGCCGGGGCAGAAGATGCTGATTGACTTCGCGGGCGACCGACTCTCGTATGTCGACACCGACACCGGAGAAGAAGTGTTCGTCGAGACCTACGTAGTCATAATGCCGTTCTCCGGAATGACTTTCGTCACGTGTGTCCGCTCACAGGGAATCGAGCAGTTTCTTATGGCAACGGTCAAGGCACTGGAGTTCTTCGGCGGCGTGCCGAAGATACTTGTGCCGGACAATCTCAAGTCGGCCGTCAAGAAATGTGACCCTTATGAACCGGATCTGTCGACCGGCATGAACGACCTGGCCAACCATTATCTGTGTGTCGCCCAGCCCGCTCGTGCTCGCAAGCCCAAGGACAAGGCTCTGGTCGAGGACGCTGTCAACAAGGCTTACCGCCACATATACGCGCCCTTGCGCAACCGTCTGTTCCACTCCCTTGAAGAGCTCAACGAGGCGATAGCCGAGCTTGTGGAACGTTACAACCAGAAGCGCCTCACAGGTTGCGACTACTCGCGCCGCGAGTGCTTCCTCGCTTCAGAGAAACCGATGCTGTCGCCTCTGCCCGTGGCATCTTTCGAGTTCAAACGCCGCGCCTCGCTGAAGGTAGCCCCCAACAGCTTCGTGACCTTCGGCTCCGGCCGCAACTCCTACTCAGTACCCCATCGACTGATCGGGCGGCAGGTGGATGTGACATTTACCGCCACGCAGGTACGCATCTATCACTCAGGAGAATGTGTGGCAACGCATCTGCGTCCGTACCGTCGCAACGATTATACCTATGTCGAGGAGCATCTTCCGCCCAAGTCAAGAGAATACCGGGCCTACAGCGCGGATTACTTCATATCCAAGGCCGAGAGAATCGGGCCGGAATTCAAGACCATAATCGAATCCATATTCGCCGGAGGGCAGCCCGAACAAGTCTACTTCCGAACCGCCCAGGGCTTTTTCAGCCTCCAACGCAAGAGCGCCCCGGCATTGTTCCGACAGGCGTGCGCCATAGCCGTAAGCCACGGAAACCTCCGCTACAAGTTCGTGCATGCTCTCGTCAAATCACAATGCGAGGGCTTCCGTGAAAACGCCGACGAACTGACCCCTCCCGAAAACCACTCCAACATCAGAGGCAAGGTCGCCTTCGTGTAAAACCGACTGTCAAATCACTTCAAAACAAATACATACAAATGGAAAAAATCCTTACCGAACTCAAAGCCATGCGCCTTCCCGGAATGGCGCAGACATGGCAAAGCCTGATGGAGATACGTCAGGCATCATCGCTTGGCATCATCGACGGACTGCGCCTGCTGTTGCAGGGCGAACATGACATGCGCCGTGCCAACCGCAATGCCCGTCTGCTCAAAAACGCACGCTTCCGCTATCAAGTGTCGGTGGACGAACTCGCCTACGACTCCTCCCGCGGCCTCGACCGGGCCTACGTCACTCAGCTCTGCGCCGGAGAATACATACGCCGAGGCATCCCCGTGATCATCACCGGAGCAACCGGCACAGGCAAAAGCCGGCTCGCCTCCGCACTGGGCAATCATGCATGCGTATCGGGCTTCAAGACACGCTACTGGAGCATCCTCAAACTCATGGAAGACCTCGCCCTGGCCCGGGTGGAGCGCCAGACAAAAAAGCTCTTCGAGAAAATCGCCTCGTATGACCTTATCATCATCGACGACTTCGGCATCAAGAAGCTCAACAACGAGCAGATACTCGATCTGATGGAAATCATCGAAGACCGCCACGGACGCAAAGCAACAATCATCGCCTCACAAATCCCCGTGTCGGACTGGTACGACTGCCTGGAGACAAACACTACAGCCGCCGACGCCATACTCGACCGCATGGTCCACGCAGCCATCCGTTTCGAGCTCCAGGGCGAAAGTCTAAGAAAAAATCATTAACTTTGCCACATCAAAAGTGTCCCAGCGACCTCCGGCGCACTGTCACATCCTGCTCCGGTTTTTCCACCAATGTGCAACTCATCTCCAACAACCACGACCTTTACGAGCGTCAGGTAATAACATGCAAGCCCGTCCACATTGGCAAAAACGCATGGATCGGAGCCGGAGCCACAATCCTTCCCGG
>DKYZ01000113.1 GCA_002493515.1 Porphyromonadaceae bacterium UBA7087 | reverse complement strand
GCGTCGCATCTGCGACGCCGCTGACTATTTATTGGCTCAGGAAGGACGTCTGGTTGTTACAGAACGACACGGCGTGAAGACCATCTACCCAAAAGACAGGAGCTGCAGATTTAAAGCCACCAGTTTCGTATAGTAAATTGGCTAAATCTATAGCGGATATGCCACTGTCAGATGTCAAAGACAGATAATACCATAAAGGCATATCATCAAAATGTTCCTCTATTTTTAAAGAGTAATTTTTGATGGCGTTGGATGGAAGATAGTGATCATCCGTGCTTTTAAGACAAACGGATATGAGATTTGTGGGACATAGATCTCGCCCGTTTTCATCCAAATAGCAGGGAAATACCATGCTGCCGGCCACTGATGAAAATAACTGAGTCATATTGATGATAGGTATATTCGGTAATGATGATTTGAAAATCTTGATGTCATAATCATCATCATTGAGCGTCTTGAAAACGCTCACGCTGCTTGGCAATCTGCCAGGTATGGGAGTGATGTTGCCATTGACCTTGGGAGTCATGACGCAAATTTTTTGTTTGTCAATGGTAATATTAACTTTTTTGCCCTCATAGTAGTAATAGTTGTCAGCGAAGACCGGCTGAGCAGATTTGTCGCCCGTTTGACAGCAATCAGTGTGTGTTGAGCAAGCATCCACATTATCTGAGGGTGTTCCCGGGCTGTCGGCGGAGGCATAGAATGCTGTCAAAATGCCGACGGCGAGAAGGATTTCTGCCATTTTCTTGCTCATGTTGGTTTTAAGGTTATTACTGTGTCTTAAGATATAAAGATGTAAATTTTCATATAGAAGACGAGAGTTATTGTTTTGCAAATTTAAGTAAAATCTTCATAAATGCAAATAAATCTTAAAATAAATAAAAATTTGGGAAGAGGAGTGCAAAAGCGCTGCTTTTGAATGGAACGGCTTCGCGCGGCACAGGGGACAGCTGACACGGGCTGGTATAGGCTGACTGGAGAATATTGGAAAAAGTGTGGATTTTATGGGGTGTATTTCAGGAAAAAGTGTAAATTTGCGGTATGTAAAACATGGAAAAAGTGTGAATTATGCTGTTTAGAAAAATAGAAAACATTATATATCAGCATTTTAGTGGTGATGATGACAGAGTGTTGCTTGTAGATGGAGCGCGTCAGGTCGGGAAGTCATTCATTGTCCGTAAGGTTGCCAGGGATATGTTTCCGAATTTTGTGGAGATAAACCTGGCTATGGATAAGGCCACACGGCATCTCTTCATGGACGTGAAGTCGGTGGATGATTTCCTTTTGAGGGTCAGTTCCTACGGGGTGAGGATGGGGACAAGAAAAGACACCGTCATATTCCTTGATGAAATACAGGAATATCCAGAGCTGCTCACCCTGTTGAAATTCCTCCGGGAGGATGGCCGCTACACTTACGTGGCAAGCGGTTCTCTGCTCGGAGTAGCCCTTCACAGAACAACCTCGATTCCAATGGGCAGCATAAAGACAGTAAAAATGTATCCTTTGGATTTCGAGGAGTTTCTTGTTGCCAATGGATTAGGCGACGATACGCTGGAGGCAATAAGAAAATCCAGACAGACTTTGACATCCCTTTCCCAGCCTCTTCATGACAGGATAATGGATCTCTTCAGAAAATATATGCTTACAGGGGGGTTGCCCCAGGCTGTAAATACTTACCTGCAAACCCACAATATAATGGAGGTCAGGAACGTGCAGGAGGAGATAAAGGCATTATACGAGGTTGACGCAGGTAAATATGACGAGGGGCGGAAACTGAAGATCGCCAGGATATACAGGCTTATACCGTCGGCCCTGGAAAGCACTAAAAGAAGAATAGTCTTCAAGGATATAGAGGGGAAAGAGGGACGGCGCTTCTCAGACTACCAGGATGAGTTCGATTACCTTATAGATTCGGGAATCGCACTGGAGGTGAATGCCGTTTCCCAACCTAAATATCCGCTCCTGCAGTCGGAGAAAAGGAACCTCCTCAAACTGTATCTGAACGACGTAGGACTATTGTCGGGGGCATTGTATGGACTTGACCTGACACCTGTGCTTGACCGGGATTCCGGTGTCAATCTCGGGCTGGTGTATGAAAATGCCGTGGCACAAGAATTGACAGCCCATGGCTACGCGACTTATTATTACGACAACAAGCGGATAGGAGAGGTGGATTTCCTGATTGACGACCGCCGCACATCGTCGGTCGTGCCTATGGAAATAAAATCCGGCAAGGATTATAAAATCCATTCGGCCCTTGAGAGATTCTTGTCAAATCCGGATTATGACGTGAAAGAGGCATATGTATTGTCCAACTCCCGTGAGATTGAAAAAATCGGGGCCGTGACTTATCTTCCAATATACCAGATCATGACCTTCGACTGCGAGAAACCGCAGGATGAGAAGCTTATGTTTTGATTCTCATTCGGTTGAGGCGCAGGGAGTTGATGACGACGCAGACGGAGGAGAAGGCCATGGCCGCCGAGGCTATCATAGGGGAGAGAAGCAGGCCGAAGGCCGGGTAAAGCACGCCGGCTGCTACCGGAATACCTATCACATTGTAGATGAATGCCCAGAAGAGGTTCTCGCGGATGACCTTCAACGTGGCGCGCGACAGTCCCACGGCCTTCGGAATCTCCGACAGTCGTCCTCCCACTATCGTCAGTTGCGCCGTGTCGATGGCGATATCCGAACCGCCTCCCATGGCTATCGAGACGTCGGCGCGGGCCAGTGCCTGGGAGTCGTTGATGCCGTCGCCGGCCATGGCCACTATCTTCCCTTTTTCCTGAAGAGCTCTCACTACAGTCTCCTTACCGTCGGGAAGCACCTCCGCCTTTACCTCCGTGATACCCGCGAGCGAGGCGATATGGCGTGCGGTTGCGGCATTGTCGCCGGTAAGCAGCAAAGTCCTAATCCCCTCAGCCGAGAGCGTCGCGACAGTCTTCCGCGCATCCGGACGCAGAATATCCGACACCTTGAACACCGCAAGACAGTCCTTGCCAACCCCGGCATACACCACCCCGGCTCCCTCCTTCAGCCATCCTTCGGTCGTCTCTTTCATATCCGGCGGTATCGGGGCTTCCATCTCATCGGCCAATGCCGCAGACCCGATCCATACGGGCAATTCACTGCCCTCCTCCACGATACCCTTCCCGGGAAGATAGCGCGAGCCGCAGGATGCCGCTGCTTTATCCGCGCCATTGGCGGCACACCAGTCGGCTATGGCTTCTGCCAATGGGTGCGAACTCTGGCGCTCAAGCCGCTCCGCTTTTGACAGAAACATCCTCTTTACAGCTTCGTCAGCCGAATCAGAGAACAGATATTCAGTGACGCGCGGCTTCCCCTCCGTGAGTGTACCCGTCTTGTCGATTGCCAGGACATTGACTTTAGACAGCAGTTCCAGGGCAGTAGCGTCCTTTACAAGGATTCCGCTGCGTGCACCGCGTCCTATTCCGACGGTAATGGCTGTGGGTGTAGCCAGACCGAGAGCGCACGGACACGCTATCACCAGCACGGAGACAGCGGCAAGCACCGCCATGGCGAGCATGTCGCCGCCGAAAGCGATCCAGACGCAGAACGTGGCAAGCGACAGCCCCATGACCACAGGCACGAAAATACCGCTTATTCGGTCCACCAGTTTCTGAACCGGCGCCTTGGAGCCTTGTGCCTCCCTAACCGCCTCGATAATCCGCGCAAGCTGGGTGGAAGCCCCGACGCCGGTAGCCTCGACGCTGATGGCGCCGCTGACATTGAGTGTCCCGGCAGACACGCTTGCGCCCTCTGTCTTCTCCACGCCGATCGGCTCTCCGGTGAGCATGCTCTCGTCGACCGATGACATGCCCTCCGTCACTACCCCGTCGACCGGGATGCGGTCACCAGGACGCACCAACAGCACATCTCCCTCCCTGACGTCGGAAATATCCACCCTGCGCGTGGTTCCGTCAGGCTGTAACAGGAGAGCGTCAGAGGGCTGGAGACTCATCAGCGCGCGTATGGCGCTTCCTGTGGAACGGCGTGAACGCGTCTCCATCAGCTTGCCGGTCAAGACAAACGCAATTATCATCGCAGAGGCCTCATAATACAGGTTCGCCGGTATCGCGCGCTCCGTCCAGAACTCCGGCCAGATTGTGTTGAACAGTGAGAAAAGAAAACTCACCGATGTCGAGACCGCAACGAGGGAATCCATATTGGGTGTGCGCCGCCAAAGGTTGCGGAACCCTTTTGTGAAGAAATTGCGTCCGCATACCGTCATGACCACCAGAGTCATTGCTGCCAACACCCAGTTGCTTCCGGGAAAGTGGAATCCGAGCATACAGACAGCCGCTATCGGAATCGTGAGAGTCCAGGAGACAATCACGCGCCGCTTCATGTCGCGGTAGGCGCGTTCCTCCTCCTCATCCTGTCGTTCGACGGCTTTTTTCGCCTCGTTCTCCACTATCATCTCGTAGCCGGCCTGACGCAGCTCCTTCTGCATCTCCGGCGCAGTCACCGACGATGAATCATATTCCACGGTGACCGAGGAGGCTGCGAAATTCACTGTCGCCTCCTTCACCCCCGGCATTGCCGAGAGCGTTTTCTCAACTGTCGACGCGCACACCGCGCACATCATTCCCGTCACCGGAAACGTAGCTCTCTTTATTTTGCCTGCATTCTTATCCGCCATTGCTGTGGGTATAGGTTATTGGCCCGCGAGCCGATGTTTTTTACAAATCCGAGTCTCAGACCATCATGGCTGACGGTCATGTATCCCTTTCTGAACTCTCCAGGGAGAGCTGTCGCTTCCCGTCTCAGGTATGATAACGCTCCAGCCTCGCCGAGGGTTGCGTCCGGGAAAGCCTCCTGACGCAGATCCAATGACAGGGCGAGTTCCGGCGCAGGCACCAGATCCTTCCCTTTTGTCGAGCCTACCGGAACCCCCGCGCTGATTATCCTCACCTCTCTCCCGAGCGAGCGTTCCATCTCCTCCACTGCTTCCGGGAATGCGTATATCTCCCCCTTGCGTCCACGGATATGCCAGTCGGTAGCGGGATTGAGCCATTCCCTGACATGAGCCCATTCCTTGGAGGCTGTGAAACGCTGTGAGTGTTTTAGTCGCCCTGGTGCCGACAGCACGTCATCCTCCGGTTTTCTGAGCACGGCCGCGAAGAGTCCCTCTCCGCGTGTGGAGTGTTGCATGAACCTCATGCATGGATTGTCGCCAGCGAGCGGGGGAATGATGCCCCAGGAGGGCTCGACCGGAATATTGACTGGCTCAAATCCATGGTTGTCCACAAGATACGCTACATTCTCCTCATTCTCCGCGAGGTTGAAGGTGCAGGTGGAATACACAAGATACCCTCCGGGCAGGAGGGCGGCTACCGCGTCATCGAGAATCTTGCGTTGCAGCCGGGCGCAGTCAGCCACGAGTGACGGACTCCACTGAGCCACGGCCTCCTCATCCTTGCGCATCATGCCTTCGCCAGAGCAGGGGGCATCCACCGCCACTATGTCGAAACGGGAAGTGTCGGCAAATGCCGAGGTGTCGGAATTGGTGACGATGCAGTGGGGATGACCCCATTTCGCGAGATTCTCGGCAAGAACAGAGGCACGTTTACCTACGTATTCATTAGCCACTACCACAGTGTCTGTGTCAAGCGCGTCGATAATGGCGGTGGTCTTGCCCCCGGGAGCCGCGCACATGTCAAGTACCCTCGCCGGGCATCCGTAGCTCCCCGTGAGCTTTATGATGTGCCGGAATATATGTTTATAGATCATGGATGAGGCATCCTGCACGTAGAACGCTCCGCCATGCATCTGGGGCATGAGGGTGAAGACCGGACGTCCATGGAGGTACAGGCCGGTGTCGCACCAGCCTACGGGTTCCCCCTCAAAGAGCTGCCTGCCGGTGCTTTTGCGTGGATTGAGCCTTACCGCAACTTCCGGAGAGGCTTCGAGAGCGGATATGAAATCGGCTGTCCGCTCTCCAAGGAGCGGCCGCATAGAGTCGATGAAATCAGGGTTCAGATTCACTGTAAATAAATTATTTGTGCAAAATTAACTAAAAAACGCGGTCTTTTCACTACCTTTGCAAAAAGAAGCGCACCATTCTCCTTGTTAACGGCGCCTCGCTATCTATAATATCAAAATATCAAATCAATCTTCAGGTAGTCATGGCAGAAGTCGAAGCAGCGTTATATCTCATCCCGGTCAATATCAGCGACGCTCCGCTGGAGTCAGTTCTTCCCTCTGGCAACACCGCTATAATCAGGGGTATACGTCATTTTATAGTGGAAAACGTGCGTACTGCGCGTCGTTTCCTGCTCCGTTGTGACAGGACTTTCGACATAGGCGCCAGCGAGTTTCACGAGCTTAACGGCCATACCGACCTGCGTGAGGTGTCGTCATGGCTCGAACCCCTACGCCGGGGAGAACCTGTGGGGGTTATGAGCGAGGCGGGATGTCCGGCAGTGGCCGACCCCGGGGCGCTTGCCGTCAGCATTGCCCAGAGGGAGGGGTTGAAGGTAGTGCCTCTGGTGGGGCCTTCGAGTATCCTGATGGCGCTGATGGCCTCGGGCTTCAACGGCCAGGGGTTCGCTTTCCACGGCTATCTGCCGATAGGGGAGGATGAGAGACGGAAACGGGTGCGCGAGCTTGAGTCGGAGTCGCGGCGGCGCGGCATGACACAGATTTTTATCGAGACGCCTTACCGCAACAACAGGATGGTGGCCACTTTGGCGGAGACACTTCGTGGCGACACCCTTGTATGCGTGGCGAGCGAGATTACCGATCCGGAGCGTGAGAGCATCGTCACACTCCCCGTCAGGGAGTGGAAGAAGAGGGAATATGACTATTCCAAACATCCCACAATCTTTTTAATTTATTGTGGAGGATGAAAGGGAAGAGAAGATATACCGCAGACCTTCCTCGGCTGCCGTTTGAGTTTGTGGAGGATGAAGCTGGATCGGCTGATGTGGCTGATGTGTTAGTTGATAATTCCGATAATTCTGATAATTCCGATTTCTCTGATTTCTCTGATAATTCCGATTTCCGCTTCAAGGCTCCTCCGGAGCCTGTGCCGGGGCCCAGAAAGCTTATGGAGAAGCGTCTCTCGGCAGCTCCGCCACCCAATCCCGACCTACGGTTGCGCTATATGTCGCTCGGCAGCGGGTCGAGCGGCAATTGCTGCTATCTGGGGACTGCGCGCACCGGCATCATAATCGACGCCGGAGTGCGTGTGGACACTGTGGAGAATGCTTTGGCGGCGAGCGGAATCCGTATGTCGCAGGTGAAGGGGGTGCTCCTGACCCACGACCATTCTGACCATGTCAAGTATGCGTATACGCTATTGAGAAACAACAAACACCTCAAGCTCTTCTGCACCAACCGCGTGCTAAACGGCATTCTGAGGCGTCACAGCATATCGAAGCGCATAAAGGATTATCACGTGCCTATCTTTAAGGAGATTCCCTTCAAGCTATGTGATTTCGAGGTGACTGCATTCGAGGTGCCACACGACGGCAGCGACAACATGGGGTTCTCGATAGACTATGAGGGGCGCCGATTCGTGATAGCCACCGACCTGGGAGCTGTGCAGGAGCGTGCGCGCCACTATATAAGCGGAGCCAACTACCTTGTGCTGGAGTCGAACTACGACAGCCGGATGCTTGCCCTCGGTCCTTATCCCGAATATCTTAAGGCACGTATCCGCACCGACCACGGGCATATGGACAATGAGGACACGGCAGCTTTTCTGTCAGAGATATTCACGTCGCGTCTGAGCCACATATTCCTGTGTCACCTCAGCCAGGACAACAATACTCCGGAGAAGGCCCTGGATGTCGTGAGGGGGGCATTGCTTGCACGTGGGGTAAGTGTGGGAAATTGTGAGGAAACCCTCGCAGACCGAGCTGCGGACGTACAGCTGATGGCGTTGCCGCGTTTCGAGCCTACGAGGCTCATCATGCTGATGCCTCCGAAGGAGCGTCTGTGCTGAGCACTATGTTGAGCAGTGGCCCCTCCAGACCGTTCGGGGAAATTCCGGCCCTTATCTCGAAGCGCATGTATCCTCCTCCGAAATGGTATATCCTCACATCGGTGTCGTCGTCGTTGTCTATGCTTGAGTCATTGTGCTCCACCATGTCGGCCTCCGAGATTCCGAGGCTTGCAAGCAGGTATGTCTCGAGGTCTACCGGAAGCAGGTCGCCGAGATAAAGATTGCGTATCATTACCTTGGTGGAGTTGATTACGTCAATCTGCCATTCGCCCGGAGAACCCTGCACGTCTGTATAGAGGGGCGAGCCCTGTCCGTCGGTGAGGACGCCCTCGAAATCGTATTGCGTCGAGTCTAACGGTTCTCCGACTCTCAGGGCGTCGGCCAGGCTTTTCACGGTCATGGCGATATCGTTGTCGGCGTGGTATTCGTCGATTCTGGTTTCGGAACGTTCGGCCGAGGCTTCGGATCCCTTGGAACCGTTGCCGCAAGCCGAGACTCCGATTAAGCTGAAGATGCAGGCGAGGGTCAGAATGAGTCTCATGTGGTACCCGTGTTGCCGTCTGCTTTTAAGTAGAGAATCCTGGGATTCCATATCTATAATAAGATTACAACTGCTCTTTTAACACTTGATAACAAAAAGCGGTGCAAACTTACTATAAATTTTTGATATTTTATAATAATTTAAGTAAAATTTTAATCCTGGGAAGTAGATGCGGCGTTATTCAGTTGTTTCGGTGTAGATCATGCGGTGGGTCATCCCGCCGTCGATGGGGAGGTCGATGCCGTTGATGAAGTTGTTGGCCGGGGCGCAAAGGAACACGCAGGCCCGCGCTATGTCGGCCGGTCGGCCAACCCGGAGCGACGGATGCTGGCTGTGGTCGGCCTCGGATAGAGGCTCGTCGGGCTTGGCTATCCATCCGGGACTGATCGAGTTGACGGTGATGCCAAGCGGCGAGAGGCTCATCATCAGGGCGTGCGTCAGCGACATGAGCGCTCCCTTGGAGGCCGAATAGTTCTCTGTGGCCGCCTCGCTCTGCCGGGCCCTTGTGGAGCAGATGTTGATTATCCGTCCGCCATAGGAGTTGGGAAAGGGAAGCGACTCACGGTATATCGCGAGTTTACGCGCTATCTCAAAGGCCGGCAGCACATTCACCGCCATGCTTCTCATGAACCTCTCCGGTGTGTTTTCATTCAACGGAACGAAATCCACCACGGCGGCGCAGTTCACCACAATGTCGATGTCCCCGCGACTGTCAAATATACCGTCAAGGCAGCCGTCAAGCGCATTCATGTCGGAGATGTCAACCTGATGGAAGCGTGCCCCGCATTCATATGCGAGACGGTTTCCCCTTTCCTCGTCTATGTCAAGAAAATCCACCGACACTCCCTCGCGGCGGAACGTCCTCACGATCTCGCTGCCTATAAGCCCCGCTCCACCGGTTACAACAGCTCGCTGTCCGCCCGGAAGCGTCTTCCGGCGGATATTGACGGAGGAGCCACCGCGTGAGCGGAGCTCCTCCATCTTTCTTTCCAAAAAATTATCTGCCATATCCGGAAAATTGTCAGGCCTCGGCCTCGGAAGCCGTGCGTGCCTCAGCTGCGATCTCCGCATCGGCGTCAGCCGGCGTGTCGGAGGTGGCAGCCTCGAGTTTCTTCATGATGGAGAATATGAAGAGGGCGGAGAGCAGACAGATCGCCACAAGAATGCCCCACAGCACCGCCGTAGGAATCTTGCCCCACAGCATCATCGGAATCGACACCAGGTAGTTGCCCACAGCCGTAGCCGCGAACCAGCCGCCCATCATCGAGCCCTTCAGCTTCGGGGGAGCAACCTTGCTGACGAAGGATATGCCCATGGGCGAGAGAAGCAGCTCGGCGAACGTCAGGAGCAGGTAGGTAGAGATCAGCCAGTTGGGAGATACGGAAGCCGACGTGCCGACAATAGAGAGAGAGCCGATCACCATGACCCCGTAAGCCACGGCCGCCATTAGCATGCCGTAACCTATTTTCCGGGGAGCCGACGGCTCCTTCCTGCGGTTGGCAAGAGCGCCGAAGATGGCGAGCGATACCGGAGTAAGGGCCACCACATAGAAGGGGTTGAACTGCTGGTATTGCTGCGGCTGTATGCCTGACACCGGATCCGGAGTGGATGAGTAGAAATACCAGAGGGCTATGCCCACAAGCACCAGGATACCGACGGAAATGCCGCGGCCCGTGTTGCTCTTGCTCTGGAAGAGGTTGAAGAGGGCATATACACCTATCGCGATGCTGGTGAGCGCCCATACGTTGAAGCCGATGCGGGTCCATCCCCCGGCCTCCGGGCTTGTGCAGCTCTTGGCGAACTCCGTCAGGGTCGCTCCGTTCTGGTGGAACACCATCCAGAAGAATATCACCACTGCGAATACAAGCAACAGGGCGATGACCCTCTGCTTTGTCTGCGCCGGAGTAAGCTCCGGGCCGGCGGATGCCGCCGCTGCCGCGCCCCCCTTCTTCTTGTCGACAAGGATATGGGCATAGGTGCGGCGTCCGAGGAAATATATCAGGAAGCTCACTACGAGCGAGATGCAGGCCACTCCGAATGCATAGCTGTAGCCGGTGGAGAGGGTGGTGATGTAATCGGTGGCGAAAGCCGTGAGGTCGGTGGCGCTCATGCCGTTGTCAGACATTGCCGCGATAAGCTCCGCGCCGTTCTCCTGCCCGTCAAGATAGCCGTTGCAGAGGGCTGGCAGCGAAGAGGCGTAGGTGAGGCCTTTCGAGCCCAGGGCGAGGTTACACATGGCTGTAGCCGTCATGGGGGCGAACATGGAGCCGATGTTGATGGCCATATAGAAAAGGGAGAAAGCCGCATCGCGCTGTCCGCTGTAGCGGGGCTCGTTGTAGAGGTCGCCCACCATCACCTGGAGGTTCCCCTTGAAGAGACCGGTGCCGCATGATATCAGCAGCAGGGCCGCACACAGAATCACCAGCGAGGACATGCTGCGTATATCCGTGGGGATGGCCATTATCAGGTATCCCAGGAACATGACGAACAATCCGGTGACAACGCATTTGGAGAAACTCCATTTGTCGGCCACCCATCCGCCGACAAGGGGCATGAAATAGACCAGGGCGAGGAATCCGGCGTAGATCTGTCCCGACACGGTGGAGTCGAGGCCGAATTTCGCCTGGAGGAAAAGCAGGAAGATAGCGAGCATCGTGTAATAGCCGAAGCGCTCGCCTGTGTTGGCCAGGGCCAGCACGTAAAGACCTTTTGGTTGGTTCTTGAACATTTAGGTATTGATTTTAAATATCCCCGGAGACTGGCGTCCGCGAGAGACGCTGCTCCGGGGATATCTATGGGTTTGAGTTTTATTTGGTCACTCTCTCAAGCCAGTTGACCATCGAGAACATAATGCCCATCGAGATGACGCAGACGCTCAGGAAGACAGTCCATGCCACCCATATCGGGCAAGCGTTATAGATGAGCGGGCCGATCCAGAGCAGCAGGTTGCCGACGGCTGTCGCGCCGAGCCACAGACCCTGGCAGAGTCCCTGGAGATGTTTGGGAGCCACTTTGGATACGAACGACAGTCCGAGCGGGGAGATGAAGAGCTCAGCCACAGTCAGGAAGAAGTAAAGCACGAAGAGCACCCATGGACCGGTCTTCATTGACTCTGCCATGGAGGGCGTGAGTGACTTGAAGGCGTCGGCGGAGGGATACCCCTGGATAGCCGAGAAGATGGTCAGGAAGAGGTAGGCGATGCCGGCCAGGCCCATACCGATGGCAATCTTGCGCGGAGTGGAGATCTCCTTGCCACGGCGTGACAGCGCGGAGAAGATCCACATCACGACCGGGGTGAGCACAATCACGTAGAAGGGGTTGAGGGCCTGCCAGATCTCGGGCTGCACGGAGTCGGTCTTCACGAAGTCGCGGGCGAAGAGCGACAGCGATGTGCCGTTCTGATGGAACGAGAACCAGAAGAAGATGGCTATGCCGAGCACTGCGAAGAGGGCATACATGCGTTGCTTGATCTCCTTGGCCATGGCTGCCTTCTCCTCGGCCGTGTAGCTGACGGTCTCCTCTTTCTCTTTCTTTGCGGGCGAGGGAAGCTGGTTCTTCGTGAAGAAGAAGATGAACAGAGAGATGAGCATGGCGGCCACTGAGGCGATGAAGGAGTAGTGGATGCCGGTGTTGAAGACGTCGAGATACTTCGTGCAGAACTCCGAGATATTTGCTGATGCGTTGCCTCCGACCTCAGTGATGAGGGCATAGAGGTTGTTGAGGTTTTGTGTGTCCATGCTGTCGGTGACGCTCAGATACTCATGGCAGAGAGCCGGGAGGGAGGCATTGTAGGCCAGACCGTTCTCCCCGAGCCACCAGCTGCGGAGCAGCGGGGCCACAAAGGGGGCTATCAGACCGCCGATGTTGATGAAGACGTAGAAGATCTGGAATCCTGAGTCACGCTGCGAGGCGTAACGCGGATTGTCGTAGAGCTGGCCGACGATAGCCTGGAGGTTGCCCTTGAAGAGGCCGTTTCCGAAGGCGATGAGGAAGAGGGCGCAGCAGGTGAGAGTGAGCAGCCACGCCTGGTTTTCGGCTGTGGCGAAGATCGGGAAGGAGAGCAGGATGTAGCCGGCCGTCATGATGAAGAGGCCGGCGATGATGGTTCCCTTGTAGTTGCGGGTCTTGTCGGCGATGAGGCCGCCGACGAGGCTGAGCACGTAGATTCCGGCGTAGAAGCAGGAATAGATGATGGCGCTCGTCTCCTCCTTGAGTCCGAATTTGGAGCAAAGGAAAAGCACCAGCACCGCGTTCATGATGTAGTAGCCGAATCTCTCGCCCATGTTTGAGAGGGCGGCGGGGATAAGGCCTTTTGGTTGGTTTGCGAACATAATGGTAAGTTGGTTTATTGTTTTGAAATTAATTTTTCTTGAGCGTGTGGGGCAGGCGGTCTTCGCGTTTCAGTCCTGCTTCTGCTGCAGGAGCAGGAAGGCCTTGGCATAGTTGCGCATCTGGCGGACCATGGCCACCAGGCCGTTGCTGCGTGTGGGCGAGAGATGCTCCTTGAGGCCGATTCGCTCGATGAAGTAGAGGTCGGCGTCAAGAATCTCCTTTGGGGAGTGGCCTGAAAGCACTCTGAGCAGCAGAGCCACGATACCCTTCACTATGAGGGCGTCGGAGTCGGCCAGGAATATCACGTTGCCGTCCGGGTCAAGGGATGCCTCGATCCACACACGGCTCTGACACCCCTCGATAAGATGCGCGGGGTCTTTGAGTTTCTCGGGGTAGGGGGGAAGGGAATTGCCGAGCTCTATGATATAGGCGTAGCGGTCCATCCAGTCGGTGAACCCCTCGAATTCCTCGATGATTTCGTCTTGGGTCTGGTTGATTGTCATTGCGATTTAACATTTGGGCGCGTTGTTGGCGCCGAGATATAGTGCAAAGTTAAAAAAGTAAAATGGAAAGCAAAAATAAAAGGGAATAAATTTGCAGTTTGAATTTAAAGAGTTACCTTTGCAGCGACAAAAATAGAAGAGCGGATGCCCTGGGGCATCAGGAAGGATTTTTTCCAGATTTTGGCCAATCCCCCGTCTACGGGAGGCGAACGAACGGAAAGGATTCCTTTATTTTTTATTATAATCACCAGAATAACAATTACTTAAACCCTATAAATTTCAGAATTATCCAATGGCAACTTACCTTACCAAGGAGGGATACGACAAGAAGATGCAGGAGCTGTCGGCATTAGAGGCCCAGCGTCCGGCGATAAAGCATGCCATAGCCGAGGCCCGCGACAAGGGCGACCTTTCGGAGAACGCCGAGTATGACGCCGCCAAAGAGGCGCAGGGCATGCTCGAGATGAAGATAGCCAAACTCAAGGAGATGATTGCCTCGGCCAGAATAATCGACGACAGCAATCTCAACACCGAGGAGCTGCAGCTGCTCAACAAGGTTACCATCCGCAACGTAGACAACGGCATGACGATGACGTATACAATCGTGACGGAAAACGAGGCTAATCTCAAGGAGCACAAGATAGCCTCCACCACTCCCATCGCGCAGGGTCTCCTGGGCCATCGCAAGGGCGACGTCGTGCAGGTGAAGGCTCCCATGGGCATCATCAATTTCGAGATCGTTAACATAGAGATCTGACCTTCCCGCGCCGCAGGCCGGCGCGTCTCATGAAAAGTTTTCAGTATGACAATATTCTCAAGAATCATAGCCGGGGAGATTCCCTGCTACAAGGTGGCCGAGGATGACCGCTTCTTCGCTTTCCTCGACATCAACCCGGTGAACTGGGGCCACACGCTGGTGGTGCCCAAGCGCGAGACCGACTACATATTCGATATCGACGACGAGGAGCTTGCCGCCATGATTGTGTTCTCCAAGAAAGTGGCCAAGGCCATGAAGGAGGCAATCACATGCCGCAAGATCGGAATGGCTGTGCTCGGTCTGGAGGTGCCCCACGCGCATATCCACCTGGTGCCTCTGAAAAACGAGGGGGACATGGACTTCGCCCACAAGATAAGCGACCCCGACCCCGAGAAAATGAAGCAGATCGCGAAGGCTATATCAGATAAATTCGAGGCCTGAGCCGGTCATATCGTAAAAAATAGCAACGGCGGGACGTCTCAAGACGCTCCGCCGTTGTTATATCATAAGGAACATATACGAAACCCCTTAATACAGACAAGATGTATGAGATTCAGAATTTCATAAAGATCTACGAGAAGAGCTTCATAGAGAACTGGGACCTTCCGGCGCTTACCGAATATCCCACGGGCCATACCCTCAGCTATGGCGACCTGGCTTACCACATCGCCCTGACTCATCTCTTTTTCGAGTCGATAGGGTTGAAGCCGGGCGACAAGGTGGTGGTGTGCGGAAAGGATTCCATCGCCTGGGTGATGGCCTATATGGCTACCGTCACATATGGAGCCGTGATCGTGCCGGTGCTTTCCGATTTCAATCCCGTAGACATAACCCATATCATCAACCATTCCGAGGCGGAGCTTGTCTTTATCTCCGAGACGGTGTGGGAACATATCGAGCCGGAGGCCCTGCTGAGGGTGAAGGCGGTGATAGGGCTGGAGAGCAAGAATGTGCTCCACGAATCAGCCGGAGTTGAGGTCATGCGCCATATGAGGCTCCTCAAGAGGCGCTTCAACCGCAGGTATCCCGACGGTTTCAGCTCCAATGACGTAAGGTATATCGACCGCGACAATTCGGAGCTTGCAGAAATCAACTATACCTCCGGCACGACCGGATTCTCCAAAGGGGTGATGCTGACAGGGGAGAACCTTGCCGGCAACGTATGCTTCGGAATAAGTTCCGAACTCCATTTCCGGAGCTCGCGCGCCCTGGCTTTCCTTCCCCTGGCACATGCCTACGGATGTGCGTTCGACATGCTTACGCCTCTGGCCGTAGGCTCGCATATCACGCTCCTCTGCAAGACCCCCTCCCCGAGGGTATTGCTGAAGGCCCTATCCGAGGTGCGCCCCAATCTGGTGATATGCGTTCCGCTGATTCTGGAGAAGATCTACAAGAACCAGATTCTGCCCATGATTTCAAAGGGGACAATGCGTTGGACCCTCGCGGTGCCTTTCCTTGACTCTCTGATATATTCCAAGATACGCAAGAAGCTCATCGACGCCTTCGGAGGTGAGTTCGAGGAGGTGATTGTAGGGGGCGCCCCGCTCAATCATGAGGTGGAGGAGTTCCTGTATAAGATAAAGTTCCCGTTCACCGTCGGCTACGGCATGACGGAATGCGGGCCGCTGATATCGTATTCGCCGTGGCGTAAGTTTGTGCCCGGTTCATCGGGAAAGGTGCTTGGCCGCATGGAGGCCAGGATACTGTCGCCGGATCCGGAGAATGTCCCCGGGGAGATCTGCGTGCGTGGCACCAACGTGATGAAAGGCTACTACAAGAATCCGGAGGCCACTGAGCTTGTGCTCTCGGACGATGGCTGGCTAAAGACGGGCGACATGGGTACCCAGAGTCGTGACAATGTGCTTTTTCTGCGCGGAAGGTCGAAGACCATGATACTTAGCGGTTCGGGACAGAATATATATCCTGAGGAGATAGAGGCCAAGCTCAACAACATGCCTTTTGTGGCGGAGAGTCTGGTGGTGGAGCGTGACGGACGTCTTGTGGCTCTTGTGTATCCCGACTACGAGGCCACCGACCGTCTGGGTGTGACGGGCGACGACCTCCAGAGCGCGATGGAGAATGTGCGCAAGGAGCTCAACAAGCTTGTCGCGCCCTATGAGCGCATTGCGAAGATTATCCTGGTGCCAAATGAGTTTGAGAAGACTCCCAAGAGGTCGATAAAGCGCTTCCTGTACACCCACTGACAGTGATTAGTGATAAGTGGTTGGTGATAAACAAGTTATTGCAATTAATAAAACAGAATTATGGGAAACAATACGAGTGGAATTCTGGGCTTCGTGTTTGCGTGCCTGGCAGTGGTTTTCGGATGGCTGCCCTATCTGGGGGGCATATTCTGGATATTGGGCGCGATATTGTCGTGCGTGGGTCTGGGCAACCGCAAGACTGGCTGGGCCTGGGCGGGATTCATAATATCCTTCGCGTGGCTGATAGTCTACGTGGTGCTGGGCTTTATATTCAGCAGTTTCGTCTATTTCACACTTTGGCCTTACCTGATATGGTGATAATGCGAGAGCGTCCGCATCGGGGGACGCTGTCGTGGAATATCAGATAAGGTTGAAAATTATAAAAGCCTGGAATATCAGTCCGAAGAAGAATGTGATTCCTGTCCACATCTTGGCCATGCGGCAGTAGTCGTGGGCCATTTTTTTCATCTCCCGGCTGTCGGCCCCATCGCCGCCGGCCTTCTCTTTTATACCGTCGCCGTTTGTGTTGGCCTGTCGCCAGCATCTGGATGATAGCAGCGAGTAGTAGATTGCCGCGATACCGGTGAGCGGAAAACAGAAAATCGTGGCGAGAATTGCCGGCAGGGTCATCGACTGCGGGGGCAAATCTGTGTCCGGTTCGTGGCTTAATGGCGTTCCCGGCGTGATGTCGGCCTTGCGCAGCGGTCGCCGGAACATCGGAGGTATATCCGCGAGCGCGTCGTCATCAGGGCTGTCGCGTCTGGTATCATCCTGCGTCTCGCCGAGACTCTTCTCCTCAGGAAGAGTCATGGGAGTTGAGGGATACATCAGGTCGTGGATACGGCGGCGGAAGTGACGGCATATGTCGGGCACATCCTCGGCCGGCTGCCAGTCGGGCATATCCTTACACCATACATAGGTGGAAGGGCGCACTCCGGCGTCCGCAAGCTCGTCGAGAGAGAAGGGTCCCTTGCGTTCCCTTTCAATCATGGCGTAGTATCTCATTATGCGTAGGTTATGAAAGTATCAGGATAGGGGTCAGAGGAAAGCGGAGAAGAAACCGGTGGTAAAAAGCCATCCCATGGCTGCCAGTCCAAGTCCGGAGAGCACGAAAGATATGATGCAAAGCACCTTGGCAGAACTGTTGCTTGAGGCGCTCTGTTCCGGGAATCCCTGCTGCATCAGGTTGTTGGCCTTGTTGGCCTGAACGATGGCTATGATTCCCAGAATCATTCCGAGGCAATTGAGCAATGCGCCGGCCACAGTGGCCACGATTGCCCAGGGGAGCCAGTTGGTGTAGCCTTGTGGGAACTGCGGGGGTATGTTTCCGCCGCCGTTGTAGGGGTTTCTGTCGCTGTATTGATTCTGCGACCCGTATTGATTCGTGTTGTAGCCGTCCCGGGTGCCGTATGTGTCGTTGATTCCGTATTTGTTGGAGGTGTTGGCATATGGGTTGTAGGTTGTTTTCGTGGCTCCTGAGGAGGTGAAGTAGGGGTTTGAGGCTCCATTGCTGTTTCGGGCATCAAGACGCCTCATTATTTCGGGCTGCGTGGATGTCTCATACCAGTCTGGCATCCCCTCTTTCCATACCGGTGTGGATGGAGTGAGCCCCATGTTGATTAGTTCATCTATTGTGGAGGGACCGAGACGGTTGCCGTTGATGATGGCGAACCATACCTGTGGCTCTGTCTCGATATGTATCTCTTCTGTGGTGTATGCTCCGGGGGTGGGGATGAACAGATCGGCGAGTTCGGCTATCTCGGCGGCACGTTTCCATTCCGGCATACCCTGTGCCCAGACGAGAGAGTCCGGCTTAAGGTTCTTGAGCTTCAGGATATCCTTGGGGAAAGGACCTTCCGAGCGTCCGTCCACCACGATGTAATAATAGTTCTGCTGCATGGCTTGCGTTTTAAATGTTATCTTCCGTCCTGTCGGGGGGAATAATGTGCAAAATTACAAGAAAAATCCCTATGATTGAAATTAGGGAGGAAAATATTTTGTGAATCCGGATGAAAATACTAACTTTGTGGCGTGAAAACGCGGTAATAGCTCAGTTGGTAGAGCATCAGCTTCCCAAGCTGAGGGTCGCGAGTTCGAGTCTCGTTTACCGCTCGATATTTAAATCGCTAATAATCAATAAAATTGGTTATTGGCGATTTTGTTGTTTTATTATATTTAAAAACAGATGGTTATAGCATGGCAGCTATCTGCTTTTCGACCGCATTGCGTATAAAGGCGTTTATTGATATTCCGGCTTGTTTTGCGAGTAACGCCACTTTACTGTGGGTTTCCGGGGATATCCGGACATTCAAGGCGCCTGAATAGCTTTTGCGAGGTTCTATTCCCTCTGCCTCACAATGGGCGAGATAATCATCAACCGCTCCATGGAAGTCTTCCCGGAGTTCGGCAACTGTATTGCCTTCATAGGTAATCATAGTGTCATGGGGAAGAGCAAGCACTTTTCCAAAAAGGCAATTGTCTTCTTCGCTCACCTCGATGCTACCGATGTAGCCTTTATAGTTCATTGTGTTCATATCAGTTTGTTGTTTTTGAAAAATTCCAATACCTGTTTCATCACATATGGCTTGATAATGCTGTCAGGATGGGGCTTGTGAGCCGTATAGGCACTTTCTCCTTTCTTGAAAATAACCCTTGATCCGCTTGTCTTGCCTTTGTTGCCGATTTCATATCCAAAGGCGGCAAACAGCCGTACAAGCTCATTCCAGGTGAAGTCACTTGGCTGTGTCTTGAAACGCTCTATAAGTTTTTCTCTTGTTCCCATATTCGTTAACTATGGCGCAAAGGTAACTGAAATTTAGTTACAAACCAAAAGACAGCCACTTTTTTTGAAATTGCCCCTTCTCCGGAATTAAATCGGGTTTCCGGGGAAGGGGCGGTTCTTATCACTAATCGTTAATAGCTAATAGCTTGTCGTTTATCGTTGGTCACGCGTTGCGGCCGTGGCAGTTCTTGTATTTCTTGCCGCTGCCGCAGGGGCACGGATCGTTGCGTCCTACCTTGGGAGAGGTGTTCTTTACCGGCTGACGCTGTTTGGTCTCGCCGCGGTTGGTATTCATCGCTGCCTGACGCTGTGCCGACTCCCCGGGATACGTGTCGGTAGTGGCGGAATAGCTCGCGTAGTTGTTGCTCCAGGTTGTGGAGACATTGTTGGCGAAATGCTGCTGCTGGCGAGCCTGCATCTGCTGACGCTGTGCGGCCTCGGCGCGACGGGCCTCCTGCTCGGCACGCATACGCTCCTCCGCTGCTTTGGCCTCCTCATAGTCAGGAACGGCAAGCTTGCCGCGCATCAGGGTCGACACTGACTTGGAGTTCATGTCGTTGAGCATATTCTTCCAGAGCTCGTATGCCTCAAGCTTGTAGATTACGAGCGGGTCTTTCTGCTCGTAAGATGCGTTCTGCACCGATTTGCGCAGCTCATCCATCTCGCGCAGCTGCTCCTGCCAGGCCTTGTCGATCGACGACAGAAGCACAGCCTTCTCCCATGACTTGGTCAGAGGCATGCAGTTGTTGTTGTAGGCCTCCTCGATGTCGCAGCGGATGTTGAACATACGGCGTCCGTCGGTCACGGGGACACCCACCATTCCTTTGGCGCCTTTCTCCTCGACAAACTCCTTGATGTAGGGCATAGCCGTCTGCGCCATCTTCTCCTTGTTCCTCACGAAAGTCTGCATCGCGCTCTCGGCGAGACGGTCGGTGAGCTCGGATGAATCAAGCTTGTTGAACTCCTCCTCGGTGAAGGGAAGCTCGATGGAAAGAGTCTTGTAGACCTTCTCGCTCAGTTCAGTGTATCCGACGATATTGCGGTCGTTGACGAGATTCTGCGACGTCTCGTAAATCATATTGGCTATGTCGGTGCCGATCCTCTCCCCCTTGAGGGCGTTCTGGCGGCGTCCGTAGACACCCTTTCGCTGGGCGTTCATCACATCGTCATATTCCACGAGGCGCTTGCGGATACCGAAGTTGTTCTCCTCAACGCGTTTCTGGGCGTTCTCTATGGAGCGCGTCACCATCTTCGACTCGATCATGTCGCCCTCCTGGAATCCGAGGCGGTCGAGTGTCTTGACGATACGCTCGTTGGCGAACAGACGCATCACGGTGTCTTCGAAGCTGACAAAGAACACAGAGCTTCCGGGGTCGCCCTGACGTCCGGCGCGGCCACGCAGCTGGCGGTCGACGCGGCGTGACTCATGACGCTCCGTTCCTATGATGGCGAGACCGCCGGCCTGCTTCACCTCGTCGGTGAGCTTGATGTCGGTGCCTCGTCCGGCCATGTTGGTGGCTATGGTCACAGTGCCTTTCTTTCCAGCCTGGGCCACAATCTCGGCCTCTTTCTGGTGGAATTTGGCATTGAGCACCTGGTGGGGTATCTTACGCAGCTGGAGCATCTTCGACAGAAGCTCGGAAATCTCCACCGACGTCGTGCCGACAAGCACGGGACGTCCCTGGTTGACCATATCCACGACTTCCTGGATCACGGCGGCGTATTTCTCCTTCTTGGTGCGGTATACGCGGTCGTTCTGGTCATTTCGTATCACGGGACGGTTGGTGGGAATCTCCACCACCTCCAGTTTGTAGATATCATAGAACTCGCCGGCCTCTGTCATTGCCGTACCGGTCATACCGGCCAGCTTGCGGTACATTCGGAAGTAATTCTGAAGGGTAATCGTGGCGTAGGTCTGTGTGGCGGCCTCGACCTTGACACCCTCCTTGGCCTCGATGGCCTGGTGAAGGCCGTCGCTGTAGCGGCGTCCCTCCATGATACGTCCTGTCTGCTCGTCGACAATCTTCACCTTGTTGTCGTCAATCACGTATTCCACATCCTTGTCGAAGAGGGTGTAGGCCTTGAGAAGCTGGTTGACGGTGTGCACTCGCTCTGCCTTCACGGAATAGTTCTGGAGCAGCTCATCTTTCTTCTGGCGGTGTTCCTCGGGAGTGCCCTCCTCGTTGTCGATGGCCGAAAGCTGGGCGGCTATGTCGGGCAGGATGAAGAACTCAGGGTCCTGTGTGGTGCCTGTCAGCACTTCGATACCCTTGTCGGTGAGCTCGATGCTGTGGTTCTTCTCGTCGATTACGAAATAAAGTGGCTCCACGGCCTTTGGCATCTCGCGGTTGTTGTCGGCCATGTATTTGGCCTCCACCTTGAGCAGAATCTGCTTGATGCCCTCCTCGCTGAGGTAGCGGATAAGCGGCCCGTGTTTGGGAAGCGCCTTATAGACGCGGAAAAGGGCGAGACCGCCGTCCTCAAGCAGCTGGTCGGCTGAGAGGGGTTTCTTCTTATCCTCGCGGGTATCGTATTTTGCAATCTTCTCAGGGTCTCCGCTCTGTGCGGCAGAAATCTTCTCCTTGGCCTCCATGAGAAGACTCTGGGCGAGCTTGCGCTGTGCGTTAACCACCTTCTCCACGTTTGGCTTGAACTCGTTGAACATCTGGTCGTCGCCCTTAGGCACGGGGCCGGAGATGATGAGCGGCGTACGGGCGTCGTCGATAAGCACGGAGTCAACCTCGTCGACTATGGCGTAGTAATGCTGGTCACGCTGCACGAGGTCTTCGGTCATCGTCGCCATGTTGTCACGAAGGTAATCGAAACCGAACTCGTTGTTTGTGCCGAACGTGATGTCACACTGGTATGCCCTGCGGCGCTCCTCGGAGTTGGGGTCTGTCTTGTCGATGCAGTCTACAGTCAGGCCGTGGAATTGGTAGAGGGGACCCATCCATTCCGAGTCTCGCTTGGCGAGATAGTCGTTGACGGTCACCACATGGACACCCTCGCCCGTCAGGGCGTTGAGGAACACCGGCAGTGTGGCCACGAGGGTCTTTCCCTCACCGGTGGCCATCTCGGCGATGTTGTTGGATGCCTTGTCGCCGTTCATGATGCCGTGGAGCACCATGCCTCCGATGAGCTGGACGTCATAATGCACCATATCCCAGGTCATGGTGTTCCCGCCTGCCACCCAGGAGTTGCGGTAAATGGCCTTGTCGTCTTCTATGCTGACGAAATCCTTTCCGGCGGCAGCCAGCTCACGGTCAGACTGCGTGGCGGTGACTGTTATAAGCTCGTTCTCCTTGAAACGGCGCGCGGTCTCCTTGACCACGGCAAACACCTCGGGAAGGGCCTCGTCGAGACGGCGCGCATACATCTTGAAGCACTCGTCGCGCAGGTCGTCGATTTTCTTCCACAGCGGCTCACGCTTGTCGTAGTCGAGGGTCTCGATCTCGGCGCGTATCTGCGCCATCTGGTCCTTGTATTCCTTGGCCTCGCCGCGTATGGAGTCGCGTATCACGTCGATGCGCTTGCGGAGTTCGTCGTTGGAAATCCCCTTTATCTCCTCGGAGATGGGGTTGATCTCCTTTGCCAGTCTCTGCCAGAGGGGGCGTACCGCGCGTTCGCTCTGGTCGCCGAATATTTTCTTGAATATATTGTTTAAACCCATTATGGTCTTGTCTTTTATTTTAATTTGGAATATGAGGTTATGTCAGTCGAGGGCGAGAGGTTTGTCATGCGCCCCGTTGGGTGAGCGTATCCGCAGCACCCGGCTCACGGTCGGAGCCAGGGCCGTTGCGTCCACGGTCTCTCCGATTGTCTGCGGAGCGAGCCCGGGAGCCATGATGAAGGCCGGCGTCAGGGTAGCGGCGGTGCGCATTGCCTGCGTGTCGGCGGGATAGTCGTTGTCATACGCCACATTCCATCCCGGGGCGAACTCCACATAAACGTCGCCCGCGGTCTTCGGGTCGATGTTTCGGCGCAGCGCCTGCAGCTCAGGGGAGATGCCCTGGATAATGTCGGCGGTGGAGTAGGCAGTGTGTACCCCGCTCATGCGGCACAGGAAATCGCGGCTCTCGTCTGCGAGCTTCCTGGGGTCGAGGTCCTTGGCCTCGATATTGGCGTGGTCGAGATACAGATGTCCGTCGTAGAGGGCATCCACATAGTCGCCGTTGCCGTATTTCGCGCAGAAATACGAGTTCAGCAGGGAGAGGGCGCGGCGTGATGAGAAATCGCCGGTGGGTATGCGGTATTTCGGGTCGTCGATCACCGCGTCGTCATAGTAGCCGGTACCGGTGAGGAAAATCACCGTGTTGCCGAGCCCGACGTAGCGGTCGATGGCGTCGAAGAGGCGTCCGAGCTGCATGTCGAGCCTCAGGTAGGAGTCGGCCAGCTCAGTGCGGAAATCCCCGTCGTTGACGTATTTATAAGGGGCGGCCGTGAGGCCGATGTTGAGCATGTCGATGGCGTCGCCCCGGTTTCCCAGGCGCATGTCGCGCAGATAGTCGATCGCGATGTCGGTCACCTCCTCGTTGGCGAGGGGGGTGGCGCTGAACATGCGGAAGAGATTGCGGTCGGACGACGGGAAGGAATGCCGGAATGCCGTCTGGCGTTTATGGGCCGGCGTTCCCGGATAGGCGGGAGGGTTGAGGACAGGACGCCACTGCATCGTGTCGATGCGCTCGGCCACGGAGCGTCCGTAATTGCGGTTGTTGACCGTCACCGGAGTCTCGCGGTAATAGGTGGTGGAGGCCCATTTCCCATTGTTCTCGTTGAGCCATACAGCGGAGTTTCCGGCATGGCCGGCCATTATTATGGCCTGCTGCGGGTCGGTGGCGATTGAATAGACGGCTCCTGTGCCTGCTCCCTCCACGGCAAGCTCGTCGCTTACGGTGGAGAGTCTGAGACCCTTCGGCGAGAGGGTCTCGTCGGTATAGTTGCCCACGCTTTTGTCGTCAAGCAGGGCCGGACGGCGCTTCTTGGTTGCCGGATCGTAGAATGAGGATGAGGGGACGCCGTTGAAGGCCGGATATGCGCCGGTATACACCATTGCGGTGCCGCTTGCCTTGTCGAGCAGTGGCACGCCGAAATCGACGTCGCGCATGTAGGCGCCGTCGCGCATAAGCTTTTTGAAACCGTTTTCTCCAAAAAGCTTCTGAAGATATTCTATGTAGTCGGTGCGTAGCTGGTCAACGACTATTCCTACCACGAGCTTTGGCCTGCCGCCTGGGGCCTGCGCCTGCATCACGGTGTTTAGTCCTACCAGACTTATCAGCACGGATGTGACTAATCTGTTCATTCCTATTATTATAACTTTTCCCGGAGGAGATTATTGCATACGCCCCCGAGAGAATGAGCGTTGAGCCCATCAAAGGGAAAAACGCCGGATTGGCGCTTTGGTTCTGCAGCGGCCAGGCAATGAGTGTCACCGTCATCACCACCATGTTGTACCAGGCCACTGCCAGAGCCGCAGGACGTGTCAGGCGCCACCATACGCAGATGGCCATGACGAGCTGCAGCGGGTTGAGCCAGATCCAGAGGGAATTGGGGCTTGTGGCCTCGTGGCTTGAGAAGCACACCAGAAACGTCACCACGCATCCGGCGATGCCCAGAAGTGAGAAGAAAAGTGTATACCACCACCGGCTGACGCGCCTGCGCCGGGCGTCGTAGACAGCTATCGCAATGGATACGAGGAGCGCCACAAGCGACCATGTCATGGGGGTAAGCCACCACGGAGTCGCGTCGAGTGTGGCCCCCGGTCTCCCCGCATAGAGAATCTTTGTCTCCTTGACAAGGGGGCGTCCGTCGGTGAAGCGAGCCCTCTCCATTTTCTGCATCATCTCCACGGGGATGAACATCTCCTCGCGTGAGCCTATGGGGCGGTCGATGCCCGAGCCCAGGGCTATGTCGATGCCGAACTGATACCAGGGGTAGTTGACGTCGTAGGCACGCATCCCGTTGCGGAAGGTGCCGAATGCCACGTTGTCGGGATAGACGGCATGGCTCTCTGAAGCGTCGTCGATACGGTCGAGGATGCGTGTGGCGCAATTGTCCTTTACGTAATTGTAGCGGTACTGCCTGTTCTGCGGCAATGACTCCCTCTGCAGGATATGGCGCAGCTCCTGGGCCTCGCCGGGAGTCAGGTTGAGCACCTGCTCCACCACTTTCCTGCCCCCGTCCACATATTCCGGCATGAACCATTCGAACGGGTATCCGGCGAGCATGTAGTCGGTCTCCCCCTTCACGAATCGGTAGACGAAATTGGGCTGCCGGAAGTCGAAGACGCCGTAGTTCCACACAGAGTCGAATCTCTCGCCCCTGATGCGTATGGCGGCGTGGCCATAGAGCTCGTAGATCTCCTTTCCGGGCCAGCAGGTGATGACGCTTACGGTAAGCGGCTCCGCGCTTTCGCCCCGGGAGCCTGAAATGGGTTGGAGAGAGTGTGACGGCGTTTCCGGCGCGTCTTGCGGGCGCGCCGGAAGCGTCGTTATCAGGCAGCAGATAATCATGCAGAGAGCCGCAAGGGGGCGGAGCGCTCCCCGCAGACGCCTCTCAGTGCGTCTTGCCGCCTTCTGTATATGCCGTGTCTTAGAACTCACAGTTCTTGGGGAAACGCGGGAAAGGTATCACGTCGCGGATGTTCTGCATGCCGGTCACGAAGAGCACGAGGCGCTCGAAGCCGAGTCCGAATCCGGAATGGGGGACTGTGCCGAAGCGGCGTGTGTCGAGATACCATTCCATGCCTGTAAGACCGAGCTCGTCGATGCGTGCCTGCAGTTTGTCGAGGTTCTCCTCACGCTGCGAGCCGCCGATTATCTCGCCGATCTTGGGGAAGAGCACGTCCATGGCGCGCACCGTCTTGCCGTCGTCGTTGAGCTTCATGTAGAAGGCCTTTATCTCCTTGGGATAGTCGGTGAGGATCACGGGCTTCTTGAAATGCTCCTCCACCAGGAAACGCTCATGCTCCGAGGCGAGGTCCACGCCCCAGTATACCGGGAACTCGAATTTCTTTCCGCTCTCCTCGAGGATGCGGACGCCCTCCGTATAGGGCAGGCGGACGAAATCGTTCTCCACCACGAAGCGGAGGCGCTCAGGCAGCTCCTTGTCGAAATGGTCGGCGAGGAAGGCTATGTCGTCGGCGCAATGCTCCAGGGCATAGGAGATGCAGTATTTTATGAACTCCTCGGCGAGGTCCATGTTGTCTTCTATCTCGTAGAACGCCATTTCCGGCTCTATCATCCAGAACTCTGAGAGGTGGCGCGGTGTGTTGGAGTTCTCGGCGCGGAATGTCGGGCCGAATGTGTAGATGCAGCCCAGGGCTGTGGCTCCGAGCTCCCCTTCGAGCTGGCCGCTGACCGTCAGCGAGGTCTGGCGTCCGAAGAAGTCGTTGTTGTAGTCCACCTTCCCGTCTTCTGTGCGCGGCACGTCGTTGAGGTCGAGAGTGGTGACCTGGAACTGTGCTCCGGCGCCCTCGCAGTCGGAGGCTGTTATCAGCGGAGTGTGGAAATAGTAGAAACCCTTGTCGTTGAAGAATTTATGTATGGCGAATGCCAGGGCGTGGCGGATGCGGAGCACAGCCGAGAAGGTGTTGGTGCGCTGACGCAGGTGAGCCTTGTCGCGGAGAAACTCCAGTGAGTGTCCCTTCTTCTGGAGGGGATATTCCTCAGGGTTGGCCGTGCCGTATATCTGAAGCTCGTCTGCCTGTACCTCCACCGACTGTCCTTTGCCCTGGGAAGCCACCAGAAGACCCTGCACGTGGATGGAGGAGCCTGTGGTGACGGGGCGGAGCTGCTCGTCGCTGAATTTAGAGAGGTCGAACACAATCTGGAGGTTGTTGATCGTGCTGCCGTCGTTGAGGGCCACGAACTGCACGTTCTTGTTCCCCCGTCGGGTGCGAACCCATCCTTTGACGTCGACTTCCTGTCCGGCAAGCTCTGCGCCGTGTGCCAGGATGTCGGCCACTGTCTTACGTTTTATATCTTTCATACCTTTTTATGTTTCAAGGCAGGTCGTGGAATGACCTGCCTTTGATATGCCTATGTTGATTGGTGTTTGTTTGTCGGAATCTCGATTATTCGAAGGAACCCATGCGGAGGAAATTCACCTCTTCCTGGGTGAGGTAACGCCAGCGGCCGCGCGGAAGGTTCTTCTTGGTGAGGCCGGCGAAATACACGCGGTCGAGTTTGGTGACGCGGTAGCCGAGGCTCTCGAAGATGCGGCGCACGATGCGGTTGCGGCCGGAGTGTATCTCGATTCCCGCCTGGTTGCGGTCGGTGTCGCTGACGTAGCTGATGGCGTCGGCGTGTATCTCCCCGTCGTCAAGCTCTATGCCGTCGGCGATGCGCTGCATGTCGTCTTCGGAGATGGGCTTGTCGGTCCAGACGTGATATATCTTCTTCTTCACAAACTTCGGATGCGTGAGCTTCGACGCTAGGTCGCCGTCGTTGGTGAGAAGCAGAACGCCGGTTGTGTTGCGGTCAAGACGCCCTACGGGATATATCCTCTCCTGACAGGCGTTCTTCACGATGTCGAGCACTGTCAGACGTCCGTTGGGGTCATCGCTGGTGGTGACGCAATCCTTGGGCTTGTTGAGAAGCACGTAGCATTTGCGCTCCGGAGTCACGACCTTGTCGTCATACTCCACGACGTCGCTGCGTGAGATCTTGGTGCCGAGCTCGGTCACAACCTTGCCGTTGACCTTCACGAGGCCCTGCGTGATATACTCGTCGGCCTCGCGGCGGGAGCATATTCCTGCATTGGCCATATATTTGTTGAGACGAATCTGCTCGTTCGGGTCGATATCCTCAAGCACGTAGTCGATCTGTTTGGGGCGCGGAGTGAACTTCATGCCGCCCTGCTGCTTGCGGAAATTTCCTTTCTGATTGCCATATCCGCCCTGACGGTTCTGACCGTACTGACCACCCTGGCGGTTCTGTCCATATCCGCCCTGGCGGTTCTGTCCGTATCCTCCCTGACGGTTCTGACCACCCTGGCGGTTCTGACCGAACTGACCGCCCTGGCGGTTCTGGCCATACTGGCCGGGCTGGCGGTTCTGGCCGTACTGGCCACCCTGGCGGTTCTGGCCGTACTGGCCACCCTGGCGGTTCTGGCTGTACTGGCCAGGCTGACGGTTCTGGCTGTACTGGCCGGGCTGACGGTTCTGGCCATACTGGCCGGGCTGGCGGTTCTGGCTGTACTGACCCGGCTGGCGGTTCTGGCTGTACTGACCAGGCTGACGGTTCTGGCTGTACTGGCCGGGCTGACGGTTCTGATACTGACGCTGCTGATAGCCCCCCTGCTGGCCGTAGCTTCCCTGCTGACGGTCCTGATAGCTGCTGTAGGGCCGGCGCTGCTGATACTGTCCCGAGCTGTAGGCGCGCTGCTCACCGCCTTCGCCCTGCGACTGGTCGGCCGGATAATTTACTTTCTCATAGTGGGTTTCGTTATCCCCGTGTTCGGTTGAAGTCTGGCTCGCCGGCATGCTGATGCGCGGCCTTTTGGGTTTCTTTTCTTCCATTTTATTGTTTTCTTGCAATTTTTCACCCGGGCATCTCTGCCTCCTCTTGGTGTCAATTGATATTAAGGTTGGTTTTTCTCGCGGTTTATCTATATAAATGCTTGATAAAGGTTAATTTGCTGCAAATGTAGATAAAAAATAGCAAACGGCAAAATAAAAGTTACATCAGAACAGGGTATATGATATCTTGAAGCTGACGTTTGGCAACACCTTCAGGGCTCTGATGAAGCCGATGTAGTCGCCCACTTTACCGGGGATGTTGACCAGGTCTTTTGTCATGTTCACTCCGTCGTGGGTAATCACGTCGGGGGAGCCGCCCCAGAACAGCACTCCGGCGTCGAAGCCGATGCGCAGACGCTTGTTGGAGGTCGGGCAGCCGTTGTAGCCTATTCCGAGGTAGGGCTTGAATACTGTCGCGTTGCAGCGGGCCATCACCTGTCCATACTCGTCAGGTTCCATATAATATGGCTTCCCGTCCTTGAAGTCGCCCATATGCATTCCCATGCGCCCGTAGCGAAGAAATTTCTCCGCCTGTTTCATGCCGAGTCCCGGGTCAAGATAGAAAGGGGTTCCATCGGCATTTGATACTCCAGGCAGAGGCTCGTCCCAGAATTTCCCTTCAGTAAACCATTCATACATCGCATTATACATGTTTATACCCACCATAGTGGATGCTTCATTGGTTCGGTTGATGGCGTCGCCGATGCGTTTATTGCCTACGAAGAAGCCTGCCGTCACGTGCCAGTCGCGGTTGTCGGGGATAGGTGAGAAGTCAACCAGAAACTTGAAGTCTATCATGGTCGGCTTGGCTATCATGTCTGCAGTCTTGTCGATGTGAAGGTTGTATTGGCCAAGAAGCTCCTGCAGACGTTCGAAGTTGGAGCTGTTGATTGTCTCGGTGCCTCCGAATGTCATTACGTTGAACGACATCGGAATCGAGAAGGTGGGCATCCAGTTGAAGCCGGCGCGCACGCGCATCCAGTCGGTGACGGGAGTGGCAAGCTCCAGTCCGAGTCCGGTGGTGCCTACGTCGAGACCCAGCTCCAGGTGTCCGTTGCTGAAGAAGGTCTGGGTTGGGTCTTTCTCGAAACGCAGCGGGGCGGATGTGTATTGCGCCCCGGCCTCCGAGGGGACGGCGAGGGAGAGAAGACCGAGAAGGATAGCCGCAAAGTGGAAGGGCCGGAATCTGATCATAAGAATCTGTTGAGTTTGTTTGGTAAGTGGAGTTCTGTAATCATCGCGCGGACGACGGGAGGCGCCGGCCGCAGGTCTCTGTGTCTATATAATTAAGGAGTAAGCCGTGGACGTAGATGCTACGGAGCGGCTAATCCGCGGCAAAGTTAACAAATTAGGCTGTAAAATTCAAATAAATGAGAAATCTTTGAAAATTTTCTGTTAAAATTTTGGTTGTTTTCCTAAAGAGTTTTACCTTTGTAGCCGAAATCGAAGCTTCAATCGTATGGGAATTAAGAAAAATTAATGCTTTTTGTCTAATATAGGTTGAGTTAAATGGCTGATAATTGGCTATTTGACTCGGCGGCTGAACTTTTTGCACCGCAAATCCATTATAAAGAGAGTGAAAAAATTGTTAAATAATCATATCAATCAATTCAAATCTTCAAAAGGAATGAATAGAAAAGTAATCAACGGATTGCTCCTGTTGGCCGCTGCGACGGCCGGCTGCGGCACGTTCACGTCGTGTAAGGACACTGACGAGGACTACAGGAACGAGATCGCCATCACGCAGAACAAGCTGCAGGGGGCGATTGACGCCTTGACCGAGAGGGTAAACGCCATCAAGTCTTGCACATGCGACCTTGAGGGCGCAATCGCAAAGCTGAAGGCTGAGCTCCAGGCAGAGATTGACGAGGTCAAGGGCGACCTCAACCTGCTGGAGGGCCGCGTGACAGACATCGAGACCAAAATCAAGCAGATTGATGAGCTCCAGGGTGCCGTAAACGCTCTGAAAGACCGCATGGACAAGGCCGAGAAGGCTATCGAGAAGGCTCAGACTACGGCCGACAACGCCCAGGCTGCAGCCGACAGCGCTCAGGCTGACGCCACTAAGGCTCTCAATGAGATCGCCGCCCAGGCTGCGATCATAGAGCAGATGAAGACAGACCTCGAGGCCAAGATCAATGCTGTCGACACCAGGGTCGATGGTCTTGCCGACGAGGTCAGCGACATCAAGGGCCGTCTTCAGACTCTTGAGAATCTCGACATCGCCAACCGTCTTACCGCTGTCGAGCAGACGGCTGCGAGCGCTCTCGCCAAGGCTGAGGCAAACAAGGAGCAGATCGATCTGTTGCAGCAGAGTCTGACCGCATTGGAGTCCGAGATTCCTCAGATCAAGGGCCGTATCGACGGTATCGACCAGGAGATTGCGACTCTCAACAATACAGTCACCGAGATTCTCGGCAATATCGATGCCCTCGAGAATGAGGTGCTTCTCAACACTCAGGATATCTCCGCCATCTGGGAGTATATCGACAAGCACAAAGTCGAGTTCGAGGCCCTTCAGAACAAGGTTGATGAAGTATACCGCATACTCGACGACCGTCTGAACAAGCTCGTGACCGGCATCAATGTCAACGGTGTCTACAACCATGTGTTCGGCACGTTCAACAGCCCGTTCGGCATCCGCAACAATATGCTCCTCGGCTACTTCGGTATGGCCACACAGAGCTTTACATGGCCTTCACAGTCGACAGCCGCCAACTATGACGGTCCCAACAACCCTGTCATCACCGCCAACGACGTTCAGCGTCTGCGTGAGGCCGGTCTGGTGCCCATGGAGTTTGTGGGCGGCCAGATGTATATGAACAATAACGGCCACAACCTCGGCCGTCTCTATTCCACTGTCAACCCGACCGACCGCGACTTCAACGGCCTGCGTCCGGAACTTGTGACCAGCACCAACGAGCTCGCACCCATCGAGACAATGCGTCTGCGTCCCGGCACCAAGGACGATCAGCTTGACTTCGGCATCACACGCGCACAGAGCGAGACACCCAACGGTTTCTACGTATCCGACATCAATGTCAATGTCAACGATCCCGCCAAGGTAAGGGAACTCCAGCTCAAGGTTGAGCCGGGTCTGAAGACCGCATTCAAGGATGCTCTTCTAGACCACACGAGAGCTGACCTCGCCAAGCTCGCCAAGAAGCTCTACGATCAGCTCAACGGCGTATGCCCCGCTTATGCCATGAAGGTAAGCTGGGATAATCCCACAGGCGTTGACGAAGCGGGCAACCCGACAAGCGAGAAGAAGTCCGTTATGTCACAGTACGACCTGGCGGTTGCCACCGTGCAGCCTCTCGGCTACAGCTTCGCCGTAGACTTCTCGACCGACAAGCGTCTCAAGGAGATTACCCCGATCACGGAGGTATTCAACCGTCTCTTCAACGACCTCAGAAAGGATATCGTGATTGACCTCGGTATCACAGGAATCACCAATGACCAGATTATAATCGACTGGTCGTCGATCACAGGAGAGAACGGCTTCAAGATCGAGAACGGCGAGATTGTCATTCCTCCGATGCCGGTTTATCCCGCTACTACTGGTGCCGACGGAAAACCTGTGCCTGACACAACAAAGAATCCCATCGGCATGACTACCGAGCTCAGGCTGACATATAATGAAGGTGTTGTCGCCAATCCCGAAACTGGTGATGGAATGCTCAATGATTTCGTAAATTCCATCGTGGATGCTGTGAACAGCTATATCGGCAATCCGGATAACCCGAACAGCCTTGTAGGCATCATCAACAAGCAGGTGATCGACCAGGTGAACAACATGATTGCTGAGATCAATGGCCAGTTAGAGGATGTGAACATGAATGTCAAGAACAGCATCAACGACATCCTTGACAATATCCAGAACCAGATCAACGGTCACCTCGGTCGCGTTGACAATGTGATTGACAAGATCAACGCTCTGATCCGCAAGCTCAACAACGTCATCGCCCACCCGAACAACTACCTGCAGGTGATGATGACCTATATGGGCAAGGACAATGCAATGCACCATCTCTCGACATCGCTCTATGACCCGACGATTCTTACGAAGGGGAATGCAAGCGGTCTGGAGCTCTTCGCGACTTCCTATACCGCCGAGCTCATCGCTCCTTCCTACAAGAAGGTAGTGGGTGTCACCAACGTCTACAGGAACGGCGTCGAGGCTCCGAACGCATCCGCTCTGGCAAAGAAGATCAACACAGCCAAGGGTTCGCTCGCAGAGGTTGTCAACGGAGATATCCAGAGATTCGGCGTGAACGCCGACGAGATGGAGGCCGGCTACACTTACGAGTTCCTCTACACTTCGGTAGACTACCGTGGTTACGTCTCCAGCCGCAAGTATTATATCCAGGTTGTGGATTAATCTCCGGGGCCGAGAGACAAGTAGCATAACAAGAACCCAAAAACAGAGTTAAAAAATGAAATTGAATAAGATACTTTTGACGGCTTCGCTTCTCGCCGGGGGGCTTTGCGCCAACGCCCAGGAGGAAGTCACGGAGTACGTCTTCCAGCCCAACTGGTACATCCAGGCCCAGGTAGGCGGTCAGGAGACGCTCGGAGAGGGTCCTTTCAAAGACCTATTCCAGCCCAACGTGCAGCTCACGGTAGGCCACAACTTCAACCCCTACATAGGGGCGCGTCTGGCCATCAACGCCTGGAGCTCCAAGGGTACGAGCAAAATTTTCGAGAATCGCTACAAATGGAGATGGAACTATGTAGCTCCCACCGTTGACGCTGTGTTCAACATGACCAATATCCTCGGCGGCTACAACCCCGAGCGTCTGGTTGAGGTTGACCTCATCGGCGGAATCGGCGTCAATGTTGCCTGGGGCAACGACCAGGCCAAGGCTGCCAACGACGCCTATATGGCAATGTCGGGTCTTCCCAACAGCCGTGAGAACTATATGCTCAAGAACCTCTGGGACGGCACGAAGGCACGTTTCGTAGGCCAGTTCGGCTTCGACGTGAACTTCAACGTCGCAAAGCAGGTTCAGGTAGGCCTCGAGCTTATGGCCAATGTCCTTCCCGACGGCTACAACTCGAAGAAGGCCGGCAACGCCGACTGGTATTTCAACGGTCTCGTTGGTGTGAAATACACCTTCGGCCCGACGTATACCAAGAACGTCAAGACAATCAATGTTCCCTGCGAGCCTCAGATCGTGGAGAAGGTTGTAGAGAAGATTGTCGAGAAGAGGGTTGAGGTGCCTGTTCCCGCCAAGGAGGACCAGATGCGCCGCGACGTATTCTTCAAGATCAACCGCAGCGTGATCTCGAACACCGAGATGGCAAAGGTGCAGGCTGTAGCCGACTATATGAAGGCTCATCCCAACAAGAAGGTGGTTGTGACCGGTTATGCCGACAAGGGTACCGGAACACTCTCCATCAACCTCCGTCTCTCGGCTAAGCGTGCCCAGGCTGTCGCCAACGCGCTTGTCAAGAAATACGGCATCGAGAAAGACCGTATCATTGTCAAGAGCATGGGCGAGGCTCTCGAGCAGCCCTTCCCCGATCCCGTTCAGAACCGCGTAGCAATCTGTATCGTAGACTGATAAGCGGAGAGAACGAAACCAACCAAGCGCAAATGAGGCCTGAAGGCCTCGCGTGAAATAGGAGCCGCGCTCCCGATGTGGGAAACCATACGGAGCGCGGCTCCCTTTTTTTATTTAAAAAAGTTTAAATTCGTTTGCATTCAGCAGCAATACAAAATATTTTTTATAAATTTGCAACTTGAACAAAAACGCGACAATAACAGCTCGACAATAACGACACGGCAAATCTACATTGACTGCGTATGTCGGCATATTCCGCACATAACTTTTATTTAAATTATGAAAAAAATTTTACTGACAGCCATTCTGGGGACCGCTTGCGTGGCAGGTGCGCATGCCGAGCTTGAAGGTGACGGCTACTACCGTATCCAGAATTACGTGACTGAACGTTATGCCTATGTCACTGACAACAAAGGCAAAATTGATTTTGGCGCGACCAAGGTCGACGCCGGCGCCATACAGCTCTGGAAAGGATTCGACAGGGCTGTGTCGGATCCTTCCACTGTAATCTATATCGAGCATCAGAGCGGATATAAATACAACCTGTATGCCCAGGGGGAGAGCCTCTACAACATATTCGACCAGTATCTGAGTGTCATTGAGACTCCTGTGAAGCCGGGGCAGACCTGGGACGGCACTTACTTTGCCTATGGCACCTACAGTGGAGCGGCGTCATATCTCTGCGATGGCGAGGCCTCTGACCTCGACAGGGGGTTGATGACCAACACGAAGGTGGGAGACTACCGCAAATGGTATATCAAACCTCTCTCTACTGACGGTGACCAGTATTTCGGCGTTAAGACCGAATACAAGGCCAACGGAAAGAACTACACGACTATGTATGCCGGTTTTCCGATGAAGGGCCACAGCAACGGCATGAAGGCATACACCATCAGCACGGTCGGCCATGGCATGGCCGTGCTCTCGGAGGTGAAGGGTGTCATTCCCAAAGGCACTCCCGTGATTTGGGAATGCAACAACGAGACCCCATCCAGCAACCGCGTAGAGATAGGCGGGGAGGGGAGCGCCGTCTCAAACAACCAGCTAGTGGGTGTATACTTCTGCAATCACGAGTACCGTCACGAGAATTTCGTGAAATACGATGCCAACACGATGCGTCTGCTCGGCCTGATGGACGACGGATCGCTCGGTTTCGTAACCGCTACCGTGGAGGATATCCCGGCCAACAAGGCATACCTCAAGGTTCCGGCCGGAAGCCCAGCCAAGATAAAGGTGGTGACGCAGGCTGAATATGACGCATACATCGCGTCTCTTCCCACGTCGATCGCTGTGAATCCCGCTACGGCGGCTCTCCACGTAGGCGAGTCAACTACACTCAGCGTAAGCTATCTTCCCGAGGGAAGCAAGGCTGTGGGAGTCAACTGGACAAGCTCCAATCCCGCTGTCGTGACCGTTGACGCCTCCGGTAAGGTTACAGCCGTGGCCAACGGCACAGCCACTGTCACCGCGACAACCGCAGAGGGAACATCCCTCACCGCATCATGCTCGGTGACTGTCACCACACTCCCCACAAGCATCAGCGTCTCTCCTTCGGGAGCCGCGATGAATGTTGGCGAGGAGCGCGCTCTTGAAGTGACTTTCGCGCCCCAGGGCTGCGAGACCTATCCCATAAGCTGGAGCAGCTCCGCTCCCGAAGTTGCGGGCGTTACTGAGGCCGGCGTGGTAAAGGCCCTCTCCAACGGCAACGCTGTCATCACAGCTACAACCACAGGAGGCGTTACCCTGACCGCTACATGCGAGGTGACGGTATCGACCATGCCCACAAGCATCTCCATCACACCCGAGTCAGCAGAGCTACACAAGGGAGAGAAAATGTCTCTCGGCATTACATATTATCCCGAGGAGTCTGTTCACTTGGGAATCGTATGGTGGAGCGAGAACGAGAATGTGGCCAAGGTAGACGCCTCAGGCGTAGTGACGGCCGTAGGCAACGGCACCGCCGTCATCAAGGCTGTTCCCGACGGGCTTACAATCACTGCGGAAGCCACAGTGACCGTTACGACACTGGCCGAGAAGATAACCCTTGACCCGAGAAACTACACGGCGCTTCCCGGCACTGTGTTCTCCATCGAGGCCACAGTCCTTCCCGAGGATGCCTCCGACAAGAGTGTCACATGGACTACAGACAACGAGGAGGTGGCCACTGTCGATTCCAACGGCAATGTGACCGTAACAGGCATCGGCGCGGCCAACATCACCTGCACGGCGGCGGATGGCAGCGACGTGAGTGCCGTTTGCCAGGTGTCGGGCGTAACAGGCATTGACCAGATCCTGGCTGACGGCCAGACGGCTGACGTATATACCGTCAGCGGTATAATGGTGAAGCGTGGCGCCACAGCCGACGACGTCCGTTCGCTTCCTTCGGGAATCTATATCATAAACGGCAGCTCCGTAGTGATCAAGTAAGATAAGAATGGAAGATAAAGTCATAGTAGACGGGCTGACGTTCGTGCCCTATATCACGCGCGACAGGATCCAGGAGCAGGTGTGCCGCATCGCAGGCGAGCTGCGCCGCGACCTGGCCGGAAAGTCACCGGTGTTTCTCTGCGTGCTCAACGGAGCCTTCATATTCGCGGCCGACCTCATCAGGGAAACCGGTATCAACGACGCCACGATATGCTTCGTGAAATACACCAGCTACGAGGGTATGTCATCGTCGGGACGCATAAAGGAGATAATAGGACTCGGCGAGGATATCGAGGGTCGCGACGTGGTGATAATCGAGGATATCGTAGACACCGGGTTGACCGCGAAATATATGATCGACGACCTCAGGCGCCGAAAGCCGGCGTCGATACGCTTCGCCACGCTCCTGCATAAGCCGGAAAGCACGAAGACCGGCTTCCAGCCCGACTACGTGGCATTCTCGATACCGCCGAAGTTCATCATAGGCTATGGCCTCGACCTCGACGGGAAGATGCGAAATCTGCGCGACATCTATGTAGTGGAGGAACCGGTGTGCGCCGATAAGCGTTAGAGACAAAAGAAGAGTGTCCGCGGTGTCCTACCGGATACCGCGGACTTATATCATAATATTATACACTATGTTAAACTTGGTATTGTTCGGGGCGCCTGGAAGCGGCAAAGGAACGCAAAGCGCCAAAATCATCGATAAGTACGGGCTGCACCATATCTCCACCGGGGAGGTGCTCCGCGACCACATCAAGAGGGGCACGGAGCTCGGCAAGACAGCCGAGAAGTATATCTCGCAGGGACAGCTGATCCCCGACGAGCTCATGATCGACATTCTCGACGATGTGCTCGAGCGTGAGGCCCAGGGTAAGCCCGGAGTGATCTTCGACGGTTTTCCGCGTACGATTCCGCAGGCGGAAGCCCTGAAGGGACTTCTGAAGAAGAGAGGCACCGACCTTCACGGAGTGGTGGGGCTGGAGGTGCCTGAGGAGGAGCTCGTGGAGCGCATGATCGCCCGCGGAAAGGAGACAGGCCGTGCCGACGACAATCTCGAGACCATAAAGAAGCGCCTCGACGTCTACCACAACCAGACCTCTCCTCTGAAAGACTACTACACGAAGGAGGGGAAGTATATGCCCGTGAAAGGCCATGGAGCCGTAGACGACATATTCCTGGATATCTCCAGGGGAATCGATGCCATAGTCGCCGATATGGAAAAATAATATACGGCTATCGTTTTCCGTTACAGAATAAGGTGAACGCCCGCTTCAAAGGGATGTTCACCTTATTCTGTATTACGATAGAAACGATATGACGAGAAAGACGGTAAGGATAATTCTTATGCTCGCGGCCATGACGCTTACGCTCCTGGCCGGAGGCTGCCGGGGCGCGAAGCTGAGCGACGCTGACGCGCAGCTGGAGCGCGGCGAGTATTTCGACGCCTCGAAGACCTACAGAAAAATCTACAACAAGCTGACCAAGCGCGAGGAGCGTCCGCTGCGAGGGGAGGTGGCCTACAAGATGGCCACATGCTACCGCAAGCTGAATATGGCGGCACGCGCGTCGGCAGCCTATCAGAACGCCATTCGCTATGAATATCCCGACAGCATGGCCTTCCTTTATCTCGGGCGCTCGCTCCAGGCTGAGGGGAAGTATGCGCCGGCTATGGATGCCTACAGGACGTATCTGGAATGGGACCCCGACAACCAGTATGCCAAGGAGGCGATGAAGGGATGCCGGCAGGCGATAGAGGCCAAGAACAAGCCTAAATCACGCTATGTGGTGAAGAACGCGAAACTGTTCAATTCCCGCCGCGCCGATTTCGCGCCTATGTTTCTCGACAAGAGTCTCGACCAGATATATTTCACCTCTACCAACGAAAAGTCGACCGGGGAGAACCGCTCGGAAATCACGGGCATGAAAAAGAGCGACATATGGTATAGCAAGAAGAACGAGAAGGGGGAGTGGCAGCGCCCCGAGCCGGCCGGAGGCGAGCTGAACAGTGACGCCGACGAAGGTATCATAAGTTTCTCACCCGACGGCCAGACGATGTATCTGACAGTAGCGAAACGCTCTGAGACCTCAAATACGAGTGTGGAGATATACACGTCGAAGCGCAGCGACGCCACCTGGAGCGCGCCGGTGAAATTCGAGATTACCGCCGACACCATTTCCGCCGTGGGCCATCCTGCGGTTTCCGCCGACGGCACCTATCTCTATTTCTCTTCCGACATGCCGGGAGGGTTCGGCGGCAAGGACATCTGGCGCATCAATCTGAAGGAGCGTGCCGGAAGCCTGGAGAACATGGGGCCGCAGATAAATACGTCGGGCGACGAGATGTTTCCATACTCACGCACGGATTCCCTGCTATATTTCGCATCTGACGGACACCCCGGCTTCGGAGGGCTCGACATATTCCGGGCACGGCTGAACTCCACCGGAGACCGTTGGAGTATCGACAATATGGGACAGCCCATCAACAGCGCGGGGGATGATTTCGGAATAACGTTCGGGGAGGGGGAATCGGGTTTCTTCAGCTCAAACCGGGGCGACGGCCGCGGATATGACCATATATTCAGTTTCGAGCTTCCTGAGATAAAGGTGACTATTTCCGGAATGGTGCTCGACAAGGATGACGAGCCGGTGGCGAACGCCATAATCCGTATAGTGGGAGACGACGGCAGCAACCAGAAGGAGATAGCGCGCGACGACGGCAGCTTCAAGTTCAATCTCGAGCGCGGCGTCAAGTATGTGATGAAGGCCGGGGCGAAGGGCTACCTGAACGTGAAGCAGGAGTTCGAGTCAGACATGGCTGAGGAGAATGCCGACTATGAGATAGATTTCATACTGGCGGCCATAAACAAGCCGCAGGTGGTGGAGAATATCTTCTATGATTTCGACAAGGCGACGCTCCGCGATGAATCGAAGGCAGCACTCGACGAGATGGCGCAGATGCTCCGCGACAATCCCAACGTGACCATAGAGATGGGGGCGCATACCGACCGCAAGGGGAGCGACGAGTATAACATCAATCTCTCCAACCGCAGAGCCAAGAGCGTGGTCGATTATCTTATAGCAGCCGGTATAGCCGCCGACCGTTTGAATCCGAAAGGTTACGGGGAGAGTATGCCCAAGACTGTGACAAAGCGTATCAACAAGCTGTATCCTCAGTTTCCCGAAGGGACAGTGCTGAACGAGGAATATATAGAGACTCTGAGTCCGGAAGACCAGGAGGCTGCCGACCAGATTAACCGTCGGACAGAGTTTCAGGTCATCTCGACCGACTACGAGCTTTATTGAGTGATGAACTATAAGTGATTAGCGATAAGTTAAGCGGGGGTGTCCGGGTGTGGAGCGGGATGCCCCTGTTGCCTTTATATGGGCACAAAAAAAATTGATTGTCATCCCGACAACCAATCTTCGTGTTAACCTTAAAATCTAATACCATGAAAAACTCGATGCAAAATTACTAATTATTTCAATAACTATGTTCTATAACACAAAAAAAATACGCCTGTTTAATATATTTTAACAATATAAAATTTAGGATGAACTGGAATTAACATATGTTCACATATGTGGCTGAGTCCTGATTCCAGGAGAAGGGATCCGGACAAGCTCCCGGTCTCATCGCGATTTTCATATTTCAGATTTTTTTTGTAAGTTTGCCGTCGACAAATGTATGCCGGCGGGGGCTGCTGACAGTGCCGGAGGCTTTTATTCACCATTAAAACCAACTTTATGAGGCGAATTTTACCTTTTTTATTGCTTGCCCTCCCTTGCGGAGTGGCGCAGGCGCAGGAAGACGGCGATTCTCTGAGAATCAATATTCTCGACAAAGCCGTATTCTACGATGGTTACAATTCCAACATCTTCGACGCCGACAAGGATGACGGCATCCTGCGTCACAAAAACTCCATCTACGCCGTGAAGCTCACGGATGATGTGCTCGACAGGATCGGAGAGCGTCTGGACCTTGACCTGACTCTCGGCCCGCTGTGTGACAATTACGACCGTATCGGAAATGTCGATATCGCATTCGTGGAGAAGGGCGCCGAGTCTTACGACTATGAGAGCGTGAAGCGTATAGAGGTGGCGCGTTACATAACGCCGTTCATGAACAAGAACTCCAAGAAAATCCAGGCTGTTCCCTTCTTCTACAATGCTCCGGATGTCTCGCTGATTCTGCGCGACAAGGCCTTGCGTGAAAATTACGACCTGTGGCTGGAGGCGGAGCTGTTCGGAGTGCCTTACGCCGCCAACGAGCAGATAAAGGGGTGTGAGGGCCGCAACGATGTCTTCACGCTGACCGTGGATTTCCTGACGAACGCGTCGCCGGCCTCGCCGGTCACGACCAACGTGATGGTGCCCATCTATGCGAAGAAGGCGGAGGATCACGGCAACGTCAATCTGAACAACTACAAGGAGGTGGCGACCGACACGCTCGGCACTACCACAAAGACATATCATTTCAACATCCCGCAGGATGTTACCGACAGTCAGATCACGCTTATCCTTACCAACCATGGAGCTGCCGAGAATGGCGAGGAATACGTCAGAAGGCTCCATCTCGTCTATTACGACGGCGAGCTGATACATTCCTATACGCCGGGCGGAGTAAGCTGCGAGCCATACCGGAAATACAATACGCAGGGCAACGGTATATACGGATGGGGGAGCAAGTCAGACGAATGGTGGGAAGAATGGAACAACTGGTGTCCGGGTGCTGCCGTTCCGACGCGCCGCATACCTCTCGGCCCGCAGAAGGCAGGCGACCACAGCATCATGATCCGTGTGCCTGACGCAGTGTTCTACAACCAGGACGGCGATTTCCGTCCGTCGCTCTATTTCCACGGCACGACGGAGGGAAGCATGCCGGCAGGCATGAAGAACGTCAGCGATGATATCGCGGACGTGACATTCCTGAAGGATGGAAACGTAGTCAGATATTCCACATCGGAGCGGGTTGCCGCCGTAACCGTTCGTTCGATTGACGGAACGCTTCTCTACGGTGAGGAATCACCGCGCGAGAACACCGTAAGTCTCGCCGGATACGTTCCCGGAGCCTACATCATCACAGTCATGACGGCCGACCATCGCGTGAAGAGCCTCAAGACAGTGATAAACGATTAGTGATCAGTGATCAGTGATAAACTATAAACGATTAGTGATAAACGTCTGTCTATAGTTTATCACTAATCGTTTATAGTT